>JALHLN010000196.1 GCA_022844545.1 Burkholderiales bacterium | reverse complement strand
CCGCCGCGTTCGCCCGTGCCGCGGACCGCGCCATTGCCGAGATGGCCGGCTGGGTGGCGGCGCAGGGCGCCTGCCGCCGGCCGTAGCCGGCTTCCCGCTGTGTTGGTGTCCGCACATACGCGGAGGCGGCTCTCGCCCATGCTTCCCCTTTTTCGGGGAATCCGCGATGCCATGGATCGTTCCTGTTTTCGCCGCCGTCGTGCTTGGCTTGAATGCCGGCTCCGTGCATGCCAATGACCCCGCTGCGGCGAGCATCCTGCGCGCGAACCACGCCGAACTGCTTGGCGAACTGACCAGCAACCAGTTCGGCAAGCCTCTGGCGATGCGCTCGAAGGAGTCCTCCGAGGGCGTGGCAGGCGACATCTACGCCGTCATGGACCATCCGTTCGCCACGACGGCCGCGGCGCTCAGCCGCCCCGGGAACTGGTGCGAAATCCTGATCCTGCACATCAACACCAAGTACTGCCGGCCCGCCGCCGGCGGCAGCATCCTCAACGTCAGCGTCGGCAAGAAGACCGAGCAGGCACTGGACCAGGCCTACGCGGTGGCGTTCTCATACCGTGTCGCCGCCCAGAGCGAGACCTACCTGCAGGTCCGGCTGGAGGCGGAGAAGGGACCGATGGGCACGCGCGACTATCGCATCGCGTTCGAGGCCATCCCGATGGACGACGGCCGGACGTTCATCCACCTCGCCTACGCCTACGGCGTCGGCGCGATGGGCCAGCTCGCGATGCAGGCCTACCTCGGCACCGCCGGCAGCGACAAGGTCGGATTCACCATCGCACCCGCGACAAGGGGTCGTTCGCCGCAGCACATCGGCGGCATGCGGGGGGTGGTGGAACGCAACACGATGCGCTACTACCTCGCGGTCGAGTCCTTCCTCGGCGCCATGGCGACACCGCCGCAGGCGCAGCTCGAGAAGCGCCTGCAGGACTGGTTTGCCGGCACCGAGCGCTATGCGCGCCAGTTGCATGAAATGGAGCGGGGCGAGTACCTCGCCATGAAGCGCCGCGAGCACCAGCGGCAGCAGCAAGCCGCTCCGGGAATGGCCGCGCTGCGCTGAGCTTCCCGGCCTCGCCGCGATGGTCGTATCATCGCGCGATGCGCGTCTTCGCCTGGTCCGACCTGCATGCCGACTTTCCGCGCAACCGTGAACGGATCGCCGCCGCCTCGGCCGGGCATGACCATCTCGACGACGCGCTGCTGGTGGCCGGGGACGTCAGCGACAACATGGATACCCTGGCGCGCACGCTCGAAGGCCTGCGCGCGCGCTTCGCCGAGGTGTTCTTCGTGCCCGGGAACCACGAGGCCTGGCTGAGGAGGGGCGGCTTCGCGGATTCGCAGGAAAAACTCGACCGCATCGAGGCGCTGTGCGGCGAAATCGGCGTGCGCACCCGGCCGGCACGCCTGGGCAACGGCAGGGGGGCGGCGGTATGGATCGTGCCGCTGGCGTCCTGGTACCAGAAGCCGGAGCACGGCCCTGACAGCCTCTACGTCGAGAAGGCCACCGAGGATGCGGCGCAGTCGATGTGGGCGGACGACCTGTTCGTGCGCTGGCCCGACGGCGACGCCGGCGCGGCCGCAGAGCGGCTGCTGCTAGGCAACGAGGATCATCTCGCGCGCGCCTACGATGCGCCGGTGGTGTCGTTCAGCCACTTCCTGCCGCGCCGGGAAGTGATGTTCCGCGCCCCGGAGGAAGCGGCCGCGAACCTTCATCGCCAGCCCGACCGCCATCCGGCGTTCAACTTCAGCCGCGTCGCCGGCTCGCTTGGCATCGAGCGGCAGCTGCGCACGCTTGGTTCCAGCGTCCACGTCTACGGTCACCAGCATCGCAATCGCGACCGCGTGCTGGAAGGCGTGCGCTACGTCTCGCACTGCCTGGGCTATCCGGGCGAGGGCGCGGCGGAAGACGCATTGCGACCGAAGCTGGTATACGAGTGCTGAACCCGGCGCCCTAGGCGCTGCGCATCCGCGCGCGGCGAACCAGCCAGATCGTCGCCAGCGGCAGCACCAGCGCGATCACGGTCACCGTGATGAACAGCTCGCCGAGCTGGCTGTAGTCGGCCGGCACCTTGACGGCGCCGGTGGCCGGGTCCTTCACTTCGCGGGTCACCGTGAACACCTGGTTGAGGTACTTCGTGCCCAGCTGCGAGGCCGACAGCGCGAGGTTGGTGAAGGACGCCATGACCGCGAAGTAGGTCGCCTTCAGCTTCTCCGGGGCCGAGTTCGCGATCCAGGCCAGCATCGGCACCATGGCGATCTGCCCCAGAGGCGATTCCAGCGCGGTGTCGATGACGGCGATGAAGCGCGCGTCCACCACGCCGCCGGTGCGCGCCGCGGTCCATTCGTGCACGCCGTAGACCATGCCCAGCTGCGGCAGCATCAGGATCGCGCCGGCGATCGTCAGGAAACCCACGATGTAGTAGATGGAGCGCTCGGCCATGAAGCGCCGGAACGCGAACAGCGCCGCGAGGGTCAGGCCGCTCGCGATCAGGGACAACTGCGCGAGGAACTGCTGGTCGAACTTGAGTTCATCGATCATCCACCAGCTCGCGCCCGCGCCGGCGCCCGGCATGGCGCGGAACATCCAGATCACCGCGGCGGTGCCGATGAGCGTCGCGCGCGCCTCGGCGTCCAGCTCGCGCACCAGGCGCCAGATCATGAACATCACCACCGCCATCGAGGCGCCGAAGACGAATTCCTGGCCGTAGCTGAAGCGTCCCAGGCCGACGCCGATGGACACGCCGGTGAACACGGCGCCGCCGCCCAGGATCCACCAGTTGACCGGCGGCGGCGTCACCTCATGCCGGTACTGCAGCGGATTGCGGTGGCGGATCCAGGCCGCCAGCAGCACCCCGGAGACCGACACCGCGGGAATCACCAGCGCCCACTCGTAGACCCGCAGGTAGGCCGCGACCTTCTGCGGCTCGGGCAAGAGGTGCACGCCCTGCATCAGGAACACGTTCACCACCGACACCAGGGTGAGGCCGCCGATGATCGCCACGCGCCCCAGCGTCTGCATGGTGGTGTGCATGGCGCGGCGTTCCTCCGGCGCGAACTCGCGTCCGTCGGCATCCAGGCGCGGCACCGCTTCCACCGTCATGGCGTCGGCGACCACGTCCTGGATCATGAAGCCCACCGGGGAGAGCAGCACGGCGAGCACGAACCAGCTCGCCGCCGGCATCACCGCCTTCATCGCCGCCGGATCGGCGAGCAGGCCGATCATGATGCCGATGCTGGCGGCCATGAGGCCGGCGCCGAGGAACACCAGCGTTTCCTTCCAGCGCCACACCAGGTCCACGATGTGCCCGGCGACCATCTTGATGGTGTAGGGCAGGATCGCCCAGAAGCCGAGGGCCGCCAGGAACTCGGCCGACAGGTCGAGGTACTCCTTGATGAAGAAGGTGCCGACGATGCCGGTGAGGCCCTGGATGCCCGCGGCCATGTAGACCATCAGCGGGGGCAGGTAGGACAGGCGCATGGAGCGCCAGAGGGAAGGCGTGGTCATGGCGGGCGGGGTGAATTGTATGCGGTGCGCGGGACTACAATGGGGTTCCTGTCACCCCGGGAGGCGCCATGAACCGCGACGAGTACGTGCAGAAGCTCAAGCAGCAGCTGGACGAATGGAACGGCGAGGCCGCGAAGTGGGAGGCGAAGACCCGCGAGGCGCAGGCGACGATGAAAACCGAGGCCGAGAAGCAGCTCGCGGCGCTCAACAGCCGGCGCGACGAGGCGCTCTACCAGATGAAGCTGCTGCAGAACGCCTCCACCGACGCCTGGCGCGACATGATGTCCGGCGCCGACCAGGCATGGAAGGACCTGCAGGAGGCGATCGACCGCGCGCGCTCGCACTTCGAGAAGAAATAGGCCGCAGGCGCGCGAACCTTGGCTGCGCCGGTCGCACGCCTGTCCGGCGTATCCATGCACTACCTGCTGGCGGGCACGCCCGTCCCGGTGCTCGACCGCGTGGACTTCTCGGTCGCAACTGGCGAGCGCATCGCGGTGACCGGTCCCTCCGGTTCCGGCAAATCCACCCTGCTGCTCCTGCTTGCGGGCCTGGAGCGGCCCGGCGCCGGCCGCGTGGAGATCGACGGCCGCTCCCTGGGCGAACTCGATGCGGACGCGCTCGCCGACCTGCGCCGCGACCGCATCGGCATCGTGTTCCAGTCTTTCCACCTCGTGCCGAGCCTCGACGCGCTGGAGAATATCGCCTTGCCGCTGGAGATCGCCGGGCGCGCCGACGCGCATGAACGCGCGCGAGCGCTGCTCGACGCGGTCGGCCTGTCCGCTCGCGCCGCGCACCATCCATCCGAGCTCTCCGGTGGAGAGCAGCAGCGCGTGGCCATCGCGCGCGCGCTCGCGCACGGACCGCGGCTGGTGCTGGCGGACGAGCCCACCGGCAGCCTGGATGACCGCACCGGCGAGGCGGTGGCGGACCTGCTGTTCGAGCTGTGCCGGCGCGAAAGCGGCTCGCTGGTGCTGGTGACCCACAATGCGGCCCTCGCGGCGCGCTGCGACCGGGTGCTGCGCCTGCACGGCGGCAGGCTGGCCGATGCTTGAGTTCGCCTGGCGCGACCTGCGCCACGGCGGGCGCTCGCTGTGGGTGTTCTGCGCCTGCCTGGTGCTGGGCGTGGCCCTGATCGCGGCCAGCGGCGGCCTGCATCGCCAGCTGGGCCGCGCGCTGGTGGACGACGCGCGGGCGCTGTTCGGCGGCGACCTCGAGCTGCGCGCGGACCGCCTGCTCACGCCGCAGGAGTCGGACTGGATCCGCGCCCGGGGCGAGCTGTCGCTGCTGGTGGAGATGCGCACCATGCTGCGGGTGGCGGACGGACGCTCGCTGCTGGTCGAACTGCAGGGCGTGGACGGCCACTATCCGCTGGTGGGCGAGATGCGCCTTGCGCCGGCGCAGCCGCTCGCGCAGGCGCTCGCCTCGCGCGACGGCCTATGGGGCGCGGCGCTTGATCCCACGGTTGCGCGGCGCCTCGGGCTGCGGCAGGGGGACCGCGTGCGGATCGGCACGCTGCAGGCAGAGGTGCGCGCGATCGTCGAGCGCCAGCCTGACCGCAGCCTGCGCGCGGACTGGAACGGCCCGCCGGTGCTGCTCGCCGCGGAGGCGCTCGCCTCGACCGGACTGATCGCGCCGGGCAGCCGGGTCAACTACCGCCACCGCATCACGAGCCCGGGCGATGCGAGGGCGCTCAGGCTGGAGATGGCGCGCGCGTTTCCCGGTTCCGACTGGGAGATCCGCACCATGGCCGATCGCGGCGAGCGGGTGTCCGAGGTCCTGGGCCAGATCGCCTCCGGGCTGCTGCTGATCGGCTTCAGCGCGCTGTTCGTGGGCGGCCTTGGGGTGCTCAACAGCGTGCACGCATACCTGCAGGGCAAGCTGGCGACGATCGCGACGCTGCGCGCCCTGGGCTTGCGCGATCGCCGCCTGCTCGCGGTCTATGCCGGCCAGGTCCTGATGCTGGCCGGTGGCGCGAGCTTCGCGGGGATCGTCCTGGGCGGGATGCTCGCGCTGGCGGGCGCGACGGTCGCGGCCGAGCGCCTGCCGGTGGCGGCGGATCTCGGATCCCTGGGCGTGCCGCTTGCGGCCGCGTGGTGCTTCGGCGTGCTCACCGCGCTCGGCTTCGCGCTGCCGGCGATCGGCCGCGCGCTCTCGGTGAGCCCCGCGGCATTGTTCCGCGGCATCGACGGTGAAGCGACCCGGACGCCGCCCGCCTACCTGTGGGCCGCGGCCGCCTGCGCCGCGTTGATCGCCGTCCTCCTGATGCTCGCGATCCCGGACTGGCGCTTCGGCCTGGGGTTCGTGGCGGTGCTGGCGGGCGTGCTGGGCCTGCTGGAGCTGCTGGTCGCGGCCCTGCGC
>JALHLN010000195.1 GCA_022844545.1 Burkholderiales bacterium | reverse complement strand
TAGATCTTGCCGGCCGGCGCGTTCATCTTGATCGCGGCCTTGCGCGGGCCCTTGCGGGTGCGGGCGTTGGTGCGGGTGCGCTGGCCGCGGACCGGAAGGCCCTTGCGGTGGCGCGAGCCCCGGTAGCAACCCAGGTCGATCAGGCGCTTGATGGACATCTGCACCTCGCGGCGCAGGTCGCCCTCGACGGCGAAGCGGGTCACGCCCTCGCGCACGCGCTCCATCTCGGCGTCGGTGAGGTCCTTGATCTTGCGCGTTCCCTCGACCCCGGCGGCCTTGCAGATCGCGAGCGCGCGGGCGCGGCCGATGCCGTAGATCGCGGTCAGCGCGATGCCGGCGTGCTGGTGGTTCGGGATGTTGATGCCTGCGATTCGGGCCATGGGATGTGTCCGGGTATGCCTGGGGAAAACCTTGAATTATATCCGTTTTCTCAATGCCTTATCAAGCAATCGGGGGCTCGGTTCAGCCCTGCCGCTGCTTGTGGCGCGGGTCAGAGCAGATGACGCGAACCACGCCCTTGCGGCGGATGACCTTGCACTTGCGGCAGATCTTCTTCACTGATGCCATGACTTTCATGATCGTTCTCCTATGCCCGCTTTCCCGCGCCCCGCCCGCGCCTAGCGCGCCGGCAGGCCGCCCTTGAAGTTGGCCTTGCGCAGCAGGCTCTCGTACTGGTGGGTCATGACGTAGGCCTGCACCTGCGCCATGAAATCCATCGTCACGACGACGATGATCAGCAGCGAGGTGCCGCCGAAATAGAACGGCACGTTCCAGCGCAGGATGAGGAACTCCGGCAGCAGGCACACGAGCGTGACGTAGGCCGCGCCCACCAGTGTCAGGCGCGTCAGGATCTTCTCCAGGTAGCGCGCGGTCTGGTCGCCGGGACGGATGCCGGGGACGAACGCGCCCGACTTCTTCAGGTTGTCCGCGGTTTCCTTCGGGTTGTACTGCAGCGCGGTGTAGAAGAAGCAGAAGAACACGATCAGGCCGCCGTAGAGCATGACGTAGATCGGCTGCCCGGGGGACAGCGTCCCGGCAAGGTCCTTGAGCCAGACCATGCCCTCGCCGGAGCTGAACCAGCTGAGCAGCGTCGCCGGGAACAGGATGAGGGAGGAGGCGAAGATCGGCGGGATCACCCCGGCCATGTTGAGCTTGAACGGCAGGTGCGAGCTCTGTCCGCCGTAGACGCGGTTGCCCACCTGGCGCTTGGCGTAGTTGACCAGGATCTTGCGCTGGCCACGCTCCACGAAGACGACGAAGGCGGTGACCACGACCACCCCAACCGCGATCAGCAGCGCCACCAGGGGGTGCATGGCGCCGGTGCGAACCAGTTCCAGGGTGCCGGCGATGGCGGAAGGCAGACCGGCGGCGATGCCGGCGAAGATGATGACCGAGATGCCGTTGCCCAGGCCGCGCTCGGTGATCTGCTCGCCCAGCCACATCAGGAACATGGTGCCTGTCACCAGCGTGGTGACCGTGGTGATGCGGAACATCATGCCGGGGTCGAGCACCAGGTTGGCCTGCGACTCCAGCGCGATCGCGATCCCGGTGCCCTGGAACAGCGCCAGCGCGAGCGTGCCGTAGCGCGTGTATTGCGTGATCTTGCGCCGTCCGGCCTCGCCCTCCTTCTTCAGCTGCTCCAGATGCGGGCTGACCGCGGTCATCAGTTGCATGATGATCGAGGCAGAGATGTACGGCATGATGCCCAGGGCGAAGATGGTGAAGCGCGACAGCGCGCCGCCCGAGAACATGTTGAACATCCCCAGGATGCCGCCCTGCTGGCCGGCGAACAGCTCGGCCAGCACATTGGGGTCGATGCCCGGCACCGGGATGTGCGCGCCGATGCGGAACACGAACAGCGCCCCGAGGAGGAACAGCAGCCGCCTCTTCAGGTCGCCATAGCGTCCGGTCTTGCCGGCGTTGGGGAGCGTGGTCGCCACCGAGCGTCCGCCCGTCAGGCCTTCTTGGCCGCGGAGTTGCGCACCAGCTTGGCCTTCTCGGCCGGCTCGGTGATGCTGCCGCCGGCGGCCTCGATCGCGGCGCGGGCGCCCTTGGTCGACTTGACGCCCTTCAGGACCAGCTTGCGCTCCAGCTTGCCGCAAAGGATGACCTTTGCCGCCAGTGCGCCGCGCGGCACCAGCCCCTCGGCCTTGAGCGCCGCCAGGTCGATCTCTGCAGCCTTGACGCGGTTGAGGTCCGACAGACGGACCTCTGCGGTCGCCTCGCGCGAGAGCGAGGTGAAGCCGCGCTTGGGCAGACGGCGATGCAGGGGCATCTGGCCGCCCTCGAAGCCCACCTTGTGGTAGCCGCCCGCGCGCGCGCGCTGGCCCTTGTGGCCCAGTCCCGCGGTCTTGCCCCAGCCCGAGCCGATGCCACGGCCGACGCGGTGGCGCACCTGCTTGGCGCCGGGCGCCGGCTTGAGTGTGTTCAGTCTCATCGGCTTACCTTTCGATGCGCACGAGGTAGTTGACGCGGTTGATCATGCCCCGCACCTCCGGGGTGTCGACCAGCTCGACGGTCTGTTGCAGGCGCTTCAGGCCGAGGCCGCGAACGGTCGCGACGTGGCCGGTCTTGCAGCCCGCCGTGCTCTTCACCAGCTTCACCTTGATCTTCTCTGCGGCCATCCCCGTGCTCCTAGGAAACGATCTCTTCGATCTTCTTGCCGCGCTTGGCGGCGATCTCTGCCGGCGTGTTCATCGCCTGCAGGCCCTTCAGCGTCGCGCGAACGACGTTGTAGGGGTTGGTCGAGCCGAAGCACTTGGCGAGCACGTTGGTCACGCCCATCACCTCGAACACCGCGCGCATCGGGCCGCCGGCGATGATGCCGGTGCCCTCCGACGCCGGCTGCATCAGGACCTTGGCCGAGCCGTGGCGGCCGATGACGGCGTGGTGCAGGGTGCCGTTCTTCAGGTTCACCTTGACCATGCGGCGGCGCGCCTCCTCCATCGCCTTCTGCACCGCGACCGGAACCTCGCGCGCCTTGCCCTTGCCCATGCCGATGCTGCCGTCGCCGTCGCCGACCACGGTGAGCGCCGCGAAGCCGAGCACGCGGCCGCCCTTCACCACCTTGGTGACGCGGTTGATCGCGACCATCTTCTCGCGCAGGCCGTCTCCGCGGTCTTCCTGTTGCATGCGGGCTTGCATCTTTGCCATGGCGAATCCTCTAGAACTTCAGGCCGCCGGCGCGGGCGGCCTCGGCGAGCGCCTTGACGCGCCCGTGGTAGCGGTATCCGGCGCGGTCGAAAGCGACGGACTCAATGCCCTTCGCCTTCGCCTTCTGCGCGATCCTCTGCCCGACAGCCTCGGCAGCCTTGCGGTTGCCGCCGTGGGCGAGCTGGCCGCGCAGTTCCTTCTCGACGCTGGAGGCGGTGGCGAACACCTTGTCGCCCCGCGCAGAGGTGATCTGGGCGTAGATGTGGGTGTTGGTGCGATGCACAGTGAGGCGCATCACGCCCAGTTCCCGGATCTTGAGGCGGGTCTGGCGGGAGCGGCGCAGGCGGGCGGCGTTCTTATCGATCATGGCGGCTTTCCATGTGCGTTACTTCTTCTTGGTCTCTTTGATGATCACCGTCTCGCCGACGTAGCGCACGCCCTTGCCCTTGTAGGGCTCGGGGGGCTTGAAGTCGCGGATCTCGGCGGCGACCTGCCCGACCAGCTGGCGGTCGATGCCGGTGATCACGATCTCGGTCTGCGTCGGGGTGGCGACCTTGACGCCCTTGGGCATCTGCTGCACCACCGGGTGCGAGAAGCCGAGCGACAGGTTCAGCTTGTCGCCTGCGGCCTGGGCCCGGTAGCCGACGCCGACCAGCGCCAGCTTCTTCTCGAAACCCTTGGTGACGCCGGTGACCATGTTGGCGACCAGCGCACGCATGGTTCCGGACATGGCATTGGCGTGGTTCGAATTGCCGAGCGCCTTGCACTTCAGGGTCTCGCCATCCTTCTCGATGCCAACGTTCGGGTCGAGCGCGCGCGCGATGGTACCCAGCGGCCCCTTCACCGAGATCTGCCCCTGGGCGATGTTCACCTCGACGCCCTTGGGCACCGGGATGGGATTCTTTGCGATGCGGGACATGTCCGGCTCCTCAGGCGACGATGCAGAGCACTTCGCCGCCGACGCCGGTGGCGCGCGCCTTGCGGTCGGTCATGACGCCCTGCGGCGTGGAAACGATGGCGACGCCCAGCCCGTTCATCACTCGCGGCAGGTCATCCCGGCCCTTGTAGACCCGCAGTCCCGGCTTGGAGATGCGCTCGATGCGCTCGATGACGGGGCGGCCAGCGTAGTACTTGAGGCCGATGCGCAGTTCCTTGTGGCCGCCGTTGTCGCGCACCGCGAAGTCCTCGACGTAGCCCTCGTCCTTCAGCACCTGGGCGATGGACACCTTGAGGCGCGAGTGGGGCATCCCGACATCCAGCTGCCCGACCATCTGGGCGTTGCGGATGCGGGTCAGCATATCGGCGATCGGATCGGTCATGCTCATGTGTTCGCTCCCTACCAGCTCGCCTTGATCACGCCGGGCACCTCGCCGCGCATCGCGAGCTCGCGCAGCTTGTTGCGCGCCAGCCCGAACTTGCGGTACACGCCCCGCGGGCGCCCGGTGAGGGCGCAGCGGTTGCGCAACCGAGTCGGAGAGGCGTCCCGCGGCAGCTTCTGCAGCTTGGCGCGGGCCGCGTCCTTGTCCTCGTCGGACGCCTTGGCGTCGTGCATTACCTCGAACAGTGCGGCACGCTTGGCCTTGAACTTCTCGACCGTCTGGCGGCGCTTCTGTTCACGGAGTACCACTGAGAGCCTGGCCATGTTCGTCAGCCTTTCTGCTGTTCTTGCCGGAACGGGAAGCGGAACGCGGAGAGCAGCGCACGCGCCTCGTCGTCTGTCTTTGCCGAAGTGTTGATGGAGATGTCCATCCCGCGCAGCGCGTCGATCTTGTCGTACTCGATCTCGGGGAAGATGATCTGCTCCTTGACCCCGAGGCTGTAGCTGCCGCGGCCGTCGAAGGCGCGGTTGGAGACACCTCGGAAGTCGCGGATCCGCGGGATCGCGATGTTCACCAGGCGGTCGAGGAACTCGTACATCCGCGCCCCGCGCAGCGTGACCATGCATCCCACCGGGAAACCGGCGCGCACCTTGAAGTTGGCGATCGACTTGCGGGTCTTGGTCACCACCGGCTTCTGGCCGGCGATGCGGGTCATGTCGGCCACCGCGTTGTCGAGCACCTTCTTGTCGTTGACGGTCTCGCCGACGCCCATGTTGATGGTGATCTTCTTGATCCGCGGCACCTGCATTACGGTCTTGTAGCCGAACTTCTTCATCAGCTCGGGCACGACCTTGTCGCGGTACTGGACCGCGAGGCGCGCCGGCGGCGCCGGCACGCGCGGGCCCGACTCCTTCTCGATCGCCGGGGCGGCGTCCTTCTTCGGCTCGCGCCGCGGCGCCTTCGGCTGCTGCTGCGCCTCCGGCTGCTTCGGCTTCGCGGCTTTCTCTTTGTCTTTGTCCTTGGCCATGGCCCGTCCTTACGCGTCCACCTGCTCGC
This sequence comes from Burkholderiales bacterium, assembly GCA_022844545.1. Lineage (GTDB taxonomy): Bacteria > Pseudomonadota > Gammaproteobacteria > Burkholderiales > SG8-39 > RBG-16-66-20. Next base: position 347 of record JALHLN010000195.1, on the reverse strand, counting down.
CGTTCGACTTGAAGACGCGCACCTTGCGCCCGTCGACGAGCAGCTTGAAGCCGACACGGTCGGCCTTCTGGGTCGCCGGATTCACCAGCGCCACGTTGGAAATGTGGATCGGCATGTCCTTGTCGACGATGCCGCCGGTCTGTCCCTTCATCGGGTTGGGGCGCTGGTGCTTCTTGACGCGATTGACGCCCTCGACCACGAGGTGCTCGTCGCCGACGCGGCGCAGCACGGTGCCGCGCTTGCCCTTGTCGCGCCCGGTGGTCACCACGATCTCGTCGCCCTTGCGGATACGTTGCATGTTGGTTTCCTCAGAGGACCTCGGGCGCGAGCGAGACGATCTTCATGAA
>JALHLN010000194.1 GCA_022844545.1 Burkholderiales bacterium | reverse complement strand
CGAAGAACCTGTTCCTGTCGGGCGAGCGCTCCTGGATCCGCAAGGGGCAGGAGGCGGTCATCACCTGGATGCTGGAGACGGCGCTGCCCAAGCGCCGGATCCTGGAGCTGTACCTCAACTACGCCGAGTGGGGCGAGGGCGTGTTCGGCGCCGAGGCCGCGGCGCGCTACCACTTCGGCGCCCGGGCCGCGGGCCTGGGCGCGGAGCAGGCGGCGTACCTGGCGGTGATCCTGCCCAGCCCGCGGCGCTACGAGCGCGGCCGCGTCACGCCCTATGTCGCCAACCGGATGGCGACCATCCTCGCGCGCATGCCGGCGGCGCAGATTCCGTGAGCCGGCCCTGCGAGCGGCATCGAATGGCGGCCTCTATCACCGCACGATATGCGGCGAATAGCTTGTGCATGCGGAGAATGCGGCTCATAATCTCCGCATGGACAGCGGCGATTACAAGTACATCTGGCAGGCCAGTGACTGGCCGCACTGGCGCTTCGACCTGACGGCACTTGCCGGACCCATGGCCGAGGTCAGTCGCGCCCAGGGGCACTTGTTGGGGCGCCTGTCCGACGCAGGCATGGCCCTGCGCGATCAGGCGAGTCTCGCGGCGCTCACCGAGGACGTGGTCAAAACCAGCGAGATCGAAGGTGAGCTGCTCAATGCCGAATCCGTCCGCTCGTCCATCGCGCGCAGGCTGGGCGTGGACATCGGCGCGCTCGCCCCGGTCGATCGCCACGTCGAGGGCGTGGTCGAGATGGTGCTCGACGCCACCGCCAACTGCCACGCGCCCGTATCGCGGGAGCGGCTATTCGGCTGGCACGCCGCGCTGTTTCCCACCGGCTACTCGGGCGTCTCCGAGATCAAGGTCGGTCGCTGGCGAGACGACGCCAGTGGCCCCATGCAAGTGGTGTCCGGCCCCATCGGCCGCCGGCGCGTGCATTTCGAGGCGCCCCCTGCCGACCGTCTGGCAGCCGAGACCGGCCGCTTCCTCGACTGGCTGAACGGCGCCCCGGGCGAGCCGCCCCTGCTCAAGGCCGGGCTTGGGCACCTCTGGTTCGTCTCCTTGCACCCGTTCGACGACGGCAATGGCCGTATCGCCCGGGCCATCGGCGATCTGCTGCTGGCGCGCGCCGACGGCAGTCCGCGACGCTGCTACAGCCTGTCGGCGCAGATTCAGCGCGATCGCAAGGCCTACTACGATGTCCTGGAGCGGACCCAGAAGCGGTCAATGGACGTGACCGAGTGGCTCGCCTGGTTTCTTCACGCGCTGCACCGCGCGCTCGACCAGGCACAGCACGCACTCGACGCCGTGATGACCAAGGCGCGGTTCTGGCGGCGCTGGGCCACGTTGCCGTTGACGGAGCGGCAGGTGAATTTGCTCAACCGGTTGCTCGATGGATTCGAAGGCAAGCTCACCAGCAGCAAGTGGGCGGCCATCGCCGGGTGTTCGCCGGACACCGCGTTGCGCGACATCAATGATCTGCTGGCGCGCGGCGTGCTGCGCAAGACGGATGCGGGCGGGCGCAGCACCAGCTATGAACTGAACGAGCTGACCGATTAGGGTCGATCGTCCCGCCGGGTGCCGCGGGGGGTGTGGAAGTCTCGCCAAGGACATCGTCCCGATTTCGCGCGCGCGCGCCTCACCGAGCTGGCCGACGATGTGTCGCGGACCGGGAGCCGGAAGATCTTCACCAAGAACGGCGAGAGCTACGTCGCGCTGATCCGGGTGGAGGAACTCGACGAGTACAGCCGGTTCAAGGAAGCCGAGCACCTGTCCAGGCTCAAGGCGCTGGTCGAGGCGGCCGAGGACATCGGCGCCGGGCGTGTTCTTGAGTGGGACGCGTTCAAGCCGTCGCTCGCGCGGCTGCGCGCCAAGGCGAAGCGCATCGCCGGGAAATGACCTGGTCGAGGGCGATCTGCCGCGGCTGCTCTCGGCGCAGCCCGATATCGGCAGGCCCGCCGTGCTCGGCCTGACCCAGAGCGAGGCCGAGCGGATCTGGCTCGACCGGCTGGCACCGCTGACTGCGCGCCGGCGGCTGCAGGCGCGAGAGTGGCTGCTGGGGGAGTTCTGGATTCTCTACTACCGGGGGGCCGGCGCGGTGTATCTCGCCTCGGTCCGTCACGAGCGGGAGGCGGCGTACTGGTAGGGCGGGGCGACGGGGCACAACCTCTTCGGCGGCGGTGCGGCCATGCGCGGCCCAGTGCATCGTGTTCCGCACGGAGGTAAAGAACTGTTGCGAGGCTTTGACGCTGGGGTCGTATTCGATGCTGGTGGCGTAGCTCTCCAGCACCTTGCGCCAGATCAACTTTTCAATGTGGCAGTTGTTGCATGATCTGCAACAACTGCCTTGGCGCCAGCAATGGTGCCCTGGGCCAGGCACGGCCTAAATGTAACCGATCGATTACATTTTGGCGCCGCAGGCGCCGCGCCTAGGCCAGGCGGAAGGCCTCTGCCGCCGCCTTGAGGGTTTCATCGATCTCGGCGGCGCCGTGTGCCGCCGAGACAAACCCCGCCTCATACGCCGACGGTGCGAGGTACACGCCCCGCTCCAGCATGGCGTGGAAGAACCGGTTGAAGCGGTCCTTGTCGCATTGCATGACCTCGGGGAAGCTGGTCGGCGGCGTGGCCCTGAAGTACACCCCGAACATGCTGCCAATGCTCTGCGCCGAGAACACCACGCCGGCCTTCTTCGCTTCAGCCGCCAAGCCCTCGACCAGCGCCTTTGTCGTCGCCTCGATGCGGTCCTGGAATCCCGGCGCCTCCACCAGCTTCAGCGTCGCCAGGCCCGCGGCCACCGCCACCGGGTTCCCCGACAGCGTGCCCGCCTGGTAGACCGGCCCCAGCGGCGCGATTTTCTCCATGATGTCGCGCCGGCCGCCCACCGCGCCCACCGGCAGGCCGCCGCCGATCACCTTGCCCAGCGTGGTGAGGTCGGGCCGGATGCCGAAGCGCGCCTGCGCCCCGCCCAGCGCGACGCGGAATCCGGTCATGACTTCGTCCAGGATCAGCACCGCGCCGTGCTTCGTGCATTGCACCCGCAGCGCCTCCAGAAAACCGGGCTTGGGCAGCACCAGGTTCATGTTGCCCGCGACCGGCTCCACGATCACGCCGGCGATCTCGCCTCCGCGCGCGGCGAAGGTCTTCTCCACCTGCGCGGTGTCGTTGAAATCCAGCACCAGCGTGTGCGCCGCGGTCTGCGGCGGCACGCCGGCGGAACTCGGGTTGCCGAAGGTGAGGGCGCCGGAGCCGGCCTTCACCAGCAGGCTGTCGGCGTGGCCGTGGTAGCAGCCCTCGAACTTCACGATCAGGCTGCGGCCGGTGAAGCCGCGCGCGAGGCGGATCGCGGTCATGGTGGCCTCGGTGCCCGAGGACACCAGGCGCACGCGCTCGATCGAGGGCACCAGGCGGCAGATGGCCTCCGCGAGCACGATCTCGGATTCGGTGGGCGCGCCGAACGACAGCGCCTTCGCCGCCGCGGCCTGCACCGCTTCCACCACCGCCGGATGCGTGTGCCCGGCGACCATCGGGCCCCAGGACCCGAGGTAGTCGATGTAGCGCCGGCCTTCGGCGTCCCAAACGTTGGCGCCGGAGGCGCGCTCCATGAAGGGCGGCGCGCCGCCCACGGCACGGAAGGCGCGCACCGGGGAATTGACCCCGGCCGGGATGCGCAGCTGCGCACGCTCGAAGAGTTCCTGGTTGCGCTGGCTCATCGGACGGCAGCTTCCTGTGCGTAAAGTTGGTTGAAAGCCCGCGCCGCAGCCGCCACGTCCGGGGCATCGAACAGGCTGGATATCACGGCCAGGCAGTCGGCGCCGGCACGGACCAGTTCCGGTGCGTTGGCGAGCGTGATGCCGCCGATCGCCACCATCGGCAGGCCCAGCGGGCGCGCGGCGGCGAACAGGGACAGCGGCGCGCGCACCGCGCCGGGCTTGGTGGGCGACGGGAACACGCTGCCGAAGGCGATGTAGTCCGCGCCCGCGGCTGCGGCGCGCCTGGCGAGCTCGAGGGAGTCGTAGCACGAGGCGCCGAGCAGGCCGGGGAACGCGGCGCGCGCGGCGGCGAGCTCGCCATCGTCGCGGCCCAGGTGCAGGCCATGCGCCTTCGCTTCCAGCGCCAGCGCAGGATCGTCATTCACAATGAGTTTCGCGTCGTGGCGCGCGGCGAGCGCCATCAGCGCGCGCGCCTCGGCCAGGCGCTGCGCGGGCGCGGCGGACTTGTTCCGGTACTGCAGCAGGCGCGTCCCGCCCTCGAGCGCGCGTTCGACGAGCCGCAGCAGGCGCTCGCCGTCCGCGCCGTCAGGCGTGATCGCGTAGAGGCCGCGCAGCATCCTTGCCTTGCGAGTGGAAGCGGTTCGGCAGCGATTGCCCGGCACCCGCGGTGAAGCCGCGCTGCAGGGCTTTCCAGGTGAAGGCCTGCGCCTCACGCGACGCCTCGGCCACCGGCAGTCCCCTGGTGAGGAACGCGGCCAGCGCGGAGGCGAGCGTGCAGCCCGAGCCGTGGTAGCCGCCAGGCAGGCGCGGCCAGCGGTCCTCGCGCAGTTTGCCGCTCGCGTCGTACAGGGTGTTGACGACCTGCGCACCGGGTTCGTGCGTTCCGGTGACGAGGACCTGCTTGCAGCCCATCTCCACCAGGCGCGCGGCGCAAGCCTCCAGGGAAGCACCGTCGTCGTCGCAGAGATGGCGCGCCTCCAGGCTGTTGGGCGTGAGTACCGTGGTGAGCGGCAGCAGGCGCGCGCGAATGGCTTCCAGCGTCGCGGCATCCGCGAGCGCGTCGCCCCGCCCGGAGGCAAGCACCGGGTCGAGCACCACCGGGAGGCGCGGAAATCTCTCGATGGCGCGCGCCACGGCCTCGACGTTCGCGGCCGAGCCGAGCACGCCTATCTTGAAGGCGTCCACCGGCATGTCCTCGAGCAGGCGCCGTGCCTGCGCCTCCACCCAGGCGCCTTCCACCGCCTGCACGCCGTGCACGCCGCGGGTGTCCTGCGCGGTGAGCGCGGTCAGGACCGAAAGCGGATGGCAGCCCAGCGCGGCGAGGGTGAGGATGTCCGCCTGCACGCCGGCCCCTCCGGTGGGATCGGACGCAGCGAAACAAAGGACGATCGGGGGTCGCGCATTCACGCGGGCGCCACTGGAGTTGGTTTAATATCGCGCTTCATTCTATCCCAGCGCCGACCATGGGCGCTCCCGAACCGATGACCGAGAACGTCGTGCAGCACCGCACCTGGATGTGCTTGATCTGCGGATTCGTCTACGACGAGGCGGCCGGCATTCCCGGCGAGGGCATCGCGCCCGGCACGCGCTGGGAAGAGGTGCCGATGAACTGGACCTGTCCGGAGTGCGGCGCGCGCAAGGACGATTTCGAGATGATGGAGATCTGAGCGCGGCTCAGGTCTTGCCGAGCATCGAGGCGAAGCGCCCGCCCAGCGCCTTGATGCGGTCCAGCAGCGAACGCGCTTCGGCGCCTTCCTCCCTGCGCTTCTTCGCCGATTCGGCGCGCAGCATCCCCGGCGTGCGCACCATCCGCGCGTAGCGGTCCAGCGCCGCCGCGGTCGCCGCATGCAGCAGCGACAGGTTGAGCGGCTTCTTCACGAAGCGGTAGATGCGCGCCTCGTTGATCAGGCTGATGATGGTTTCCGAGTCGGCCGACCCGGAGGCGGCGATCAGCTGCGTCTGCGGCGATTGCTGCTTGAGCACCCGCAGCAGCGCCGCCGGGTCCCCGGGCGCCGAATCCAGGTCGCATACCAGGGCGCCGATTTCTTCGGCCGCGAGCAGGGCGAGCGCGTCCTCCGCGTTCGCCGCCTCGTGCACCGGCCAGGCGCCGCGCGCCAGTTCGCGCGCGCCGCGCGCGGTGGCCGCCTCCCCCAGCACCAGCACCGCGCCGCGCACCTT
>JALHLN010000193.1 GCA_022844545.1 Burkholderiales bacterium | reverse complement strand
CGACCCTCCAGGTCGGCCAGGGCCTTGGCATTGACGTCGGTCGCCCAGACGAGCGCGCCTTCGCGCGCGAAGGCGAGCGCGGTGGCGCGCCCGATGCCCTGCGCGGCCGCGGTGATGAAGGTCGTCTTGCCTGCGAGTCTGCCCGCCATCTGACGCACCGCCTCCCGTAGTTGTGGATGGACCGCAAAAGGCGCGGATTATAGCCGACGCGCCGCGGCCGCCGGGCAGCGCGCTGGCCCGTGCCGGCGCCCGGGCGAGATTGGTCAGACCACTTGACCAAATCAAGGCGCCACGCTAGCCTGCCCCGGCAGCACCATCGCAGATCATTTCCGCACACTGGGAGGAGGAAGCATGAAAAGCATAGGGCTATACACCGTCGCCTGCGCCGTCGCGCTCGCGTTCGCGCAGCCGGCGGCCGCGCAGGAGAAGCTGGTAGTCTGGTTCACCAAGGGCTTTTACGCAGCCGAGGACAAGGCGCTGGACGACATGGTGGCCAAGTTCGAAAAGAAGACCGGGGTCAAAGTCGAACTGTCGCGCTACGCGGTGCAGGAGATCATCCCGAAGACCGTCGCCGCGCTGGACGCCAAGAACGTACCCGATGTCGCCTTCGGCCACGTCTACGACTTCCAGGTCACCAGCAAGTGGGCCTATGACGGCAAGCTGGAGGACATCTCCGACGTCATCAACCCGATCAAGGACAAGTTCCTCAAGAACACCATCGAGACCACCCACCTGTGGAACGATGCCGCGAAGAAGCGCGCCTACTACGCCTTCCCGCTGGAACAGCAGACGATCCACATCCAGTACTGGAAGGACATGCTGGCCGAGGCCGGCTTCAAGGAGTCGGACATCCCGAAGAACTGGAAGGCCTACTGGGACTTCTGGTGCGGCAAGGTGCAGACGGCGCACCGCAAGAAGTCCGGCAAGCGCAGTTTCGCGGTCGGCCATCCGATGGGCGTGGACTCGACCGACTCGTTCTACTCCTTCCTCACCTTCATGGACGCGCACAACGTCAGCCTGGTCGACGCCAACGGCAAGCTGACGGTGGACGACCCCAAGGTCAAGAAGGGCCTCACCGCGGCGATGAAGGACTACACCGACATCTTCACGCGCGGCTGCACGCCGCCCTCGTCGGTGAACTGGAAGGACCCGGACAACAACGTCGCCTTCCACAACAAGACGATCATGATGACGCACAACGCGACCATCTCGATCGTCTCGAAGTGGGTGGATGACTCCACCAACGACAAGTTGAAGCCCGAGGAGCGCGAGCAGGCGAAGAAGAACGCGACCGAGCTGATCGCCACCGCGGCCTTCCCCAACAAGCCCGACGGCAAGCCGTTCGTGTACCGCGCGGCGGTGAAAACCGGGGTGATGTTCGCCGACGCCAAGAACAAGAAGCGCGGCAAGGAGTTCATCGCCTTCATCCTCGAGGACGAGAACCTGATCCCGTTCGTCGAGGGCGCGCTGGGCCGCTGGTACCCGGTGACCAAATCGGGCGTGGCGCGGGATTTCTGGAAGAACGATCCGCACCGCCTGATCGTGCACAACCAGTTCTCCGCCGGCACCGTGCCGTTCGAGTTCACCAGGAACTACAAGTTCACGGTGCTCAACAACGAGAACGTCTGGGCGAAGGCGATGAACCGCGTGGTCAGCGAGAAGTGGACCGTCGAGAAGGCGGTCGACGAGATGATCGCGCGCATCAAGCAGGTCGCGAACTGATCCGACCAACCTGAGGCGAGGGAAGGGGCCTGCCCCTTCCCTCGACCGTTTTTCGGCGCAGTCCATGAGCACCGCGACCCTTCCGCGCAGCAGCGGCATGACCTCGATGCAGCGCTGGGGGCTGGCCCTGCTCGTGCCCTACGTGCTGCTGTTCCTCGTGTTCGTGCTCTACCCGGTGCTGTACGGCTTCTGGCTGGCGCGCAGCCCGGCGGCCTACGCCAAGCTGTTCGAGGACCCGGTGTTCTTCCGCACCGTGGTGAACACCCTGGTCTTCGTCGTGGTCGCGGTCAACGTCAAGTTCGTGATCGCGCTCTACCTGTCGGGCTTCTTCGTCAACACCCGTCCCTGGATCCGCTGGCTGTCGGTGCTGTTCATCCTGCCCTGGGCGGTGCCGTCGATCCCGACCATCTTCTCGGTGCGCTTCATGCTCAACCCGGAATGGGGCATGGTGAACTCGATCATCTTCCGCCTCACAGGGGCCGACGGCCCCAACTGGCTCACCGACCCGACGCTCGCGCTGTCGATGTCGATGCTGGTGCACGTCTGGAAGTCGCTGCCGTTCTGGACCCTGATCCTGATCGCCGGTCGGCTCGCCATCCCGAAGGAGCAGTACGAGGCCGCCAGCGTCGACGGCGCCACAGGCTGGCAGCAGTTCCGCTACGTCACCTGGCCCTCGATGCGCACGCTTTACCTGACCTCCACCATCCTGTCGATGATCTGGACCCTGGGCGACTTCAACAGCGTCTACCTGCTCACCGGCGGCGGGCCGGCCGACCTCACCCACGTGCTGGCAACGCTGGGCATCCGCTACATTCGCCTGGACCAGCTCGAGCAGGCGATGGCGACGATCGTCGTTTCCATGCCCCTCGTGCTGCCGCTGGTCTGGTTCATGGTGCGGCGCCTGTCGCGGGACGGCACGCAATGAGCTGGAAGAAGGCGGGCACGGAGGCGCGGCTGCTGCTGGTCGGTATCCCGGTGGCGCTATGGTCGGCGTTTCCGATCTACCACATCTTCCTGTTCGCGATCTCGAGCAAGGACTCGGCCTTCTCCGGCGCGCTGTGGCCGGCGCAGCCGACGCTGCGCAACTTCGGCGCGGTGTTCAAGCAGGAGCACTTCTTCCTTTATCATTTCTGGCAGCAGATGTGGAATTCGCTCTGGATCGCGGCCACCGTCGGCTTCCTTACGCTGCTCATCGCCACCTGCGCGGCGTTCGCCATCAGCCGCCTGCGCGTGCGCGGCGGACGCCTGGTGATGAACGCCGCGCTGTTCACCTACTTCATCCCGGCCGCGTTCCTCGCGGTGCCGATGTACAAGGCGATGAGCGTTTACGGCCTGCTGAACAGCTCCTGGTCGCTGGTGCTCGCGATGGTGACGCTCGCCTCGCCGTACGCGATCTGGGTGCTGAAGCAGGCCTCCGACAAGCTGCCGTGGGAGCTGGACGAGGCCGCGCGCATCGACGGCGCGACCCCGATGCAGCTGTTCCGGCTGGTCTACCTGCCGCTGATGCTGCCCTCGCTGGTCGCGATCGGCACCTACGCGCTGCTGCTGGCCTGGAACGAGTACCTCTACGCGTTCCTGCTGCTGTCCAAGGAGACCAACGTCACGCTGGCAGTGGCGCTGGGGCACTTCCTGTCCGCCGACGACTCGCCCTGGGAGCTGCTGATGGCCACCGGCCTGCTCTACGGCCTGCCGCCCGCGGCGATCTACTACGTGTTCCGCCGCTACATGGTCGGCGGGCTCACCGCCGGCGCGGTCAAGGCCTGACGGAGGAGTAGATGGCTTCGGTGCATTTCCGGGATGTACGCAAATCGTTCGGCGCCACGGAGATCCTGCACGGCGTCAGCCTGGACATCGCCGACGGCGAGTTCGTGGTGCTGGTTGGCCCGTCGGGCTGCGGCAAGTCGACGCTGCTGCGCATGCTGGCCGGGCTGGAGGAAGTCACGCGCGGCGAGATCGCGATCGACGACCGGGTGGTGAACGAGGTCGACTCCAAGGACCGCGACATCGCGATGGTGTTCCAGAGCTATGCGCTCTACCCGCACATGACGGTGCGCGAGAACATGGGCTTCTCGCTGCGCCTGCGCAAGGCCGAGCGCGCGATCGTCGACGAACGCGTCGGCCGCGCCGCGCAGATCCTCAACCTGCAGGCCTACCTCGAGCGCTATCCGCGCGAACTCTCCGGCGGCCAGCGGCAGCGCGTGGCGATGGGCCGCGCGATCGTGCGCGACCCGAAGGTTTTCCTGTTCGACGAACCGCTGTCCAACCTCGACGCCAAGCTGCGCGTGGCGATGCGCGCCGAGATCAAGGCGCTGCACCAGCGGCTGAAGACCACCACCGTCTATGTCACGCACGACCAGGTCGAGGCGATGACGATGGCCGATCGCATCGCGGTGATGAACGAGGGCCGCATCGAGCAGCTCGGCGAGCCGCTTGCGCTCTACGACCGGCCCGCCAACCTCTTTGTCGCGGAGTTCATCGGTTCGCCGGCGATGAACCTGCTCGACGCACGACTGCGTCGTTCGGATGGGGCCGCGTGGGTCGAGCTCGCCGGTGCCCGCTGGGCGCTTGCGGCCGGGGCGCCCGGCGCGGACGGCCAGCAGGTCAAGGTCGGCGTGCGCCCGGAGCACCTGCGCCTCGGGGCCGAGGGCTTGGCGGGGGAAGTGGTCGTGGTCGAACCGACCGGCGCCGGAACGGAGCTTGTCGTGCAGTGCGACGGCGCCTCGCTCACCGTGGTGGTGCATGGCCGCTCCGGCGCGCGACCCGGCGACCGCGTCCTGCTTGCCCCGGGACCGGATCACGTGCACTTGTTCGACGCGAGCAGCGGCGCGCGACTCTAGCGATGCAGATCCACCCGATCGTGACAAGGCGCCTGTACGTCCAGATCGCCGACCAGATCCGCTCGTTGATCGACTCCGGCGAGGCGGCGCCGGGCTCGCGCCTGCCGCCGGAGCGGGACCTCGCGCGCCAGCTCGGCGTGAGCCGTCCCAGCCTGCGCGAGGCGATCATCGCGCTGGAGGTGGAGGGCCTGCTGGAGGTACGGGTAGGTTCCGGCATCTTCGTAGCGCCGCCCAGGCGCCGCGCGCCGCGCGGCCGCATCGCCGCGATTGCCGAGGCCACCGGACCTTTCGAGCTTATCCGCGCGCGCCAGACCATCGAGGGCGAGTGCGCCGCGCTTGCCGCGCGCGCCGCGACGCCGGCCCAGGTCGCCGCGATCCGCGAAGCGCACCTGCGCTATCGCAAGGCGACACGCCGCCACCACAATCCGCTGGACGCGGACCGCCTCTTCCACGTGCGGGTCGCCGAGGCGAGCGGCAACAGCGCCTTCGTGCTGGTTGTACAGACGCTGTGGGACCAGCGCATGGGCCCGCTCTACCTCGCGCTGGAGCGCAAGCTGGAGTACCCTCGGATGGGTGCCGACACGCTGATCGAGCACGGCGCCATCCTCGCCGCGATCGAGCGGCGCGACGCGCGCGCTGCGCGCCTGGCGATGCGCCGCCACATGGACCTGACCCGCAAGCGCTACAGCAAGGAGTTCCGAAAGTGAATCAGCTCGACTTCAAGGGCCGCACGGCCATCGTCACCGGCGGCGCCGCAGGCATCGGCGCGGCGATCGCGCGGCGCCTCGAGGCGTCCGGCGCACGCGTGCGCATCTGGGACCTCGGCGGACCCGACCCAGTGGATGTGGCCGATCCCGCTTCGGTCGAGCGCGCCACCGCGAAGGCGGCGGCCGATCTGGGCCGCATCGATGTCCTGGTCAACAACGCCGGCATCGCGGGCAGGAACATGCCCACGGTCGACTACCCGGTCGAGGAATGGGAGCGCGTGCTCCGGATCAACCTCACCAGCCAGTTCCTGTGCTGCCGTGCGGTGGCGCCGCACATGGTGCGCGCGAAGTACGGCCGCATCGTCAACATCGCCTCCGTCGCCGGCAAGGAAGGCAATCCGAACGCGGTTGCCTACAGCGCCTCGAAAGCGGGTGTGATCTCGCTCACCAAGTCCCTCGGCAAGGAACTGGCGCAGACGGGTGTGCTGGTCAACTGCGTCACCCCGGCCGCAGCGAAGACTGCCATTTTCGACCAGATGACCGAGCAGCACATCAACTACATGCTGTCCAAGATCCCGATGAACCGTTTCGTCAACGTGGACGAGATCGCCGCGCTCGTCTGCTGGCTCGCCTCGGAGGAGTGCTCCTTCTCCACCGGCGGCGTTTTCGACATTTCCGGCGGAAGGGCGACCTACTGACCATGGCGAAGAAAAAGCGCGTCATCCCCATCAAACCCCTGCGTAGCCAAAGCTGGTTCGGCCGCCAGGACATCTACGGCTTCATC
>JALHLN010000192.1 GCA_022844545.1 Burkholderiales bacterium | reverse complement strand
GCTAGCTCGTCAGGGGGTTGCGCGTGCGCAACGCGGGAAAGCGCGAGAAATCGCGGTCGGCCGACCACAGCTCGGCGACGCCGTGGTGCAGGCAGATCGCCGCGATGCGCGCATCGTGCACGGCTCCGGCGCGCGCCTGGCTGGACTCCATGAGCGTGGCAAGCCGCGCGAGGTAACCCTCGCCCTCACCGATGAACGCGAGGTTGGTGAGCGCGTCGAGCGCCCGGAGGTGCTCCAGCGCATGCGCCACGGGAGTCGGCGTCTTGAAGATCCGCGGGTGGGTCACGACCGCCATGAACTCGTGGACACAGGGCCACGGGATGGCCCAGGCCGCCGTCCCGGCGGCGAGCGATTCAAGCGCGGCGGTCGCGGCGGCGTGAAACTGTGCGTCGCTGCGGTACGCGTAGATCAGCAGATTGGTATCAACCGCGACCACGGTAGATTTCGTCCCTGATCCGCTCCCAGCCCGCGCCCTCGAACTCGGCCGTGTAGCCGTCCCCCTTGAACGGCTCGACACGGAACGGCGTTCCGCCGGAACGCCGCTCGCGCGCCCGCAGCGCGAGCTGCAGTCCTTCCTCGATGAGCGCCTTCAGGGTGGCGCCCTCGCGGCGGGCCAATGCGCGTGTGCGCTTGAGCAGGTCGTCCGGGAGTTCGATGGTGGTCTTCATATGGGTGGCCCATTTCGCCAATATGGGTGATATGGTAACCGTGTTCGGGTCCTGGCTCAATTAGGAAGCGCGCAGATGCCCCAGCAGCGCGCGCGCGACCGCCTCGGGCTGCTCCTGCTGCACCCAGTGCCCTGCGCCCTCGACCAGGATGGGCGGTGCCATCCGCGGGCAGGCGTTGCGCTGCATCTTCGCGAAGTCCCCGGGCCGCTGGTAGATGCCCCAGTCGCTGCGCCCGGCGATGAAGCTGGAGGGAACGTCGATCGCGCGGCCCGAGTAGAGCTGCTGCTCGGCGGTGAAGCGCCCGCCCAGGCGGCAGCGGTACCAGTTGAGCCCGCCCTGGAAGCCGGTGCGCTCGTACTCCGCGCTGTAGACGCGCAGTTCGTCCTCGGTCAGCCACGCGCAGGCGGCGATCGCGGCGGCCGAGGGCATCTCGGCGGCCACGGTCGCGGCCATGCCCTGGTCGCGCTCCATGATGTAGTAGGTGGGCATCCGCGCGATCTCCTCCGGCGCCCAGGAGGCGAGCGGCACTGGCTGGTTGGCAGGCCAGTCGGCGCTCTTGTGGTGGTAGTAGGCGCGCAGGAAGGCGTGCACGCCCTGCGGGCAGCGATGCATGTCGGCATCGGCCTCCCGCGTGCCGTAGTACCACTGGTAATGCTTGCGCGGCGGATCGAGCGCGCCGAGCTGCTCGTTGAGGCGTTCGGTCGAGGGCACGCCGGCGTCGGGAGCGAGGGCGGGCGGACCGGCGAAAGGCGCGCTCATCAGGACGAGCGACCGAAACACGTCCGGGCGCACCAGCGCGCTCCACGCCGCCACCATGGCGCCGAAATCGTGGCCGACGACCGCCGCCACGGACTTCAGGCCCAGCGCATGGACCAGGCCCAGCGCGTCGCGCGCCAGGTTGAGCGCCCGGCACGCGCCCCAGTCGCCGTCGTAGGCCGCGTCCCATCCTGAAGTGCGTCCGTAGCCGCGCTGGTCGGGCGCGATGACGTGGTATCCGGCGTTCGCCAGCGGGAGCATCACCTTGCGCCAGCTGTAGGCGAGTTCGGGGAAGCCGTGCAGCAGCAGGACGGCGGGGCGTCCCGCGTCGCCCGCCTCCAGCACGTGCATGGTCAGGCCGTTGACCCCCGGCACGAGCCGCGAGCGGATTCCCGCGGGCAGCGAGTACAACTTAGTGGATCTCCGGCTCCGCCGTCGGCGCGGTGCCCTCGAGGAAGTCGAAGTCGCAGCCTTCGTTGGCCTGCTTGACGTGCCTTGAGAAGATGGCCCCGTACGAGCGTTCGTACTTCGGCGGCGGCCGCTTCCACGCTGCCTTGCGCCTCGCCAGTTCCTCGTCGGAGATCTTGAGATTGAGGACCTTCTTGTCGATATCGAGCTCGATCAGGTCGCCGGTCTTCACCAGTGCAAGCGGGCCGCCGACAAAGGCCTCCGGCGCGACGTGCAGCACGCAGGTGCCGTAGCTGGTGCCGCTCATGCGGCCGTCCGAGATCCGCACCATGTCCTTCACGCCCTGCTTCACCAGCTTCTTCGGCATGGGCAGCATGCCCCACTCCGGGAAGCCGGGGCCGCCCAGCGGCCCGGACATTTTCAGCACCAGCACCGAATTCGCGTCCACCTCGAGGTCGTCGCGGTCGATCCTCGCCGCCATGTCGTTGTAGTCCTCGAACACCACCGCCTTGCCGGTGTGCTTGAGGAGCTTCGGATCGGCAGCGCTCGCCTTGAGCACCGCGCCGTCGGGGGCGAGGGACCCGCGCAGCATGACGATGGCATTGTTCTTCTTCAACGGCTGGTCGCGCGGCAGGATCACGTCCGCGTTCCACACTTTGGCGTCCTTGATGTTCTCGCCCAGCGTCCTGCCGTTGACGGTCTTCGCGTCCAGGTCCAGCAGGTCCTTCAGCTGCCAGAGCAGGGCGCGCAGGCCGCCGGCGTAGTAGAAGTCCTCCATCAGGTACTTCGCGCCCGAGGGCCGCACGTTGGCGATCACCGGCACCTTGGCCGCGATCTCGTTGTAGCGCTCCAGCGGGAAGGCGAGGCCGGCGCGGCCCGCCATGGCCACCAGGTGGACGATGGCGTTGGTCGAGCCGCCCATCGCCATCAGGGTGGTGATGGCGTTGTCGAACGAGCCCTTGGAGAGGAAGTCCTTCGGCTTCAGGTCGTCCCAGACCATTTCGACAATCCGCTTCCCGGTGAGCGTCGCCATGCGCGCATGGTTGGAGTCCGGCGCCGGGATCGAGGAGTAGCCGGGCAGGGTGAAGCCGAGGGCTTCGGCGAGCGACATCATGGTCGCCGCGGTGCCCATGGTCATGCAGGTGCCGGGCGAGCGCGCGATCGTGTCCTCGATGTCCTTCCAGTCGCCCTCGGTGATGCGCCCGGCGCGCAGCTCGTCCCAGTATTTCCAGGTGTCCGAGCCCGAGCCCAGGGTCTGGTCGCGCCAGTGGCTGTTGAGCATCGGCCCGGCGGGCAGGTAGATCGCCGGCAGGTTCATGCTGACCGCGCCCATGATGAGCGCCGGCGTGGTCTTGTCGCAGCCGCCCATGAGCACCGCGCCGTCGGCCGGGTAGGAGCGCAGCAGCTCCTCGGTCTCCATGGCAAGGAAGTTGCGGTACATCATGGTGGTGGGCTTCTGCATGGTTTCGGCCAGCGCCATCGCCGGCATCTCCAGCGGGAAGCCGCCCGCCTGCCAGATGCCGCGCTTCACCTCCTCGACCCGCTGCTTGAAGTGGGTGTGGCAGTGGTTGATGTCCGACCAGGTGTTGATGATCGCGATCACCGGCTTGCCGGCGTAATCGGTGCGGTCGTAGCCCATCTGCGCGGTGCGCGAGCGGTGGCCGAAGGAGCGCAGGTCCTTGACGCCGAACCAGCGGTGGCTGCGCAGTTCCTCGGGTTTCTTTTTCGTCACGTCGCCTCCTCAGGGGAAGCGGAGATTGTAAACTCCGCCCATGGCAACTGCCGCCGAGTTTCTCCTGCGCCCGCGCAGCTGGCAGCGCCTGTTCCGCGTCGCCGGCTACGCCACCGTGGCCGCGCTCGCCCCCTCCAGCTACGGCCCTGCGGCGAGGGAGATCGCGGTACGCCAGGTCTACCTCACGGCCTGGAAGGTGCTGCCGGGGTACCTCGCGTTCACCGCGCTGCTGAGCGTGGTGCTGATCCAGATCGCCGACGGCGCGCTGCGCGCCTACGGCCTCGCCCAGTTCTCGCTGGAACTCGTGCTGCGCGTGCTGGTGCTGGAACTGGTGCCGCTGCTGACGGTGTTCTTCGTCGCCTTCCGCTCGGGCTCGGCGGTCGCCGCCGAGATCGCGGTGATGCGGGTCACCGGGGAACTGGACGACAGCGCCGAATCGGGTTCGGACGAGCTGCGCGGCGAGCTGGTGCCGCGCGTCGCCGCCACCGCGCTGTCGGTGTTCGCGCTGACGACGCTGGGCGGCATGCTCGCGCTGGTGGTCGCCTACCTGTCCTATTTCCACACCTCGCTCGCCGGCTTCTTCGTCTTCACGCGCGTGGTGGGCACGGTGTTCGACGACCTGGTGCTGGCGGGCCTCGCGCTCAAGTTCGTCCTCTTCGGCGCCGCGGTGGCGCTGATCCCGATCGCCTCGGGGCTGGAGGCCGAGCGCGGCCGCATGAAGTCGGTCCCCGCGGTGGTGCTGGCCGGGCTGATGAAGCTGGTCCTCGTCGTCTCGCTCATCCAGGTGCTGGTTTTGATGGTGAAATACGTCTGAGCATGGAACAGAAGGCGACGCCTCCAAACGAACCCGTGGGCAACGACCCGGCGCGCGGCCTCGCGCCGCGCAACCTGGGCGTCAAGGTCGGCATCCTGATCGCCGTCAGCGTCATGGTCGCGGTCGCCTTCGTCGGCTACGTGCTCTACGCGCGCGGGACCTTCGAGAATTTCCAGCGCCTGACGCTGGTGGCCGAGAACGTCGAGGGCGTGACCGTCGGCATGGACCTCACCTACGCCGGCTTCCCCATCGGCCGGGTGCGCCACCTGTCGCTGGGCGAGGACGGCAAGGCGCGCATCCACATCCGCGTCCCGGAGAGCGAAGCGCGCTGGCTGCGCGCGACCAGCGTGTTCGTCATGGAGGTGTCGCTGGTGGGCGGGGCGAGGATTCGGGCCTACACCGGCGACCTGGAGGCGCCGCCGCTGCCGGACGGCGCCGAGCGGCCGGTGCTGCGCGGCGACGCCAACGCCGAGATCCCGCTCATGATCGCGACCGTGCGCCAGGCGCTGCAGAACGTGGAGAACATGACCGCGCGCGACTCCAGCCTGCAGCAGAGCATCGACCACGCGAAAGCGGTGACTGCGCGCATGGCCGGGAAGTACGGCGTGCTGGGCGGGGTGCTGGGCAGCGAGGACAACGCGCGCAAGATCATCGCCTCGATCGACCGCGCCAATGCGCTGCTCGCGAACCTGGGCGGAGTGTCGTTGAAGCTGGACGCGGTGCTGGCGAAGGCCGACCAGCGCCTCTACGGCTCGGGCGGCATCGCCGACGAGACGCAGAAGGCGGTGGCGCAGGCAAACACCATGCTCTCGGAAGTGCGCGATCGCCTGAAGGCGGTGGACGCGATCCTGGCCGACGCCCAGGCGGTGGGCGCGAGCGCGAAAACCGCGGCGGCGAACGTCGCCGGCGCCAGCGCGGACCTGGGCGCGCTGCGCGCGGAAGTCGAGGCGAGCCTGCGCAAGGTCACCTCGCTCATCGAGGAAATCAACCGCAAGTGGCCCTTCGAGCGCGACACCAAGATCAAGCTGCCGTGAAAAAACAGGGACAGTCCACGATTTTCCTCGTTGCGCTGGCGTTGGCGGCGCTGATCGCCGGCTGCGCCGGCGGCCCGACGCCGCCCGACTGGCAGCTCGACGCGCGCGCCGCGCTGCTGGGCTTCGAGAAGCACTACCTGGAAGGCAGCACCCGGCTCGCGGACGCGGAATTTGCGCGCGCGAAGGAGGAGATCCGCAGGACCGGGCGCGGCGACCTGATGGCGCGCGCCGAGCTGATCCGCTGCGCCGCGCGCACCGCGAGCCTCGAGATCGACGACTGCCCCGGCTTCGAGTCGCTGCGGCGCGATGCGGGCGCCGAAGAGCTGGCCTACGCGGACTACCTCGCGGGCAAGGGCAAGCACACGGTTACGGAGGACGCGCTCTCGCGCCTCGTCGCCGCGGGGGTGGCGTTCCGGGCCGCGACGGTCACGCCGGCGCAGATCGCCGCGGCGATCGACCTTGCTTCGGCGCAGGGCTGGCGCCGGCCGCTGCTGGCGTGGCTGGAAGTGGAGGCGAAGCGCGCCGAGGCTGCGGGGGATCGCGAGGCGGCCGAGCGGCTCAGGCGCCGGATGGCGCTGGTGACGGGTACCCGCTGATCAGTTCGCCGCCGCGCGGCCAAGCGTGGCGGACAAGTGCCGGTCGACCTCGCCGAGGAGCGACGCCGGGATGCGCCC
>JALHLN010000191.1 GCA_022844545.1 Burkholderiales bacterium | reverse complement strand
CGGCGGCGCTGCAGGTAGGCGTCGCGCTGGAACACGTACTTGTCCAGCGCCGCCTCCTCGAGGATGCGGCTGGCGTCGAGCAGGTCGGCGCGCTTGCCGATGGCGCGCGTCACGACCATGAAGTTGCGCGCGTCGCGCGGACGGTGGTCGGCTACCGGATCGACGGCGTGGTCGAAGATCAGGCCGGCGGTGTCGCGCACCGAGCTCGAGCCGATGAAGGGCCAGACGATGTAGGCGCCGTCGGGCAGTCCCCAGCGGCCGAAGGTCTGGCCGAAGTCCTCGTCGTGCTTCTCCAGTCCGATGTCGCTCGCGACGTCGTTGATGCCGAACACGCCGAGCGTGCTGTTGAACGCGAACCGCGCCCAGTCGGTGATGGCGTCGGCGGGCTTGCCCTGGATCAGGTTGTTCAGTCCGATGAAGAGATCGGCGATGTTGGCGAAGAAGTTGCGCACGTAGCCGCGCACCGGGTCGGGCAGCACGTCACGGTAGACGGTCGCCACCGGCTTGCCGATCGCCTGGTCGAAGCCCTCGTTGAACGCGTACATGGCGCGGTTGAAGCCCTCGATCGGGTCGCGCGGGTCGCCGCCGTTGGTGGCGCAGCCTGCCGCAAGCGCAACCAGGACCGCCAGCGCCAGCCGCCGCAGCCCCGCCATCCAGCCCCGTCCGTCGGTTGCAGCCATCACTTCTTCGCGTCCTTTTCGTCCGAGCCTTCAGCCGCCTTGTTGAACAGGAACTGGCTGATCAGGTTCTCCAGCACCACCGCCGACTGCGTCAGCCGCAGGCGGTCGCCGTTCTTCAGCATCACGCCGTCGCCACCGGCCTCGAGACCGATGTATTGCTCCCCGAGGAGGCCCGAAGTCAGGATCTTGGCCGACGTGTCCCTGGGGAACTGGTACTGTGCCCCGACGTTGACCGTGACGATGGCTTCGTAACTCTCGGTGTCGAAACGGATTTCCGCCACCCGCCCCACCACCACCCCGGCGCTTTTCACCGGCGCCCGGACCTTCAGGCCGCCGATGTTAGCAAACTTGGCCTGCACCTGATACGTCTGGTCGGTGGAAAACGAGGCCAGGTTGCCGACCTTGAGGGCCAGAAACAACAACCCGGCCAGGCCCAGGGCGACAAAGGCGCCGACCCAGGCGTCGATGGTTGAGCGTTTCATCAGGCGTTACCTCCGGTGAACATGAGCGCGGTGAGCACGAAATCCAGGGCGAGGATCGCCAGCGAGGAGGTCACCACCGTCCGCGTGGTGGCCCCCGAGACCCCCTCCGCGGTCGGGGGCGCGTCGTAGCCCTCGAAGACCGCGATCCAGCTCACCGCGATCCCGAAAACGATGCTCTTGATGACCCCGTTCAGGATGTCCTCGCGGACATCCACCGAGGCCTGCATCTGCGACCAGAAGGCCCCCTCGTCGACCCCGATCAGCGGCACCGCGACCAGGTAGCCGCCAAAGATGCCCATGGCCGAAAAGAGGGCCGCCAGCAGGGGCATCGAGATTACCCCCGCCCAGAACCGGGGCGCCACCACCCGGGCAATCGGGTCCACCGCCATCATCTCCATGGCCGCGATCTGCTCTGTGGCCTTCATCAGGCCGATCTCGGCGGTGATCGCCGAGCCCGCGCGGCTGGCAAACAGCAGCCCGGCCACCACCGGCCCCAGCTCGCGCACCAGGGACAGGGCCACCAGGATGCCGAGGGCCTCCGAGGACCCGTAGCGCTGCAGGGTCTCGTAGCCCTGCAGGCCCAGCACCATGCCGACGAACAGGCCCGAGACGAGGATGATGATCAGCGACAGCACCCCGGCGAAGTAGATCTCGCGGATGGTCAGTCCGAAGCGGCGGAATGCGACGCCCGAGTGCAGCACCAGGTAGAACAGGAAACGCGCCGCGAAGCCCAGCCGCAGGATCTTGGCGGTGACGGTCTGGCCGAGCCGCTCCAGGGCCCGCACCGGTCGCGGGCTGCCGTCAGCCATGGGCGCCCTCCAGCGCGAGGTCCGCGCCATAGTCCGGCGCCGGGTAATGGAAGGGGATCGGGCCGTCGGGCTCGCCCTGGACGAACTGGTGCACGAACGGGTGCCCGGAGCGGCGCAGTGCCTGCGGGGTGCCGTGGGCGACGATCCGGCCCGCGGAGACGAAGTACACGTAGTCGACGATGTCGAAGCACTCGGCGACGTCGTGGCTGACCACGATCGAGGTCTGGCCCAGCGAATCGTTCAGGCGCCGGATCAGGCGCGCGATCACGCCCAGCGCGATCGGGTCCAGGCCTGTGAACGGCTCGTCGTACAGCATCAGCTGCGGATCGAGCGCGATCGCGCGTGCCAGCGCGACGCGCCGCGCCATGCCGCCCGAGAGCGCGGAGGGCATCAGCTGCGCCGCGCCGCGCAGGCCGACCGCCTCCAGCTTGAGCATCGCCAGGTCCCGGACCAGGTCCTCGGTCAGGTCGGTGTGCTCGCGCATCTGGAAGGCGACGTTGTCGAGCGCGCTCATGTCGGTGAACAGGGCGCCGAACTGGAACAGCATGCCCATCTTCCGGCGCAGCGCGAAAATGCGCGCCTCGTCCAGCTCGTTCAGGTTCTCCCCGAGCACGCGCGCGCTGCCCGCGCTCGCCTTCAGCCAGCCGGCGATGATCCGCAGCAGCGTGGTCTTGCCGCAGCCCGACTGGCCCATGATGCCGACCACGCTGCCGCGCTCGATCTTCAGGTTGATGCCGTGCAGGACCGGGCGCGCGGCGTCGTAGCCGAACGAAACCTGGTCGATCTCGACGATGCTGGATGGACTGGCGGCCACGGATGACGCCGGAAAGCGGAAGCGCGCATTCTAACCGACCCCTGTCGCCCGCCCGCCGCCCGCACGCCGCGCCGCGATTCAAATATAGTTAAGGCATGCATGCCGCCCTGCCCGACCGACTGCCGCCCGGCCCGCAGGCATCCCCCGCCCTGCTCGCGCAGGGCCTGGCGAAGCGCTACGGGGCGCGGCGCGCGCTAGACGGCGTCGACCTCCGCATCCCGGCTGGCGCCGCGTTCGGCCTGGTCGGCGCCAACGGCGCGGGCAAGACCACGTTCATCAAGTGCGCGCTCGACCATTGCGCGCCGGACGCCGGCAGCGTGGCGCTGTTCGGCGCGCCCAGCCGCGAACCGGCAGCGCGCGCGCGGCTGGCCTACCTGCCGGAACGGTTCTCGCCGCCGCACTACCTGCGCGGCGCCGAGTTCCTCGAGATGGCCGCCGGGCTCGCCGGCGCGCGCTTCGAGCGCGCCCGGACCGAACGCGTCGCCACCGAGCTCGAACTGGACCCGGCCGCGCTCGATCGCCCGGTGCGGGAGCTCTCCAAGGGCATGACGCAGAAGCTCGGGCTCGCCGCCTGCTTCCTGCCGGAGAAGGACTTCTACCTGCTCGACGAGCCGATGAGCGGCCTGGACCCCGCCAGCCGCATCGCGGTGAAGGCGATTCTCTCGCGCCTGAACCGCGAGGGCCGGACGCTGTTCTTCACCTCGCACGTGCTGGCCGATGTCGACGAGCTGTGCAGCGCGATCGCGGTGCTCGACGGCGGCCGGATCCGCTTCCACGGCGCGCCGCGCGAGCTGTGCGCGCGCCACGGCGAGGCGAGCCTGGAGCGCGCGTTCCTGAAATGCGTCCGCGGCGAAGCCGCGGCCGCGGGAGGCTGAAGTGGCGCAGGCCGAGCTGCCCCTCGCGCTGCGGCGTCCGGTGCTGCTGATCGTCGACGACGATGCGCTGATCACCGAGACGCTGTCGTTCGCCCTCGCCGCCGATTTCGAGGTGCTCGCCTGCGATTCCCGGACGCACGCCATCGAGCTCCTGCGCCAGCTCCCCGAGGCGCCGCAGCTGGCGCTGGTGGACCTGGGCCTGCCCCCGACGCCGCATTCGCCGGAGCAGGGCTTCCAGCTCATCGCCGACCTGCTCGCGCATTCGCCGCGGATGCGGATCGTGGTGCTCTCCGGGCAGAACGACGCCCAGCATGCGCGGCATGCGCGCACGCTGGGGGCCGCGGAGTTCATCGCCAAGCCCTGCGATCCGGAGGCGCTGCGCCGGCTGCTGGCGCGCGCGCTCGCGTTCCGCGAGGCGGAGTTGCGCGCCGAACAGCAGCGCAGCAGCGACGCCGAAGGCCTGATCGGCCAGAGCCCGCCGCTGATGAAGCTGAAGAGCCAGATCTCGCAGTTCGCCGATTCCCCGTTCCCGGTGCTGATCGAGGGCGAGTCGGGCAGCGGCAAGGAGCTGGTGGCGAGGAGCCTGCACCGGCTCTCGGCGCGCGCCGCCAAGCCCTACCTTGCGCTCAATTGCGCGGCCATCGCGCCCACCCTGGTGGAGCCGACGCTGTTCGGCTACGCCAAGGGCGCCTTCACCGGCGCCACCGGGAGCAAGTCCGGGTACTTCGAGGACGCGCACGACGGCATCCTGTTCCTGGACGAGATCGGCGAGCTGCCGCTGGAGATGCAGGCCAAGCTGCTGCGCGTGCTCGAGAACGGCGAGTTCCAGCGCGTCGGCGAGACCCAACCACGCGTCTCGCGTGCGCGAGTCGTCGCCGCGACCAACCGCGACCTGCGCCAGGAAGTGCGCCGCGGCGCCTTCCGCGCCGACCTCTACCATCGCCTGTCGGTGTTCACGCTCGCGGTGCCGCCGCTGCGGGAACTGGAGGGCGACAAGCAGCTGCTGCTGGAGCATTTCCGCCGTTTCTACGCCGAGCAGGCGGGCGTGCAGCCGATTGCGCTCGATGCGAAAGCCGAGGCGCGCTGGATGGCCTATCCGTTCCCGGGCAACGTGCGCGAGCTGCGCAACATCGTCATCCGACTCACGACGCGCTACGCCGGGCAGCGGCTCGCGGTCGAGGACCTGGAGCCGGAACTGGACCTCGCCACCGAGGCCGAGGCGCCGGCCGTCGCGGTGGACGACGTCGACCAGGCACTGCGCCACCTGGAGCGCAGCCGCAGCGTGCGCCTGGACGAGGTCCTCGGCAGGCTCGAGCGCGCCTATATCTCGGCCGCGCTGCGCCTGACCCGCGGCAACGTCAGCCAGGCGGCCAAGATGCTGGGGGTGAACCGCACCACCCTGTATTCCAGGATGGGCGCGGAGGCCGAGTCCGCCGGCCCCGGGCAGAAGACCCGCTGACGCATGGCCCTCTACCTCGATCACTTCGGCCTCGCCGAGCCGCCGTTCCGGATCACGCCGCACCCGGAGTTCTTCTTCGACGGCGCCGACCGCGGCGCCACGCTGGAGGCGCTGGTCTACGCCATCCTGCACGACGAGGGCATCGTCAAGGTGAGCGGCGAGATCGGCAGCGGCAAGACCATGCTGTGCCGGGTGCTCATGGAACGGCTGCCCGCCGACGTGCAGACGGTGTTCCTCGCCAATCCGTCCTATTCCCGCAGCGAGATCCTGAACGCGATCGCCGAGGAACTGGGAGTGCGACCGCCCTCCGGCCAGCAGAGGGTCGCCATACGCGACCTGCAGTTGCACCTGATCGAGCAGTACGCCAGCGGACGGCGCGTGGTGATCCTGATCGACGAGGCGCACGCCATGCCGCAGGACGCGCTAGAGCAGGTTCGCCTGCTGTCGAACCTGGAATCCAGCCGCCACAAGCTGCTGCAGATCGTGCTGTTCGGCCAGCCGGAACTGGACGCGGCGCTGGACGCGTCCTCGATGCGGCAGCTGAAGGACCGCATCACGCACAGCTTCCGCATGCGGCCGCTGTCGGCGGCGGAAATCGCCAAGTACCTGTCGTTCCGCATGCGCGCCGCCGGCTACCGCGGCCCGGACGCGTTCGACGCCGACGCCTCCGCCGCGATCTCGCGCGCCTCCAGCGGCCTCACCCGCCGCGTCAACGTCCTCGCCGACAAGTCGCTGCTTGCGGCCTTCGCCGCCGGGATGAATTCGGTGAACCTGCAGCACGCGCGCGCCGCGATCGCCGATTCCGAGTTCGCGCCGCTGCGCAATCCCGGCGACGCCGGACGCGGCCGGCGCCTCGCCATCGGCGCCGGGCTGATCGCCTGCGGCGCGCTCGCGGGGGCAGGGCTGTACGCGCTGCTGGAGGATAAGCCTGCGCCCGCCTCGATGGCGCCGGCCCCCGCCGCGGCACCCGTCGCGCCCGCTGCGCCCGTTG
>JALHLN010000190.1 GCA_022844545.1 Burkholderiales bacterium | reverse complement strand
ATCGACGAGATCGTCGAGGAGCACCTGCAGCACGGCCGCATCGTCGAGCGGCTGCGGATCTGATGCCGGCGCAGTCCCGGCGCGAATTCGTCGCCGGCGCCGCCGGGCGCATCGAGTGCGCGGTGGACATTCCCGAGGGCGGCGCGACGCGCGGCGTTGCGCTGGTCGCCCATCCGCACCCTTTGTTCGGCGGCACCCTGGACAACAAGGTGGCGCAGACGCTGGCGCGCGCGTTCGTCGAACTGGGCTATGCCGCCTGGCGACCCAACTTCCGCGGCGTGGGACAAAGCGAGGGCGGCCATGACGAGGGGCGTGGCGAGCTGGAGGACCTGCTGGCGGTGCTGGCGCACGCCGGCGCGCGGCGCCCCGCATTGGCGGGTTTCTCGTTCGGCGCCGCGATCGTTGCGCAAGCCGCGCAACGCACCGAATCCGAGCGCCTCGTCCTGGTCGGACTGGCGGTGAACCGCCTGCCGGTGCCGAAGGTCGCGGCCGACACGCTGGTTATCCACGGCGAGGAAGACAGCACGGTGCCGCTTGCGGAGGTGTTCGCCTGGGCCCGGCCGCAGGACCTGCCGGTGGTGGTGATTCCGGGCGCCGATCATTTCTTCCATCGCCGGCTGAACCTGCTGCGCGCGATCGTGAAAGGCAACTGGAAGTGAGCGCGTTGTCGGCCTTGTCGGTCAAGGGCCTGCGCAAGCGCTTCGGCGAAACCGAGGTGGTGTGCGGCGTGGACCTCGAGGTGGCGCCGGGCGAGTGCTTCGGCCTGCTCGGACCCAACGGTGCGGGCAAGACCACGACGCTCAACCTGTGCCTGGGCATGACGGAGCCCGACGCCGGGGAGATCCGGCTGCTGGGCGAGCCGGTCCCTGCGCGCGCGCGCGTAGCACGCGCCGCCGTTGGCGTGGTGCCGCAGTTCGACAACCTCGACCCGGATTTCACCGTCGCCGAGAACCTGCTGGTCTACGGGCGCTATTTCGGCATGTCCGATCGCGACATCGCCCCGCGCATCCCCGGGCTGCTCGAGTTCGCCGGCCTCGCCGGCCGCGCCGACGCCAGGATCCGCGCGCTCTCCGGGGGCATGAAGCGGCGCCTGACGCTGGCGCGGGCGTTGGTGAACGACCCGAAGCTGCTGTTCATGGACGAGCCCACCACGGGCCTGGATCCGCAGGCGCGGCACCTCATCTGGGAGCGTCTGCGGCGCCTGGCGCAGCAGGGCCGCACGCTGATCCTGACCACGCACTTCATGGAGGAGGCCGAGCGCCTCTGCACGCGGGTCGCCATCATGGACAAGGGCCGCATCATCGTCGAGGGCCCGCCGCGCGCGCTGATCGCGCGGCACATCGAGCCGCAGGTGCTGGAAGTGCACGGTCCGGGCGTGGAGCAGTGGATGGAGAGGGCGCGGGCGCTCGCGCCCCGGGTGGAACGCGCCGGCGAGACGGTGTTCTGCTACGCGCAGAACGTGGAGGCCGCCATCGCCAGCCTCTCCGACCAGCGTGAACTGGTATACCTTCACCGGCCGGCGAACCTCGAGGACCTGTTCCTCAAGCTGACCGGCCGGGACCTGAGAGACTGAATCCGCGATGACCAGCGTCCGCCTCTACGCCTTGCCCGAGTTCAGCCTGCGCGCGATCGCGGTCTGGCGCCGGCATTTCCTGGTCTGGCGCAAGCTCGCCATCCCGTCGATCCTGGGCAACCTCGCCGACCCGCTGCTGATGCTGTTTGGCCTGGGTTACGGCCTGGGCGCGGTGATCGGGAACATCGACGGCACCAGCTACTTCGCCTTCCTCGCCGGGGGCTTCCTCGCCTCCTCCACGATGTACGCGGCCACCTTCGAGTCGCTGTACTCGGCGTTCTCGCGCATGCACGTGCAGCGCACCTGGGAGGCGATCGTGTACGCGCCCATGACGCTGGAGGACGTGCTGGCCGGGGAGTGGATCTGGGCGGCGACCAAGTCGCTGGCGGCCGGCCTGTGCATGCTGGCCGTGGTCACCGTGTTCGGCTATGCCTCCTGGCCGATGGCGCTCTGGGCGGTCGCCGTTGTGGCGCTCATCGGCCTTGCCTTCGCCGCGCTCGGCCTCGCCATCAACGCCCTTGCCTCGGGCTATGATTTCTTCAGCTACTACATGACCCTGGTGCTGACGCCGATGATGATGCTCTCCGGGGTGTTCTTCCCGGTGGACAGGCTGCCCGAGGCGGTGCAGGCCGCCAGCCAGGCGCTGCCGCTGTACCACGGCGTGGCGCTGGTGCGGCCGCTGCTCGCGGGCCAAATGCCCGATGGCGCGCTGCTGCACGTCGCGGTGCTCGCCGCCTACGCGCTGGCGGGCTTCTACGTCGCCATGGTGCTCACGCGCCGGCGGTTGATGAAATAGCGCGGCGCCCCATGCTCCTGGTCAAGTCCCTGCATATCTTCTTCGTGGTGAGCTGGTTCGCCGGACTGTTCTACCTGCCGCGGCTGTTCGTCTACCACGCGCAGAGTACGGACGAAGTGTCCCTGGAGCGCTTCAAGGTCATGGAGCGCAAGCTCTACTGGGGGATTGCAACACCGTCAGGCCTGATTGCGCTCGCCACCGGGCTGTGGCTCTGGCTCGGATGGTTCGCCGGCGCCGGCGGCTGGCTGCACGCCAAGCTGGCGCTGGTGGCGACCCTGGTCGTCTACCACCTGTGGTGCGGCAAGCTGATGCTGGATTTCCGCGCCGGGCGCAATCGCCACGGCCACCTCTGGTACCGCTGGTTCAACGAATTTCCGGTGATCGTGCTGCTGGGCGCGATCCTGCTCGTTGTCTACAAGCCCTTCTGAACACTTCTTCGCCCCCTGCCCGCGGGGGCTGGAGGCGTTGCTAGCCGCCGAGATTGCGGCGCTGGGCGCCACGGGCGCTCGCGAGGTGCCCGGCGGCGTCGCCTTCGCCGGGTCCCGCAAGGTCTGCTACGCGGTCAACCTCTGGTCACGCCTCGCCTCGCGCGTGCTGTGGCGAGTAGCCGAGTTCGCCTACAAGACCGAAGAGGACGTCTACAAGGCCGCGAAGGCGGTGGACTGGCCGGCGATGTTCCCGGTCGGGAACAGGCTGCGCGTCAACGTCTCGGCGCAGAAGAGCCCGCTGAAGAGCCTGGATTTCGCCACGCTGCGGATCAAGGACGCGGTCTGCGACCGCTTCCGCGATGTCCTCGGCAAGCGGCCGGACGTGGACCGCGCCAGTCCGGACACGCGGGTGCACGCTTTCCTGGAGGCCGATCGCGGCGCGTTGTACCTCGACACCTCCGGCGAGCCCCTGTTCAAGCGCGGCTGGCGCAGCGAGCCGGGCGAGGCGCCCCTGCGCGAGAACCTGGCCGCCGGCATCGTCATGCTCTCAGGGTGGAAGCCGGACGAGCCGCTGCTGGATCCGATGTGCGGCGGCGGCACCCTGCTGGTGGAGGCGGCGGCGATGGCGCGCGGCCGCGCCCCGGGCGCGCGCCGCCGCTTCGGCTTCGAGAAGCTGTCCAACTTCGACGCCGCCTTGTGGGAGCGCGTGCGCAAGGCGCCCGGCGCGACCGAGCCGCGCAACCCGGTGCTGTACGGCAGCGATTCGGACGAAAGGGCGATTGCCATGACGCGGCGCAACCTCGCCGAGGCCGGCGTGGAGCGCTGGGTGAAGCTGGAGCGCGCCGACGTGCTCGCGCGCGCGGCGCCAGCACCCGCGGGCGTGCTGATCGCGAACCCGCCCTACGGCGAGCGCATCGGCTCGCGGGAAGAGCTGGAGGCGTTCTATCCGAAGCTGGGCGATGCGCTGAAGCGAAATTTTGCCGGCTGGCGCGCGCACCTGTTCACTGCCGACCTGCGCTTGCCGAAGCTGATCCGCCTGCAACCGTCGCGGCGGGTGCCGCTCTACAACGGCGCGCTGGAGTGCCGGCTCTACGAGTTCCGGATCGTGGCCGGATCGAACCGCAGCTGAGCTAAACGCCGGGGTAGTGCAGCAGCGCGAGCGCGACGAGCGCCGGGAACGCCTGCACCCAGAAGATCCGGCGGCTCACGGTGGCCGCGCCGATCACCCCGGCGATCACCACGCAGACGAGGAAGAACACCTTGATCGAGAGGCCCGCGGGCCCCAGCAGAAGGCCCCAGGCGAGGCCGGCGGCGAGAAAGCCGTTGTAGAGGCCCTGGTTGGCGGCGAGGACCTTGGTTTGCGCGGCCTCCTCCGGAGTCATGCGGAAGGTGCGCAGGCCGCGCGGCTTGTCCCAGAGGAACATCTCCAGCACCAGGAAGTACAGGTGCAGCAGCGCCACCAGGCCGATGAGGACGTTCGCGAGCGCCGCCACCCCGGGCTCAGACGATGTCCAGGTGCTCGATGCCCTTGGTGAGGTCCTTGTCCTTCGATTCCCTGCCGTGCAGCTTGATGTTGAGCCGCACCTCGTTGGTGGAGTCGGCGAAGCGCAGCGCGTCCTCGTAGCTGATGCGGCCGGCCTCGTGCAGGTCGAACAGCGCCTGGTCGAAGGTCTGCATGCCCAGTTCCCGCGACTTCTTCATGATCTCCTTGATGCCGTGGATCTCGCCCTTGAAGATCAGGTCCGAGATCAGCGGCGAGTTGAGCAGCACTTCCACCGCCGCGGCGCGGCCCTTGCCTTCCCGCAGCGGGATCAGGCGCTGCGAGATCACCGCCTTGAGGTTCAGCGACAGGTCCATCAGCAGCTGGTGGCGGCGCGCTTCCGGGAAGAAGTTGATGATCCGGTCCATCGCCTGGTTGGAGTTGTTGGCGTGCAGCGTGCCCAGGGCCAGGTGGCCGGTCTCGGCGAAGGCCACGGCGTGCTCCATCACCTCCATCTCGCGGATCTCGCCGATCAGGATGACGTCCGGGGCCTGGCGCAGGGTGTTCTTCAGCGCCGCCTCCCAGGAGTCGGTGTCGACGCCGACCTCGCGCTGCGTGATCAGGCAGTTCTTGTGCGGGTGCACGTACTCGACCGGGTCCTCGATGGTGATGATGTGGCCGTAGGAGTTCTCGTTGCGGTAGCCGAGCATGGCCGCGAGCGAGGTCGACTTGCCCGAGCCGGTGCCGCCGACGAACAGCACCAGGCCGCGCTTGGTCATCGCCACGTCCTTCAGCACCGGCGGCAGCTTGAGGTCGTCGAAGCTCGGGATCGAGGTGGTGATCACGCGCAGCACCGCGCCGACGCAGCCCATCTGGATGAAGCAGTTGACGCGGAAGCGGCCGATGCCGGCCGGGTTGATGGCGAAGTTGCACTCCTTGGTGGCCTCGAACTCCGCCGCCTGCTTGTCGTTCATGATCGAGCGCACCAGCATCGCGGTGTGCTGCGCGGTGAGCGCGGTCTGCGACACCGGGGTCATCTTGCTGTCGACCTTCATCGCCGGCGGGAAGCCCGCGGTGAGGAAGAGATCCGAGCCCTTCTTCGCGAGCAGCGCCCGCAGCAGGTCGTAGATGAATTTGGTTGCCTGTTCGCGTTCCATGCGGCCTAGCCTCCGACGAAGTTGTCCTTGTTGGCCGCCTTGCTGCGCGCCTCGGCCATCGAGATGATGTTGCGCTTCACCAGGTCCAGCAGGTTCTGGTCCAGCGTCTGCATGCCCAGCTGGGCGCCGGTCTGGATCGCGGAGTACATCTGCGCGATCTTGTTCTCGCGGATCAGGTTGCGGATCGCGGGGGTGCCGACCATGATCTCGTGCGCCGCGACGCGGCCCGAGCCGTCCTTGGTCTTGAGCAGGGTCTGCGAGATGATGGCGCGGATCGACTCCGAGATCATCGCCCGGATCATCTCCTTCTCCGCGGCCGGGAACACGTCCACGATGCGGTCGATGGTCTTGGCCGCCGACGAGGTGTGCAGGGTGCCGAACACGAGGTGCCCCGTCTCGGCGCCCGACAACGCGAGGCGGATGGTCTCCAGGTCGCGCATCTCGCCCACCAGGATCACGTCCGGGTCCTCGCGCAGGGCGCTGCGCAGGGCGTTGGCGAACGACAGCGTGTGCGGCCCGACCTCGCGCTGGTTGATCAGGCACTTCTTGGACTCGTGCACGAACTCGATCGGGTCCTCGATGGTGAGGATGTGGCCTTCCTCGGTCTCGTTCTTGTGGTTCACCATCGCCGCCAGGGTGGTGGACTTGCCCGAGCCGGTCGGGCCGGTCACCAGCACCACGCCGCGCGGCTGGTCGGCGATCGCGGTGAAGGACTTCGGGCA
>JALHLN010000189.1 GCA_022844545.1 Burkholderiales bacterium | reverse complement strand
CCGCGATTTTACAGCAAAAAGGGGCTCAGCCCTTGTCGGTGAGCCCGTTCACCGTGATGAACGCCACGGACTCGCCGCGCCGCACCTGCAGCGTGAACACCGCGTTCCGGTCCAGCCCGCCCAGCAGCTTGTTCAGCTGCTCCACCGACTTGAGGTCGGTGTGCTGTCCCTTGTGGACCAGGGTCAGGATCACGTCGCCGCGGCGCACTTCGGCCCGGGCGTCGGGCTTCACCTCGGTCACCACCAGCCCGTGCGAGAGCTTCATCTCCTCGCGCTGCTTGGCGTTGAGTTCGCTCACCACCAGCCCGAGGCGGTTGGCGGCCACTTCCACCGGCTTCTGCGCGCGCGGCTTATCGCGCGCCGCGACGCGCTCCTCCTGGAGTTCCCCGACCGTGAGCGACAGGCTGCGCGTCTGCCCCTTGCGCCAGACTTCCACCTCCGCCTTCGACCCGGGACGCGTCCCGCCGACGATGCGCGGCAGGTCGCCGGAAGCCTCCACGTTCTTGCCGTCGAACTTGACGATGATGTCGGTGGCCTGCACGCCGGCCTTGTCCGCCGGGCTGCCCTTCTCCACCGAGTTGACCAGCGCGCCGCGCGGCCTGTCCAGGCCGAACGAGGTGGCCAGGTCCCTGGAGACCTCCTGGATCACGACTCCGATGCGCCCGCGCGACACGCGCCCGGTGTCGCGCAGCTGCTTCTGGATGTCCATGGCGACGTCGATCGGGATCGCGAACGACAGGCCCATGAAGCCGCCGGTGCGGCTGTAGATCTGGGAATTGATCCCGACCACCTCGCCGCGCATGTTGAACAGCGGGCCGCCCGAGTTGCCCGGATTGATGGCGACATCGGTCTGGATGAACGGGACGAAGTTCTCCTGCGGCAGCGAGCGGCCCTTGGCCGAGACGATACCCGCGGTGACCGTGTTCTCGAAGCCGAACGGGGAGCCGATGGCCAGCACCCACTCGCCGACCTTGAGACGGTTCGGGTCGCCGAACTTGACCGCCGGCAGCGCGCCGCCCGGCTCGATCTTGATCAGCGCCACGTCGGTGCGGCGGTCCGCGCCGATGACCTTGGCCTTGTACTCGCGCTTGTCGGTGAACTTGACGGTGATCTCGTCGGCGCCGTCGATGACGTGCGCATTGGTGAGGATGTAGCCGTCCCCGCTGATGATGAAGCCCGAGCCGAGCGAGCGGCTCTCCGGCCGAGGCCCCTGTTGCGGCCCCTGCTGCGGGCCGGGCTGCTGGCGCGGAATGAAGCGACGGAAGAACTCCTGCACCTCCTCGTCGTCCATGTTCGGGATTTGCGGCAGCGCCTGCCGGCGTACCGCCTGGGTGGTGCTGATGTTGACCACCGCTTGTCCCTGGTCCTCGACGAGGCGGGTGAAATCCGGCAGCTCGCGCCCCTGCGCGCCGGCGCCGGATGCGAACGCCAGCAACAGCACTGCGGTCCAGTTCTTGAGCAAGCTCATTTCGATCCTCGGTGATTCGATGGTTACTGCGGCCGCCGGTACTCGACGGTATCGCCGATCCGCTGCAGGCTGGCCGCCGGCGCCTCGCCGACGACGGTGACCAGATGGTTCGCCACCTCGCGCGTGTACATGTTGACCGCGCCCAGGCTGGAAACGCTGGGCCGGACGGCCTCGGTCCGGCCCGCGAGCGGCTCGATGAAGACCGAGACCGCCGCCAGCCCGTCCGAATACACCACCTGATTCACCGGGCGGGACTCGCCCAGGCGCCGCGTCAGTTCGAAGACCTTGCGGAATCCGGGCAGCTCGGCGCCAAGGAACCAGCCCGAACCGGCCAGGTTCGCCGGCGACACCGAGGCGTGCTCGACGCGCCAGTTGCGCGCCGCGCGCAGCGGCTTGAGCCGCTCCCGGGGCACGTTGCCGATCGCGAGCTGCGTGAAGCTGAACTGCTCCACGGTCTCGCCGCGGGAATTGAAGGTGCGTGCGCGCAGCAGCATGCCGGTCGCGGTATCGGCCCACAGCTTGTAGCCGTAGCGCAGCTCGTCCTTGGGCGTGAGCACCACGGATTCGCAGTCGTAGCCGGCGATGCGGGCCGGCTCGCCGCGCGACACGGTGTAGTTCTGCGCCAGGTCCGCGAACCTGTCCGGCAGCATCGCGGGGAAGGCGCGCTGATCGACGCGCTTCTCGACCTTGATGGTCTGGCTCTCCGGCAGGAAGCACTTGATGGTGTCGCGCGTGCGCAGGATCTCGCGCTGCGGCCCGTCCAGGACCTCGATCTTCTCCAGCTCGCCCGCCGGTCCGTAGATCCGGCTGATGCGCGAGGTCTCGACGCGGTCGCCCTGCTGGTAGACGAAGGTACCGGTGTAGGACAGCTTCTCGGTTGCCTGGTATATGCGGCCCAGCAGACTCATGCCCTCCGCCGCCGCCGGGGCCTGCGCATGGGCCGCGCCGGCGAGGGACGCGACGGCCACCAGTACACCGATGGCGCGCTTCATGGTTGCCGGGCGGTCCTTCCGGAAACGGTCTGCACCTGGCGGGTATCCACGTAGCCCTGCAGCGCGTTGCGTGGCGAGTAGCCCTGGTGAGCCTGCATGTAGTCCCGTGCCGACTCCGACGCCGGTACCACGGCCGGCGCCGCGACCGCGATCGCCGGCTCGGCAGCCTTGGGCGCCTTCGCCACCTGCGGCGTGGCACCCTGGTCCAGCACGCTCATGGTGGCGAAGCCGACGAAGCCGACGGCCGCGATGCCGGCAGCGACTCGCGTCGCATACCAGGGCAGGCTGCGAGCCGGGGCGGCCAGGGCCTTCGGCGCCAGCACCGTGGGTTCCGCGGCGAGGCTGGCCGCCACCCGGTCCGCGAAACCTGCGGACAGCAGGCGCGTGTCGCGCATCGCGTCGCTGATGAGGTGGTACCTGCGCCAGGCCTCCAGGGCCTCGCCGCCCGATTTCAGCGCCGCGTAGGCGCCGGCGGCTTCTTGGCCGTCGAGCTCGCCGTCGGCCAGTTCGGAGATCTTCTGCGTCGTCATCGATTCACCCGGTTCACCATCTCTTGTCCTTCGCCGTGTCGAGCAGGGGCTTGAGCTTGTCCGAGATCGCCTCGCGCGCCCTGAAGATCCGCGACCGCACGGTTCCGATCGGACAATCCATGATGCGCGCAATGTCCTCGTAGCTCATGCCCTCTAGCTCGCGCAACTGGATCGCCGTGCGCAGCTCCTCGGGCAGCCCGTCGATCGCGGCGTTCACGGTCGCCCCGATCTCGCGCGACAGCGCCAGGCTCTCCGGCGTGTTGATGTCGCGCAACTGCTCGCCTTCCTCGTACCCTTCCGCCTCTTCCGCCTCCACATCCGTGGAGGTCGGCGCCCGGCGGCCCATCGCCATCAGGTAGTTCTTGGCGGTGTTGATTCCGATCCGATAGAGCCAAGTATAGAAGGCGCTATCGCCGCGGAAGCTCGGCAGCGCGCGGTAGGCCTTGATGAACGCCTCCTGTGCGACATCCTCGACTTCCGCAGGGTCGCGGATCAGGCGCGACAGCAGCCTGGCCAGCTTCCTCTGGTACTTCACCACCAGCAGCTCGAAGGCACGCTTGTCGCCCTGCTGCGCCCTCACGACCAGCGCGTGGTCGATGTCCCGGTCAGCCTGGGCCATCCGGCCTCCACTCGCCAGCCATGCCTATGTGCCACAGACACGGCGGTTTGCAAATAGTTCGGGACATGGGCGCGGCCGGGTCAGGCCGGCAGTTGCCGGGACGCCACGGTGGCCTGTCCGGGAACGCGTCCCCAGAGGGCCCAGAGCCTGAGGAAGCGGAACGATTCCGGTTCCATCATGCCGGGGGTGACGATCAGGCTGCGGCGCCCCGGCGCCCGGACCGTCAGGGTGACGCACAGGCGGCTGACGAACCTGCCCGCCCCGGCCACCGTCGCGACCCGCCGGCCGTCCCGGAGCATCAGGACCACCGCATTGCCGGCACCAAGGTCCAGGCCGCGTACCGAGGCTGTCGCCGAGAGCAGCGCCCGGTCCCAGGCAACCACGACGCCCAGCGCCATGACCAGCGCCGCCAGCACCGTACCGAGGTGGCCTGGCATCAGGAGCCACAGGCTCGCCGCGGCTGCGGCGTAGGCAGCCACGATGCAGCCGGCAAGGCCCGGCGAGGGTGACAGGGCGAGTTTGACGGGAGGCGCGCCGTTCAAGCGCGGATCAGGCGCGGGTGAAGACCAGGGACCCGTTGGTGCCGCCGAATCCGAAGGAGTTGGATACCGCGGTGCGGATGGCCATCTTGCGCGCCGTGTTCGCCACGTAGTCGAGGTCGCAGGCGGGGTCCGGGTTCCGCAGGTTGATGGTCGGCGGCGAAACCTGGTGGTGGAGGGCGAGGATGGTGAACACGGCCTCCACGCCCCCGGCTGCGCCGAGCAGGTGCCCGGTCATGGACTTGGTGGAATTCACCGCGACCTGCTTCGCCCGGTCGCCGAGCACGCGCTTGACCGCGACTGTCTCGGCGATGTCCCCCAGCGGCGTCGAGGTGCCGTGGGCGTTGATGTAGTCGACGGTATCCGGGCCGAGGCCGGCATCCTTCAGCGCGTTGCGCATGCAGCGGAAGGCGCCGTCGCCATCCTCCGCCGGGGCCGTCATGTGGAAGGCGTCGGAGGAGACGCCATAGCCGGCAACCTCGCAGTAGATGCGTGCGCCGCGCTTCCTCGCATGATCGTACTCCTCCAGCACCACAGCGCCGGCGCCTTCGCCGAGCACGAAGCCGTCGCGGTCCTTGTCCCAGGGTCGGCTGGCGCCCGCCGGATCGTCGTTGCGCGTCGACAGGGCCCGTGCCGAGGCAAAACCGCCCATTGCAAGCTCGGTCACGGTGGATTCGGCTCCGCCCGCGATCATGACGTCCGCATCGCCATAGCGGATCGCCTTGGCCGCCTCGCCGATGCAGTGGGTGGAGGTGGTGCAGGCGGTGACGATGGCGAGGTTGGGCCCCTTGGTGCCCAGCATGATCGACAGGTTGCCGGCGATCATGTTGATGATGGTGCCGGGGATGAAGAACGGCGAGATGCGGCGCGGGCCGTTCTTCAGCAGCTCGTCATGCGTGCTCTCGATCAGGGGCAGGCCGCCGATGCCGGAGCCGAAATTGATGCCGAAGCGCTCGGCCGTGTCCGGCGTCACCGCGACGCCCGAGTCCTTCCAGGCCTGCAGCCCCGCCGCCATGCCGTAGTGGATGAAGATGTCCATCCGGCGTGCTTCCTTGGCCGAGATGTACTGCGTGACGTCAAAGCCCTTCACCTCGCCCGCGATCTGGCACGAGAGGCGCGACGGGTCGAAGCGCGTGACGCGCGTGATGCCGGAGCGGCCGGCGAGCACATTGTCCCAGGCTTCCGGGACCGTGCTGCCCACCGGGCTGACGATGCCCAGCCCGGTGACGACGACTCTGCGGCGCTGCACGTGCGCTAGGACTTGGAGTGCGACTTCACGTAGTCGATCGCCTGCTGGACGGTGGTGATCTTCTCCGCGTCCTCGTCGGGGATCTCGGTCTCGAATTCCTCTTCCAGCGCCATCACCAGCTCGACGGTGTCGAGCGAGTCGGCGCCCAGGTCGTCGACGAAAGACGACTCGGTCTTGATCTCGGCCTCGTTGACGCCCAACTGCTCGGCGATGATCTTCTTGACGCGTTGTTCGATGTTTTCCATGTCTTGCTCCTTCCCTGTTCGCAGGCGTTATTTTACCGGAATCGGCCCATCCCTCAGCTCATGTACATGCCGCCGTTGACGTGCAGCACCGTGCCGGTCACGTAGCCCGCCGCCGGCGAGGCGAGATAGGCCACCGCGGCGGCGATGTCCTCGGCGGCGCCCAGCCGCCCGAGCGGGATCTGGCCCAGCAGGGCCTCCTTCTGGGCTTCGGCCAGCGCACGCGTCATGTCGGTGTCGATGAAGCCGGGCGCGACGCAGTTGACGGTGATGTTGCGGCTGCCCAGCTCGCGCGCCAGCGACTTGGTCATGCCGACCACGCCGGCCTTGGCGGCGGCGTAGTTGGCCTGGCCGGCGTTGCCCGAGGCACCCACCACCGATGTGATGTTGATGATGCGACCCCAGCGCGCCTTCATCATGCCGCGCATCACCGCGCGCGACAGGCGGAACACCGCCTTGAGGTTGGTCTCCATCACCTCGTCCCATTCCGCGTCCTTCATGCGCAGCGCCAGGTTGTCGCGCGTGATGCCGGCGTT
>JALHLN010000188.1 GCA_022844545.1 Burkholderiales bacterium | reverse complement strand
GGCCGCCGCGCGCGGCGCGCTCGAGAGCGCGGAAGCGGGCGGCCGCGCGGCGAAGTTGCGGGTGGCCGGTGCGGTACGCGAAGCCCTGTGGCAGGCGCAGGCAGGCGCGGCGGAACTGTCGCTTGCGGAGGCGCGCGCCGCCGGTGTGCGCTCGCTCGCGGAGGATGTGGAGCGCAGGGTCGCCGCGGGCGATTTGGCGCGCAGCGATTCGCTCGCCATCCGCGCGGAGCGCCTGGCGGCGGAGGCCGAGGTCGCGGGCGCGCGCCAGCAGCTCGACTCGGCGCGGGCGGCCTGGCGCCTCCTGACCGGCATGGACGCGGTGCCGGAGGTTGCGGAGTCAGAGGCGCGTGCAATGGCGGATGACCATCCGGAGATCGCGCTCGCCGTGCGGAACGTGCAGGCCGCGCAGGATCGCCTCGACCTCGCGCGCGCCGAGCGCAGCGATCCGCCGGAACTCCTGCTGCGTTACCGCCAGGAGGTCGCCGCCTCGGGCGCCGCTTCCCAGAACAGCATCGGCCTGGCGATGCGCCTGCCGCTGGGCACGCGGGACCGGAACCTGCCCCGCGACGCCCTCGCGCAATCCGAGCTCGATATCGCGAGAGCCGAGGAGCAGCGCGTGCGCGCGAGGGTGCACAGTACCTTCATGGTGGCGCGCGCGGCGGCGCAGTCGGCCGCGTCGCGTCTCGAGGCCGAGGAATCGCGGGCGGCGCTGCTCCGGGAGCGCGCCCGGTTGATCGAGCTGTCTTTCCGCGCGGGCGAGACGCCGTTGCCCGAGCTGCTGCGCACGCTCGCCGCCGCGGCACAGGCGGAAGCCGCCGCAGTCCGGCAGCGGGCCGAGCTGGGCCTGGCGCGCGCCCGCACCCAACAATCCGCAGGAGTCCTTCCATGAAATGGCTGATCGTGTTCCTGATGTCCTTCGGCTCCGCCCTGGCGGCGCCCGGCGCCCACGGCCCGGGCGGCGAGCACCTGGATGCGCCCGCGTCCGCGGCGGCCGGGAAAAGCGCGCCGCGCGTCGAGGCGAACTCGGAGATGTTCGAGCTGGTCGGCCGGCTGGACGCGGTCGCGCTGACCGTCCTCGTCGACCGCTACGAAACCAACGAGCCGGTGCTCGGCGCCGAGCTCGAGATCCAGTTCGGCGAGTTGCGGTCCAAGGCGAAGTTCCAGGCCGATCACGGCGACTACGCGGTCGACGATGCCGCGATGCTGAAGGCGCTCGCCGCGCCGGGCGAGCACGCGCTGGTGTTCAAGATCGTGGCGGGGGACGAGAGCGATCTGCTGGATGGCACGCTCAGCGTCCTGACCGGTGCTGCCGGCGCGGATCACCATGATCACGATCATGTGCTCGAGTGGGTCCTGATTGCCGCCGCCGCATTCGCGGCAGTCGCGCTCACAGTGTTCTTCTGGCGTCGCCGCGCGCGGCGCCATGCGGTGGCGGTGCTGGCAGCGCTGGTCGTGCTTGCACCGTGGGGCGCCGATGCTGCGCCCGGCGCGCACGGCCCCGGGGGCGAGCACCTGTCCGGTCCCGCCGGCACCAGTCCTTCGGGCCTCGCGCGCCTGCCCGATGGCAGCGTGAACCTGCCCAAGGCGGCGCAGCGGCGGCTCGAGGTCCGGACCGTCCTCGCGCCGTTGTCGGAGGCCGCGATGACGGTCGAATTGCCTGCGCGCGTGGTCATGGACCCGAACGCCGGCGGCCGGGTGCAGCCGGCGCATGGCGGCCGGGTCGAAGCCGGGCCGGGCGGACTGCCGGTCGCCGGCCAGCGGGTGCGAAAGGGGCAGGCGCTCGCCTACGTGCGCCACCATGCCGAGCCCTTCGCGCAGGCCAACCAGCAGGCGCAACAGGCGGAACTCCGGGCGGGCCGCACGCTCGCGGAGCAGCGCCTCAAGCGCCTGGAGACGCTGGAGGGCACGGTGCCGCGCAAGGAGATCGAGGCCGCGCGCGTCGAGCTGCAGTCGCTGCAGGAGCGCGAGCAGCGCGTGGCCGGCAGCATCGGTTCGCGCGAAGCGCTGGTGGCGCCCGTCGATGGCGTCATCGCGCTCGCGGCCGCGGTCACCGGGCAGATGGTGGAGGCCCGCGACGTGCTGTTCGAGATCGTCGATCCCGCGCGCGTGCTGGTCGAGGCCACGGTAACCGAGGTTGCGCTCGCGGAGCGCATCGCGACGGCGCATCTCGCCGGGCAACCGGGAATCACGTTGCGCGTGGCGGGCATCGGTCGCAGCCTGCGCGAAGGCGCGCTGCCGGTCACCTTCCGCGCCGAGCACCTCACGAAGGGGGCGCCGCTCGCGCTGGCGCTCGGACAGCCGCTGACCGTGGTGGCGGAGTTGAAGGAGCGGGTCAAGGGCGTCGTGCTGCCGGCGCAGGCGGTGGTGCGCGGGGCGGCGAACGAGCCGGTGGTCTGGATCAAGGCGGGCGCCGAGCGCTTCGTCGCGCAGCCGGTCGAGTTCCGGGCGCTCGACGCCGAGCGCATCGTGGTCACCCGCGGCCTGGGCGCCGACAACCGCGTGGTGGTGCGCGGCGCGGGCCTCATCTCGCAGATCCGCTAGGAGCCGCGCATGTTCGAGCGCATCGTCGAATTGAGCCTGCGCAACCGGCTGCTGGTGCTGGCGCTCGCGGGGCTGCTGATGGCCTACGGCGCGGCCACCGCCTGGCGCGCGCCGGTGGACGTGTTCCCGGACCTGAACAAGCCGGTGGTCACGGTGCTGACGGAAGCCGGCGGCATGGCCCCCGAGGAAGTCGAGCAGCTGGTGACCTTCCCGATCGAGACCGCGCTGAACGGCATGCCCGGGGTGTCCCGGGTGCGCTCGGTGTCGGGCGCCGGCCTGTCCATCGCCTACGCGGAATTCGAATGGGGCACGGACGTCTACCGCAACCGGCAGCTGGTCGCCGAGCGCCTCGCGCTGGTGCGC
Source organism: Burkholderiales bacterium (assembly GCA_022844545.1). Classification (GTDB taxonomy): domain Bacteria; phylum Pseudomonadota; class Gammaproteobacteria; order Burkholderiales; family SG8-39; genus RBG-16-66-20. The sequence goes on along the minus strand of JALHLN010000188.1, from coordinate 3,272 downwards.
GAGCGCATGCCGCAGGGCGTGATCCCGGTGATGGGGCCGGTGTCCTCCATCATGGGGGAGATCATGCTGATCGCGCTGCCGCTGCAGGCGGCCGCGGCGGTGGGTACGACGGCGGGCGTGCCCGCCGCCACGCCGATGCAGGCGCGCGAGTTCGCCGACTTCGTCCTGCGCCCGCGGCTGCTTTCGGTCCCGGGCGTGTCGCAGGTGATCCCGATCGGCGGCGAGGTGCGCCAGCTGCGCGTCGAGCCCGATACCGCGCGCATGGCGCAGTTCGGCGTCACCTTCGCCCAGCTGGAGGAGGCGTTGCGCGGCTTTGCCGGCAACGCGGGCGGCGGCTTCGTGGACCTGAACAGCCGCGAGTACCTCATTCGGCACGTCAGCCGCACCCATCGCGTAGAGGACCTGGAAACGGTCGCGGTGGCGTGGAAGGACGGCCGCCCGGTGCTGCTGCAGCAGGTGGCCGGGGTGCGGTTCGCCGCGGCGTTGAAGCGCGGCGAGGGCGGCTATAACGGCGCCCCGGCCGTCATCGTCAGCGTGCAGAAGCAGCCGGCGGCGGACACCGTGCGACTGACGGCCGACATCGAGGCCGCGTTGGCCGAAATGAAGCAGGGGCTGCCGGCGGGGCTCGCGGAGCCCAAGGTGCTGTTCCGCCAGGCCGATTTCATCCGCAACTCGGTGGGCAACGTCACCGAGGCGCTGCGCGACGGCGCGGTCATGGTCGCGGTGGTGCTGTTCGCGTTCCTGCTGTCGCTGCGCACCACGCTCATTTCGCTGGTTGCGATCCCGCTGTCGCTCGCGGTCACCGCGCTGGTGTTCCAGGCGCTGGGTCAGTCCATCAACGTGATGACGCTGGGGGGGCTGGCCATCGCCATCGGCGAGCTGGTGGACGATGCGGTGGTGGGCATGGAGAACATCCTGCGCCGGCTGAAGCAGAACCGCGCCGCGGCGCGCCCGCTGGCGGTGGCGGAGGTGGTGCGCCGCGCCACGGTCGAGGTGCGCTCCGGCATCGTCTATGCCACCGCGATCGTGGTCCTGGTGTTCGTGCCGTTGTTCGCGCTGCCTGGCATCGAAGGGCGCCTGTTCGCGCCCCTGGGCATCGCCTACATCGTCTCCATTCTCGCCTCGATGCTGGTGTCGATGACCGTCACCCCGGCGTTGTGCGCGTACTTGCTGCCCGGGATGACGCGGCTGGCGCGGGGCGATTCGCCGCTGGTGGCCTGGCTCAAGCGCCAGGACGAGCGCCTGCTGCGCTGGTCCTTCCCGCGGGCGCGGGCGCTGCTCGTCGCTGGCGCGGTGGCGGTCGCCGCGGCCGTCGCGAGCGTGCCGTTCTTTCCGCGCAGCTTCCTGCCGGCGTTCAACGAGGGCTCGCTGGTGCTGTCGCTGATGTTCGAGCCGGGTACCGCGCTGGCGGAGTCCGACCGCTTCGGCGCGCTCGCCGAGCGGCTCATCGCGGAGGTGCCCGAGGTGGGGCAGGTGGGCCGGCGCACCGGCCGCGCCGAACTGGACGAGCACGCCGAGGGCGTGCACGCGGCCGAGATCGACGTCGACCTGAAGGCGAGCGAGCGCGACCGCGAAACCGTGATGGCGGACATCCGCGCGCGCCTGGCGGTGCTGCCGGCTTCGGTGGCGATCGGCCAGCCGATCTCGCACCGGCTCGACCACCTGCTCTCGGGCGTGCGGGCGCAGATCGCGCTCAAGATCTTCGGCGACGACCTTGATTCCTTGCGCGGGCTCGCGGAGGACTTGCGCAGCCGCCTGGCCGGGGTGCCGGGGCTGGTGGATCTGAGCGTGGAGAAGCAGGTCCTGGTGCCGCAGATCGTGGTGCGCCTCGATCCGCGTCGCGCGGCGCAGGCGGGACTTGCGCCCGGGGAGGCGGTGCGCATCCTGCAGGCGCTCACCGACGGCGCGCACGGCGCGCAGCAGATCGTGGATGGCGCCCGGCGCTACGAACTGGTGCTGCGCCTGCCCGACGCGAAGCGCGGGCCGCGCGACCTGGAGCGCATCCTGATCGACACGCCCTCGGGCCGCGTGCCGCTCGCCTCCATTGCCACCGTGGAGGAGCGCGACGGCCCGAACCAGATCGGGCGCGAGAACGGCCGCCGCCGCATCGTGGTCTACGCCAACACCGGCGGGCGCGACCTGAACGCGGTGGTGGCCGACGTGCGCCGCGCGATCGCGCAGACGCGGCTGCCCGCCGGCACCTTCATCACCTTCGAGGGCCAGTTCCAGGCCCAGGAGCAGGCCGCGCGCCTCATCCTCTGGCTTTCGCTCGCCTCGGCGACCATGATCCTGCTGGTGCTCTACTCGCGCTACCGGTCCTGGACCCTGGCCGCGATCATCATGGCCAACATCCCGCTCGCGCTGGTGGGCAGCGTGGCGGCGATGTGGCTGGCCGGCGTCAGCCTGTCGGTGGCCTCGATGATCGGCTTCATCACCCTGGCCGGGATCGCGACGCGCAACGGCATCCTCAAGATCAGCCACTACATCAACCTGTGCCGCCTGGAGGGCGAGCGCTTCGGCGAGCCCATGATCATCCGCGGCTCGCTGGAGCGCCTGACCCCGGTGCTGATGACCGCGCTGGTGGCGGCCTTCGCGCTGACCCCGCTGCTGCTCGCCGCCGACGCCCCGGGCAAGGAGATCCTGCACCCGGTGGCGGTGGTGATCTTCGGCGGCCTGATGAGCTCCACGCTGCTCGACACGCTGCTCACGCCCCTCATGTTCCGCCTCGCCGGCGAACGAGCGCTGCAGCGCCTGCTGGCCGAGGCGGACAGCGAGGGCCGCACGCAGGAAGCCTACTGATTCATCCCAAGGAGATAGCCCATGAAGACACGGATCGCCATTCTTGCCTCTGCTTTTTCAATTGCCCTGGTTGCTGTTGCGCCCGCTGCCGCCCACGAGGCGCCCGCCAAGCACGGCGGCATCGTCCGCACCGTCAGCGACCTGCAGTACGAACTGGTCATGAAGGGTGCCGACGCGATCGTCTACGTCTATGACCACGGCAAGCCGGTCGCCACCGCCGGGATGGCGGGCAAGCTCACGGTGCTGGTCGGAACCGAGACCAGCGACGCGGAGCTCAAGCCCGCCGGGGAGAACCGCCTGGAGGCGAAGGGCGTGAAATCGGGCAGCGGGGCGCGCGTCGTCGCCACCATCCGGCGCGACGCGGCGAAGACGGTCACGGTGCGCTTCGTCATGAAATGAGCCTGGCGGTCGGCCTCGCGCTGCTGTCGGCCGCGCTCTTCGGCGCCGCCACGCCGGCGAGCCAGGCCTTGCTC
>JALHLN010000187.1 GCA_022844545.1 Burkholderiales bacterium | reverse complement strand
GCCAGGCCCTCGTCCACCACGGGCTTCAACGGGATCTCCTTGCCGCCGCGGAACTGGCCGTCGGCGGTGATCACCGCCACCGCGCCGGCGTCGACGATGCGCTCCTGCACGCTCTTGGCGGAAAAGCCGCCGAACACCACCGAATGCGTCGCCCCGATCCTGGCGCAGGCCTGCATCGCCACCACCGCCTGAATCGACATCGGCATGTAGATCAGGACCCGGTCGCCCAGCCTGATGCCGCGCGCCTTGAGCGCGTTGGCGAACCGGCAGACCTCGTGGTATAGCGCCTGGTAAGTGATGCGCGTCACCTTGCCGTCGTCGGCCTCGAAGATGATCGCGGTCTTGTCCGGCTGGGTCTTGAGGTGCCGGTCCAGGCAGTTATACGAGGCGTTCAACTCGCCGTCGTGGTACCAGCGGAAGAACGGCGCCTTCGACTCGTCCAGCACCTGGGTGAACGGCTTGTGCCAGAGCAGCTCTTCCCTGGCCAGCCGGCCCCAGTAGCCCTCGAAGTCCCGCTCCGCCTCCGCGACCAGCTTGCGGTAGGCGTCCATGCCGGGGATATTGGCCTGGCGGACGAAGTCGGCGGACGGCGGGAACACGCGCGTCTCGGTGAGAACGGTTTCGATATTGGACGACATGGCTCCCCTCCTTCTGGCTGCAGTCGTGGCGATCTGCGCGCCCGATTCTTGGCGCGCTTGCTTACACCATACTTACCAGAGCCACCCCGCGGAATCAACGTCCTGTATTCCCCGGGGAAATGCCGCGCCGCGGTGCAGCGCGGCTGTGCTAGATTTGCGCACCCTTCAGGACATCCCCCTTTCATGGCACACCCGCAGACGAGCGTTTCCGAACCGGCGCCGGGTTTGTGCGCGCGCGCGCGCGCCCTGATCGAACATCCGCGCTTCGACCAGGCCATCATCGCGCTGATCGTCGCCAACGCGATCACGCTCGGGCTTGAAACCTCGCCCGCGATCGACGCGCGTTTCGGCGCTGCGCTTGACCTGTTCGACCGCACGGTGCTGGGCGTATTCGTGGCCGAGTTGCTGTTGCGCTGCATCGTCTACCGCAGCCGCTTCTTCCACGATCCGTGGCGCGTGTTCGATTTCGTGATCGTGGGAATCGCGCTGCTGCCCGAGACCGGCGCGTTCAGCGTCCTGCGCGCCCTGCGCGTGCTGCGTGTCCTGCGGCTGGTCTCGCTGGTGCCGTCGATGCGCGGGGTGGTCAGCGCCCTGCTCGCCGCCCTCCCGGGCATGGCGTCGATCATCGGCCTGATGGCGCTCGTGCTGTACGTATCGGCGGTGATGGCCACGCAACTGTTTGGCGCGATCGCGCCGGAGTTCTTCGGCAGTCTCGGCGCCTCGCTGTTCACCCTGTTCCAGGTGATGACGGTGGAAGGCTGGCCCGACATTGCGCGCGGCGTCATGGCGCACTCGCCGCATGCCTGGATCTTCTTCGTCATCTACCTGTTGATCGCCACCTTCATGGTGTTGAACCTGTTCATCGCGGTGGTGGTCAACGCGATGCAGGCGCAGGTCGCGGAGGACCTCAAGGGCGAGGGCGAAGCGCACACCCGGATGATCCTCGACGAGGTGCGCGCGCTGCGCCGCGAACTCGAGGCGCTGCGCGCCTCTTCCAAGCCGTGATCTTCCGCTGCTTGATGTTTCCTCTGTTTTTCGTCTTCCAACTCGAGCACAACGACTGACGGAACCCCGACCATGGCCGCCATCCTGCGCGAACACCTGGTGCAGAGCGTCGCCGACGCGCTGCAGTTCATTTCCTACTACCACCCGGCGGACTACATCCGGGCCCTGGGCCGCGCCTACGAGCGCGAGCAGTCGCCCGCGGCGAAGGACGCCATCGCCCAGATCCTCACCAATTCGCGGATGTGCGCCGAGGGCCACCGCCCCATCTGCCAGGACACCGGCATCGTCAACGTGTTCCTCAAGGTCGGCATGGACGTGCGCTTCGAGGGGTTCGGCGACGGGCTGGACGCAGCGGTCAACGAAGGCGTGCGCCGCGGCTACCTGAACCCGGACAACCCGCTGCGCGCCTCGGTGCTGGAGGATCCCCAGTTCGCCCGCCGCAGCACCAAGGACAACACCCCTGCCGTGATCCACGTCCAGATGGTCCCGGGCGGCAGGGTCGCGGTGGACGTCGCCGCCAAGGGCGGCGGCTCGGAGGCGAAGTCCAAGTTCGCGATGCTCAATCCGTCCGATTCCCTGGTCGACTGGGTGCTGAAGACGGTGCCGACCATGGGCGCGGGCTGGTGCCCGCCCGGGATGCTGGGCATCGGCATCGGCGGCACCGCGGAGAAAGCCATGGTCATGGCCAAGGAATCGCTCATGGGCGCGATCGACATGGCCGAGCTGAAGGCCCGAGGCCCGAAGGACAAGTACGAGGAACTGCGCATCGAGCTCTACGACAAGGTGAACGCGCTGGGCATCGGCGCGCAGGGCCTGGGCGGCCTCGCCACCGTGCTCGACGTCAAGATCCTGCATTACCCGACCCACGCCGCGAACAAGCCGGTGGCGATGATCCCGAACTGCGCCGCGACGCGGCACGCGCATTTCGTGCTGGACGGTTCCGGCCCGGCCGTGTTCGAGGTGCCGAAGCTCTCGGACTGGCCGGCGGTGACCTGGACGCCGGATGCGAAATCCACCCGCGTCAACCTGGACACGCTCACCCGCGCCGAAGTCGCGGCCTGGAAGCCGGGCCAGCGCCTGCTGCTCTCCGGAAAGTTGCTGACCGGCCGCGACGCCGCGCACAAGCGCATCCAGGACATGCTGGAGAAGGGCGAGAAGCTGCCGGTGGACTTCACCAACCGCGTCATCTACTACGTCGGCCCGGTGGATGCGGTGCGCGACGAGGTCATCGGCCCCGCCGGCCCGACCACCGCCACGCGCATGGACAAGTTCACCGACCTGATGCTGGAGAAGACCGGCCTCATCGGCATGGTCGGCAAGGCCGAGCGCGGCCCGGTCGCGCTGGAGGCGATCAGGAAACACAAGGCCGCATACCTGATGGCGGTGGGCGGCGCGGCGTATCTCGTCGCCAAGGCGATCCGCCAGTCGAAGATACTCGCCTTCGCCGACCTCGGCATGGAGGCGATCCACGAGTTCGTGGTCGAGGACATGCCGGTGACGGTGGCGGTCGATTCGAACGGCACCTCGGTGCACAACACCGGGCCGGCCGAGTGGTCACGGAAGATCGTCGAGCTCAAGATTCCGGTGACCGCTGCCTGAATAAGACGAACTGGCCCGCCGTCTGGGCGATGTTCGCCGGCGGCGTCGCCTGCGGCGCGTTCATGGGCAAGGTGCCGCCCGCGCTGCCCGCAATGCGCGTGGAACTCGGCCTCACGCTGGTCGAGTCCGGCTTCATTGCCACCATGATCAACGCCATGGGCGCCCTGGTCGGCATGCTCATGGGCCTGCTGTGCGACCGCTTCGGGCACAAGCGCCTGGGATTGGCCGGACTCGCGACGATGGCGCTGGGCGGTGCGCTGGGGGCGGCCGCAACGGGCTATCCCGCCCTGCTGGTCTCCCGCTTTCTCGAGGGAGCCGGCTTCGTCACCTTCGCCGTCACCGCCGCCGCGCTCATCAACGCCTCGGTGTCCGGCCTGCGCGACCGCAATCGCGCCATGGGACTCTGGACCGCCTACATGCCCTTCGGCGCGGCCGTCGCGATGCTGGCGGCGCCGGAGGCAATGGCGCAGTTCGGCTGGAGGGGCTACTGGGTGGTGCTGTCGCTGTTCGCGCTGGCCTGCGTGGCGCTGGTGTGGCGCATCGTGCCGGCCACGCGGCCGGGCGGCGTGGGCAGCCTGCGTCTCGCGGCCGAATCGCTGGCGCAGCCGGGCAGCCTCGCGCTCACCGCGCTGTTCTGCTTCTACGTCGCGCAGTGGACCTCGGTGATGATCTGGCTGCCCACCTTTGTCGTGGAGGAGCGCGGCGGCACCGCGGCGGCGGCGGCCTTCCTCGGCGCGCTGATGGTGCTGGCCAACGTGCCCGGAAACCTCGCCGGCGGCTGGCTGCTGGCGCATGGCGCCAGGCGCGGGGCGCTGGTCGTCGCGGCGAGCGCCGGTGCCGCCGCCTGTGCCGCAGGGATGCTGGGCAGCTGGCTGCCGGATGGCGCGCGCTTCGCCCTCGTTCTCGCCTTCTCCTGCGTCGCCGGCGTCATTCCGGCGGCGATCTTCTCCGGGGTGCCGGTGCATGCCCGCACGCCGGGTCACATCGGCACCACCAACGGCATGGTGATGCAGGGCGCGCAGGTCGGCCAGCTGGCGGGCCCGATCCTGTTGGCGTGGCTCGCGTCGCGCTTCGGCGGCTGGGGCGCTACCCTTTGGGGCATGCTGGCCTTTGCTCTTCTGTGCGCGCTGTGCGGCCTGGCGCTGGGGCGAATCGAACGCCGCAAGCGCACATGATCGACGTGCCGCAATTGCCGCCCGCCGTTCCCCGCACCCACGGCCCCCTCGTCGCCGCCTTCGGCCGCCGCATGCTGGGCCTCGCCGGCTGGCGCCTGGAGAACATCGACGGCGGCTTTCCCGATGCGCCCAAGTTCGTGCTCATCGTCTCGCCGCACACCTCCAACTGGGATTTCCCGGTCGGCCTGATGGCCAAGTTCGCGCTGCGCCTGGGCTGTCGCTTCATCGCCAAGCATTCGCTGTTCTGGTGGCCGCTGGGCGCGTTCCTGCGCGCGGTGGGCGGCATCCCGATCAACCGCGCCAAGGCCGCCGATTTCGTGGACAACACCGTGGGCATCTTTGACGCGCGCGACAAGCTGGTGCTGGTCATCACCCCCGAGGGCACGCGCTCGAAGGTGGAGCGGTGGAAGACGGGCTTTCACCGCATCGCGCGCGCCGCGACCGTCCCGATCGTGCTGGTCTCGTTCGATTACAGCCGCAAGGTCGTCAGGCTTGGGCCCTCATTTCCCGCCACCGCCGACTACGACAGCGACCTGGCCGCTATCCAGTCGCACATCACCGCGACCATGGCTCGCCATCCGGAACGATACTGAGCCACGCACCGCTTAAAATAGCCCCCGGAGGTTTTCCCATGAGACAAGTCCACATCTGCGAAGTCGGCCCGCGCGACGGGCTGCAGAACGCCCACCATCTCATGCCCACCGAGGCGAAGAAACGCTGGATCCGCGCCTTGGCGGAGGCTGGGCTGGAGGAGATCGAGGTCGGCTCCTTCGTGCCCCCGAAGCTCATCCCGGCGATGGCCGACACCGCCGAGATCGTGCAGCACGCGCTGACCATCCCCGGCATCCGCGTCGTGGCGCTGGCGCCCAACGTGAAGGGTTTCCAGCGCGCGGTCGAGGCCGGCGCGCACAAGGTCACCTTCCCGGTGTCCGCCTCGCGCAAGCACAGCGAGTCCAACGTGCGCATGACCCCCGAGCAGATGATCGGGCAGGTGAAGGCCTGCGTCGAGCTGCGCGATGCGTCGGGCAAGCCCACGCTCATCGAGGGCGCCGTGTCCACCGCGTTCGGCTGCACCATGCAGGGCGAGGTGCCCGAGGACGACGTGGTGAAGTTCGCCACGATGCTCGCGGAGGCCGGCTGCGACTGCGTCGCGCTCGCCGACACCGTGGGCTACGCCAACCCGGCCCAGATCCGGCGCGTGTTCCGCCGCGTGCGCGCCGCGATCGGCGCCAAGCTGGAGGCGGCGCACCTGCACAACACCAGGGGCCTGGGCCTCGCCAACGCGCTTGCCGCCTACGAAGAGGGCGTGCGCCATTTCGACTCTTCCATGGGCGGGCTGGGCGGCTGCCCGTTCGCGCCGGGCGCCAGCGGCAACGTCATCACCGAGGACCTGGTGTTCATGTTCGAGAGCATGGGCGTGCCCACCGGCATCGACCTGGACAAGCTGATGGAGGCGCGAAAGCTGATGGTCGCGGCGATTCCCGACGAACCGGTGTACGGCCACATGGCGCTCGCCGGCGTGCCCAAGGGGTTCCGTGCTGCCGCTTGAAGGAATTCGTGTAGTCGAGTTCGCGCACATGGTCATGGGGCCCAGCTGCGGGCTCGTGCTCGCGGACCTGGGCGCGGAAGTTGTAAAGGTGGAACCCCTCGAAGGTGACAACACACGCCGCCTGCAGGCCGCCGGCGCCGGCTTCTTTCCGGTGTTCAACCGCAACAAGAAGAGCCTCGGCGTGGATCTCAAGTCCCCGCAGGGGCGCGAGATCGTGCTCAAGCTC
>JALHLN010000186.1 GCA_022844545.1 Burkholderiales bacterium | reverse complement strand
GACGCCCTGCGCGCCTGATGTCCTGTAAAATTGCGCGGTTCGGGGCGTAGCGCAGCCTGGTAGCGTACCTGCATGGGGTGCAGGTGGTCGGAGGTTCAAATCCTCTCGCCCCGACCAATTCCCTCCGCGATGCAACGCCGGTCGCGACCCTTCACCTGATCTTCCTAGTTTAGCCAGCGTCGCTGCCCGTGCAAGGCTTGACCGCATCCGCGCCTTGCCTGATACTAAACCATATGGTTAAGTATAGTGTCCCGGCACTGGACCGCGTGTTCGCCGCCCTGGCCGACCCAACCCGCCGCGGCGTGCTCGATGCGCTCGCCGGCGGCAGTCTCGCGGTGAGCGAGCTGGCGGCGCCGCATGGGATGTCACTGCCAGGATTCATGAAGCACCTGCGGGTGCTGGAGGACGCGGGGCTGATCGCGCGCGAGAAGGAAGGCCGGGTGGTGAGTTGCGAGCTCTCTGCCGCGCCGATGCAGGCCGCCTGCGCATGGATGGCGCGCTACGAGAAGTTCTGGGGCGACAAGCTGGATTCCCTCGCCCGCTACCTGTACCAGCAAGAGGAGCTGCAGACATGGAACAAGCCCGACTCGAAACCAGGCCCTCGCTCAAGATCGAGCGGCATTATCCGGTTGCGCCGGAGAGAGTCTGGCGCGCGTGGACCGACCCGGAGGCGCTAGCGCGCTGGTGGGGCCCGGGCCCGCAGGATCCGGTGTCGGTTGCGGAACTGGACCTGCGCGTCGGGGGTGCCTTCCGCATCGTCTTCGGCGGGCCGGAGGGAAAGGACAATGAGTGCGCAGGGACCTACAAGGAGGTGGTGCCCAACCGCAAGCTGGTCTTCTCCTGGTGCTGGCCCAACAGCACGCCCGATCGGGTGTCGCTGGTGACCATCCTGTTCAAGCCGGCGGGCGGCGGCACCGACCTGGAGTTCCGCCACGAGCAGTTGCACGACGAGGCGGCGCGCGACGGCCACCGGCGCGGCTGGACAGGGACCTTCGCCAAGCTCGAGACCTTTCTTCTGCAGTCCTGAACGCAGGAACTTCACCCCCAACGAGGAGGCACCCATGGCATATGTCGATGGTTTCCTGATCCCGGTCCCGAAGAAGAAGGCCGCCGCCTATCGCGCGATGGCGCGCAAGGCGGCCAAGGTCTGGCGCGAGCACGGCGCGCTCGACTACAAGGAATGCATCGCCGACGACGTCAAGCCGGGCAAGTGGACCTCTTTCCCGCGCGCGGTGAAACTGAAGGCGGGCGAGGCGGTGTGGTTCTCCTACATCGTTTACAAGTCGCGACAGCACCGAGACCGCGTCCTGGCCAAGGTGATGAAGGACAAGCGCCTCGCGGCCATGATGGATCCGAAGAAGATGCCGTTCGATGGCAAGCGGTTCATCTGGGGCGGCTTCAAGGTCGTGGTCGACCGCTAGGGGTGGCCGACATGCCGAACCAGATCGTGTCGCGGCAGGATTGGCTGGCCGCCCGCAGGGATCTGCTGTCGAAGGAGAAGGCCTTCAGCAGGCAGCGCGACGCGCTCGCGCGCGAGCGCCGCGCCCTGCCCTGGGTGAAGGTCGACAAGGATTACGCGTTCGACGGCCCGACGGGAAAGCTGACGCTCGCGGACCTGTTCGGCGCGAGAAGCCAGCTGCTCGTCTACCACTTCATGCTGGGACCGGGCTGGGCGCAGGGCTGCCCGAGCTGTTCCTACCTGTCGGACCACGTCGATGGCGCGCTGCCGCACCTCGCGGCGCGGGACGTGAGTTTCGCCGCGGTGTCGCGCGCGCCGCTTGCGGAGATTGAGAGATTCCGCGCACGCATGGGGTGGAAATTCCCCTGGGTCTCTTCCTTCGGCGGCGATTTCAACCTCGACTTCCAGGTCTCCTTCCCCAAGGACGGCAGGACCGGGAACAAGGTCGCCTACAACTACGGCGAGACGGAATTCGGCGGCGAAGAGCTGCCCGGCGCCAGCGCGTTCTACAAGGACGCCGGTGGCGCCGTGTTCCATACCTACTCGACCTACGCCCGAGGCCTCGACCTGATGATCGGCGCCTACAACTGGCTCGACATCGCGCCCAAGGGGCGGGACGAAGTGGGCCTGCCGCATAGCATGTCCTGGGTGCGCCACCACGATGCGTACTGAATGAGGGTCAACGTACCCGCGGCGCGAGCGTCGCGAGCAGCACGCCCGCGACGATGGTGGCGATTCCCGCGGCATGGAAGGTGTGGAAGGCCTCGCCGAGGAACAGGATCGCGAGGATCGTGCCGAACGCGGGCAGCAGGTGCAGGGTGAAGCCGGCGGTATTGGCGCCGAGCACCGCGACGCCGCGGTTCCAGCAGATGAACGCGAGCACCGAGGCTGCGAGGCCCATGTAGAGCACGCCGGCGGCGGCTTCCATCCCCGGCCAGCGCGGCGGTGACTGGATCGCCAGCACGGCATAGGCCGGCGCCAGCAGCAGCACCCCGGCCACCGAGATCGCGAACAGGAACCCGGTTCCGCTCAGCTCCGGCGGGCGGCGCTTGAGCAGGACCGAGTAGATGCCCCACACCGCCATCGCGAGCAGCAGCCACGCGTCGCCGATCCCAAACCTGAATCGCAGCACGTTCTCCAGCTCCCCGCGCGAAAGGATGACCAGGATGCCGGCGAACGAGAGCAGCATGCCGGCGACCTGGCGCAGCGTGGCGCCCTCGCGCTCCAGGATCCAGGAGCCAAGCAGGATGAACAGCGGGCCGGAGGAATTGAGCAGCACGCCGTTGACCGCGGTGGTGCTACGCAGGCCCAGGTACACCAGGCTCTGGAACATCGCCACGCCGGTGAGGGCAAGCAGCAGCAGGACCCCGACGTGGCGCCGGATCACGGGCCATTGGCTCAGAAGGGCGGGCAACGCAAAGGGCGCCAGCACGGCGACGGCGATCACCCAGCGCCAGAAGTTGAGCGCGACCGGATCGAGGTCGTCGCGCAACGCCCGGCCGGCGATCCAGTTGCCGGACCAGAACAGGCAGGCGAGCGCGAGCGCCAGGAACGCCTGCAGCCGGGCGGCAGGCATGGCGCGGAGGCTCAGCTCTTCGCGGCCTTGCAGCCGGTGAGGACCGGCTTGGAGCCCTCGAGCAGCGCGGCCTCGTCGCCCTTGATCTCCAGCAGCGTGCCGCGGTAGGCATAGTTGGTCGCGGCCGCGGCGCCAGTCTTCTCCAGCCGGATCTCGCGCTCGGGCAGGATTACCCACGCGGCGGCACCGTTTTCCAGCATCCGCACGTACAGCTTGCGGTCACCATCGCACTGATAGGCGGTGGCATTGGCGGGAACCCGCGAGCGTTCGGTGCTTCGCTCCTCGCCGAACGGCCAGAGGTTGACGTTGACCCCGCCGCAGGCCTGAAGGGCGAGGACGCACGTGATTGCGAAGATGGCTGCGGGTAGTTTCATGCTGTGCGGAGCGAAGTGTAGCCCGTCAGTGCCCGCCGCAGCAGGAAGGCGGCGATCGCCAGGTTGAGCAGGTTCCAGGCGATGCCGTTGAGGAACGCCGTCTTGTAAGAGCCGGTGAGGTCGAAGATCAGGCCTGTCATCCAGCCACCAAGCGCCATGCCGAGCAGGGTGCACATCAGCACGATGCCGGTGTAGGTGCCGGCGACGCGCGCCGGGAAGTACTCGCGCACGATGATGGCGTAGGAAGGCACGATGCCGCCCTGGAACAGGCCGAACAGCGCCGAGACCACGTAGAGCGACGCCAGCGAGTCGAACGGCAGGAACAGGACCAGCGCCACGCCCTGGAGCGCCGACCCCAGCAGCAGCGTCTTCAGCCCGCCGATGCGGTCGCAGATCCAGCCCGAGGCGAGGCGGCTGACGATGCCGAAGCCCAGCATCACGGAGAGCATTTCTGCGCCGCGCGCCGCGGCGAATCCGAGGTCGCCGCAGTAGGCAACGATGTGCACCTGGGGCATGGACATGGCGACGCAGCAGGACACGCCGGCCATGCACAACAGGGTCAGCAGCGTCGCGGATCGGAGGCCGTGCTGTTTCGCTTCCGGGACGGATGACGACCCGGAAGCGACCGGATGAAGATCCAGAACCGGGGGTCGGCGCCTGAGGACGAAGGCGAGGGGAATCGCGGTAATCAGGCAGAACACGCCCACGCCGGTAAAGGTGGCGCGCCAGCCGATGCTGTCGAAGTACCCCTGCAGGATCGGCGGCCAGACGGCGCCGGCCGCGTAGTTGCCGCTGGCGCAAATGGCCACCGCGATGCCGCGCCGTTTCGTGAACCACAGCGAAGTGTCCGCCACCAGCGGCGCGAAGGTGGCTGAGGTTCCGAGCAGGCCGATGACCAGGCCTTGGATCAACGCGAACTGCAGCAGGGTCTGCGAGGCGCCGGCGGCGATGAAACCCAGGCCCAGGCAGACGGCGCCGATCAGCACCGGCACCATGACGCCGAAGCGGTCGGCGAGCTTGCCCATCAAGATCCCGCCCAGGCCGAAGCCAATCATGGTCAGGGCGTAGGGAAGCGAGGCATCCGAGCGCGCGACGCCGAACTCGGCCTGCACCGGCGGCAGGGCCACGGCCACCGCGTACATGCCCGCGCCACCTATTGTCCCGAGCGCGAGGCACGCGCCGAGGCGCATCCAGGCGTATGCGGACTCCTGCTGCGGCCCGGAAGTAGACATCGCCGGATTCTAGCGGTCATATAGAATCCGGCCATCCCGATGCGTATCCTTGTTTCGAACGACGACGGCTACTTCGCCCCGGGCATCACGCTGCTGGCGGAGCGGCTGGGCGCGATCGGCGAGGTCACAGTGGTCGCGCCCGAGCGCGACCGCTCCGGCGCCTCCAATTCGCTGACGCTCGACCGCCCCCTCAGTGTGCGGCGTGCCGCGAACGGCTACTGGTTCGTCAACGGCACTCCCACCGATTGCGTGCACCTCGCGGTCACCGGGTTGCTGGACCATTTGCCCGACTGCGTCGTCTCTGGCATTAACCACGGCGCCAACATGGGCGACGACACCATCTACTCCGGCACGGTCGCGGCTGCGACCGAGGGCTATCTGCTGGGCATTCCGTCGATCGCCGTGTCCCTGGCCAGCCGCAGCGGCAGCCATTTCGAGACTGCCGCCGCCGTCGCTCTGCGCATGGTCGAGCGCCTCGCGCGAGAGCCGGTGCCGCAGCCGGTGCTGCTAAACGTCAACGTGCCTGACGTCGGGCCGGACGCGCTCAGGGGCGAGGAGGTCACGCGCCTGGGCCGGCGCCACAAGGCCGAACCGGTGGTGAAGCTGCAGACGCCGCGCGGGGAGACCGCCTACTGGATCGGGCCCGCGGGCGATGCGCAGGACGCCGGCCCGGGCACCGATTTCCACGCTGTGTCCTCCGGCCGCGTGTCGGTGACGCCGCTGCAGGTGGACCTCACGCATCACGGCCAGCTGGAACTGGTCCGCCGCTGGATGCGCCGGTGAACGAGCCCCGGCGCGCGCGCAACCTCGCCGGGGTCGGCATGACCTCGCAGCGCACCCGCGCGCGCATGGTCGAGCGCCTGCGCGAGGAGGGCATCGCCGACCCGCGCGTGCTCGCGGCAATGGAGGCGGTGCCGCGGCACGTGTTCGTCGAGGAGGCGCTGGCGCACCGCGCCTATGAGGACAATGCCCTGCCGATCGGCTTTGGCCAGACCATCTCGCAGCCCTACATCGTGGCGCGCATGATCGAGGAGTTGATGCGCGGCCGGGAACTTGGCAGGGTGCTCGAGGTGGGTACCGGCTGCGGCTACCAGGCGGCTGTGCTGGCGCAGCTGTCCGCGCAGGTCTATTCCATCGAACGCATCCGTGAGTTGCTCGAGCGCGCGCGGTCGAACCTGCGCGAACTGCGCCTGTCCAACCTGCGTCTCGCTTACGGGGACGGCAATGAAGGGCTGGAGAAAGCTGCGCCGTTCGATTCCATCGTGGTCGCCGCGGCCGCGCCGGCGGTGCCGCAGGCCCTGCTGCGCCAGTTGGCCCTCGGTGGCAGAATGATCCTCCCGATCAGGCAGGCCGGTGATTCGCAGCGGCTGGCGCTGATCGAGCGGGAGAGGCGCGGCTTCGTCGAGACGCCGCTCGACCCGGTCCGCTTCGTGCCGCTGGAGGCCGGAAAGCGATGATCCTGCCGCGCAGGCTTGTCCTTGCAGTGCTCGCCGCTACCGTGGCGGCGGCCGGCTGCGCCTCGCGCGCGCCGGCGCCGGTGCAGGACCGCCGCCCC
>JALHLN010000185.1 GCA_022844545.1 Burkholderiales bacterium | reverse complement strand
CCGCCATCCACAAGCTCCCGCTGCTGTTCGTCTGCGAGGACAACCGCTGGTCGGCGACCACCGCCACCGGCGCCATGACCGCGGGGCCGGGCGCGCTGGCGCGGGCGCAGTCGGTCGGCGTGGATGGCGTGGCGGTGGACGGCAACGATGTGTTTGCGGTTGACGCCGCCGCCGGGATGCTCCTCAAGGCCATCCGGGCGGGCGAGGGTCCGAAGTTCCTGCACGCGGTGACCTACCGCTTCAAGGGCCACGTGTCCGTGGACCCGGCCACCTACCGCGACGGCGAGGAAGTGGCGCGCGCGCTGGAGAACGACCCGATGCCGGTCGCTGAGGCGCGCATCGGCGCGGCGGCGGCGAATCGTATCCGGGACGAGGCGCAAGCCGAAGTGAAGCGTGCCGTCGAGGTCGCAGCGGGGGCGCCCTGGCCAGCGGCAGAGGCGGCATACACGGACATCCAGGACGTAGGGGCAGGGCGATGGCACGCCTGAGCTACGCCCAGGCCGCCTGCACCGCGCTCGAGCAGGCCATGGCCGCGGATCCGCGCGTGATCGCGATGGGCGAGGACGTCGGCCGCGGCGGCATCTTCGGCCAGTACCGCGGCCTGCAGCAGAAGTTCGGCCCGGCGCGGGTCATCGACACGCCGATATCGGAGTCCACCATCATGGGCGCGGCGGTGGGCATGGCGCTCGCGGGACTCAAGCCGGTGGTGGAAATGCGCGTGGTGGACTTCGCGCTCTGCGCCATGGACGAGATCGTCAACCAGGCCGCCAAGGCGCGCTACATGTTCGGCGGCCAGGGGCGCGTCGGGCTGGTGGCGCGCTTGCCCGGGGGCATCTGGACCGGATCGGCCGCGCAGCATTCGCAGAGCCTGGAGGCGTGGTTCGCGCACATCCCGGGCCTCGTGGTGGTGGCCCCGGGCACGCCGCAGGACAACCATGGCCTGCTCCTCGCCTCGATTGCCTGCGGCGACCCCGTCATCTACCTCGAGCACAAGGAAATGTGGGGAATCGAAGGCGAGGTGGGTGCGGAGACGGTCGAGCTGGGCAAGGCGAAGCGGCTGCGATCCGGAAAGGACCTCACCCTGGTCACCTGGTCGCGCACCGTGGGCATGGCGCTGGAGGCCGCGCAGCGGGCCGAGGCGCTCGGGCGCTCGGTCGAGGTGCTGGACCTGCGCACCATCTGGCCCTGGGACCGCGACGCGGTCCTCGATTCGGCGCGCCGCACCGGGCGGCTGCTGGTGGTCCACGAGGCGGTCCGCAGCGCCGGTTTCGGCGCCGAGATCGCTGCCGAGGTTGCCGAGACGCTCGGTGTTCGGGTAAAAAGGCTCGGCGGCCCCCGCATTCCGGTCGGCTATTCGCGCCCGCTCGAAGAAGAGGCACGGCTCACCGCCGCCAGGATTCTTGAAGCAATCACGGCATTCCAATGAGGAGAAGCACATGAACCGCAGAACCATCATCGCGGCACTCGCCGCCGCCGGCCTCGCGCTCGCCGCGGCGCCGGCCATGTCGCAGTCCAAGTACCAGGCCGAATACCGCCTGTCCACCGTCGTCGGCACCGCGTTCCCCTGGGGCAAGGCGGGCGAGAAGTGGGGCGAGCTGGTGAAGCAGCGCACCAACGGCCGCATCAACATCAAGATGTACCCCGGCGTGTCGCTGGTCGCCGGCGACCAGACGCGCGAATTCACCGCCATCCGCCAGGGCGTGATCGACCTCGCCATCGGCTCGACCATCAACTGGTCGCCGCAGATCAGGCAGCTGAACCTGTTCTCGCTGCCGTTCCTGATGCCCGATTACGCCGCCATCGACGCACTGACGCAGGGCGAGGTCGGCAGGGACCTGTTCGGCATCCTCGGCAAGGCCGGCGTGGTGCCGCTTGCCTGGGGCGAGAACGGCTTCCGCGAAGTGACCAACTCCAAGCGCGAGCTGCGCCGTCCGGCCGACTTCAAGGGCCTCAAGTTCCGCGTCGTCGGCTCGCCGCTGTTCCTGGATACCTTCACCGCGCTGGGCGCCAACCCGACGCAGATGAGCTGGGCCGACGCCCAGCCGGCCTTCGCCTCGGGCGCGGTGGACGGCCAGGAGAACCCGCTCACGGTGTTCACCGCCGCCAAGCTGCACACGGTGGGGCAGAAGAACGTGACGCTGTGGGGCTACGTCGCCGATCCCCTGATCTTCGTCGCCAACAAGGAAGTGTGGGAGAGCTGGAGCAAGGAAGACCAGAAGATCGTGCGCGACGCCGCGGTGGAGGCTGGCAAGTACTGCATCGAGCTGGCGCGCGAGGGCCTCACCGGCGCCAGCCCGGCGATGCACAAGACCATCGAGGGCTTCGGCGTCAAGATCGTGAAGCCGACGGCCGCCGAGCGGGCCGAGTTCCAGAAGGTGACCCGCCCGGTGTACGACAAGTGGGCCAAGCAGATCGGCCCGGACCTGGTGAAGAAGGCCGAGGCCGCAATCGCGAGCCGCAAGAAGTAGCCTGGCTTGGTTGAGCTGAACGGGAGGGCGTCGCCGACGCTGCCCCCGAACGCGAAGTTCCGCATCGAGCGCTTCCTCGGCGCGGCGGCGATGGCGGCGATCTGCCTCATCACCCTGGCCAACGTGGTGGTGCGCTACACCACCGACATTTCCTTCGCCTTCACCGAGGAAGTGTCGGTGTTCCTGCTGGTGTTCCTGACTTTCATCGCCTCGGCGAAGGCCTTCCTGGACGGCAACCAGATGGCCGTCACCTACTTCACCGACCGGATGGGCTGGACCTGGCGCCGGCGCTTCCTGCTGTTCGGATTGGCCATGAGCGCCCTGATGGTCGGTCTGATCGCCTGGTACGGCAGCTACATGGCCTGGGACGATTACCAGCTCGAGGTCACCTCGCCAGGCCTGGGCTGGCCGCAGTGGATCTACACCGTTTGGCTGCCGCTGCTGTCGGTGCTGGTGCTGGGGCGCATCGCGCAGGGCTTCCTCCACCTGCTGGGGAGGAAGGCGCCGTGAGCTGGCTTCTGCTGGGCAGTTTCGTGGTGCTGATGTTCGCCGCGGTGCCGCTCGCGGTCACGCTCGGGCTGTCGGGGGTGTCGGTCATCCTCGCCGCCAAGATGGGCATCATGTCGGTGCCGAACACCGTCTACAGCGGCATCGCGAAGTACCCGCTGATCGCGCTGCCGGTGTTCATCCTCGCCGGCATGATCTTCGAGCGCTCCGGGGTCGCAGCGCGGCTGGTGCGCCTCGCCGAGAGCGTCGTCGGCAAGAGCTCGGGCGGCCTCGCCGTGGCGGCGGTTCTGGTGTGCATGGTCCTGGGCGGCATCTCGGGCTCCGGTCCGGCCGACGCCGCCGCGGTGGGCGCGATCCTGATCCCGGCGATGACGCGGGTCGGGTATCCGCGCGAATTCAGCGCCAGCCTGATCGCCGCCGGTGGCTCCACTGCGATCGTCATCCCGCCCTCGATCGCTCTCATCATCTATTCGGTGCTGGTGCCGCAGGCGAGCGTGCAGGCGCTGTTCGCCGGCGGCCTGGTGGCCGGGCTGCTCTGCGGCGTGGCGCTGATCATCGCCGCGCTGGTGCTCTCGCGCCTGAACGGCTGGGGCGCGAACGACCCGGAGCCGGCGCCGGCGTTCTGGCCCAGCCTCAAGGACGCGGGCTGGGGCCTGCTCGCGCCGGTGATCATCCTCGGCGGCATGCGCAGCGGCGCCTTCACCCCCACCGAGGCCGCGGTGGTCGCGGTCGCCTACGGCCTCGTCATCGGGTTGGTCATCTACCGCTCCATGACCTGGAAGCAGGTCTGGGACCTGCTCGCCGAGGCCGCCGAGATCTCGGCAGTGATCCTGTTCATGGTCGGGCTGGCGTCCCTCTTCGGCTGGGCGGTGGACACCATCGGCGTATTCAACGATTTCGCGAAGTGGCTCACCAGCACCGGCACCAGCGAGGTCGCGGTCCTGCTCGCGATCACGTTCATGCTGCTCGTGGCAGGCACCGCGCTGGACGCCACCGCGACCTATTTCGTGTTCCTGCCGTTCCTGCTGCCGGTGGCCGCGGCCTATGACTGGAACCTGGTCTGGCTCGGGATCGTCATGACCATCAATGTCGCGATCGGCCAGTTCACCCCGCCCACCGCGGTGAACCTGATGGTCACCTGCCGGCTCGCCGGGATCCCGATGGAGTCCACCATCAAGTGGTGCGCCTGGCTGGTGGCGGCGATGACCGCGCTGCTGCTGGTGCTCACCTTCGTGCCGGAGATCGTGCTCTTCCTGCCAAGGTACCTCGGCTATCTGTGATCGATGTCGTCGTCGCCGAGAGCGTCACCGAACCGGGCGAGGTCTCCGGCAAGGTGCTCGTCGCCGGCTCGCACGGCGGGGTCATCGCCGCCTACCTGGGCGCGAAGGCGGGCGCCCACGCCCTGATCCTCAATGACGCCGGCGTCGGCCTGGACGGCGCGGGCGTCGCGGGGCTCGCCTGGCTGGACAAGGTCGCGATGTCGGCAGCCGCCGTCGACTATCGCAGCGCGCGCATCGGCAACGGCGCGGACATGCTGCGCCGGGGCATCATCAGCCACGCCAACCGCAGCGCCTCCCGCGCAGGCGTTGTGCCCGGGCAGTCCTGCGCTGAAGCGGCCGCGCGCCTGCGCGCTGCAGTGCCCCGGCGCATCCGGCTGCCCGCGATGGACGAAGGCCGCTACCGCCTCTACCCGGGCCCGCCGGAGGTCTGGGCGCTGGATTCGGTGGGCAAGGTGACGCGCGAGGATCGCGGCCGCATCCTGCTCATCGGCTCGCACGGCGCACTGCACGGCGGCAGGCGCGATTCGGCGCTGGCGGTCGCGGCTCGCGCGGCGGTGTTCAACGACGCCGGCGTCGGCATGGACCGGATCGGTATCTCCCGTCTGCCCGTCCTCGAGAGCCGCGGCATTCCGGCGGCGACAGTGGATTGCATGAGCGCGCGGATCGGCGACGGGCGGTCGATGTGGGATACCGGCGTGCTGTCGCACACCAACGCGGCTGCGAGGGCGGAGGGCGCACGCGCCGGGGAGTCCGTCCGGGGCTTCGTCGCGCGCCTGCTGCGCCGCAAAAGCGGGTAAAATCAAGCGTTTTAGCGACCTGCGGTCTGGACTCAGCCTTGATGCGCGAACGGCTCGTTGCCGGCAACTGGAAGATGCACGGCAGCCTGGCAGGCAACCCTGCGCTGATCGAGGCGATCAAGGCGGGCGCGGCGAGGCAGGCCGGCGTGGAATGCGCGATCTGCGTTCCCTTCCCGTACCTCGCGCAGGCCGCCGGGCTGCTGCAGGGAACGGAGGTCGCGCTGGGCGCGCAGAACGCGAGCGAACACGCGCAGGGCGCCTTCACCGGCGAGGTTTCGGCGGCCATGCTGGCGGATTTCGGCTGCCGCTACGTGCTGGTCGGGCACTCCGAGCGGCGCCAGCTCTATGGCGAGGGCGACGGGCAGGTGGCGGGAAAGTTCGCCGCGGTGCTCGCCGCCGGCATGACGCCGGTGCTGTGCGTTGGCGAAACGCTCGAGGAGCGCGACGCGGGGCGCACCGAGGCGACGGTGGCGCGGCAGCTGGACGCCGTGCTGGCGAAATCGGGCAGGGGGGCCTTCGCGACGGCGGTGGTGGCCTACGAGCCGGTCTGGGCGATCGGCACCGGACGCACGGCGAGCCCGGGCGAGGCGCAGGCGGTGCACGCGTTCCTGCGGCAGCGGGTGCTGGCGGAAACGCGCATCCTCTACGGCGGCAGCGTCAAGCCGGGCAATGCCGAGGCGTTGTTCGCGCAGCGGGATGTGGATGGCGGACTGATCGGCGGCGCGGCGCTGGTGGCGGCGGATTTCCTCGCCATCCTGGCAGCGGCGGCGCGGCGAAAGGAATGACGGCATGGAACTCTGGACCAATATCGCAATAGTGGTGCACGTGGTGATCGCCCTGGCGATCATCGGCCTGGTGCTGCTCCAGCACGGCAAGGGCGCGGACATGGGCTCGGGCTTCGGCAGCGGCTCCTCCGGGAGCCTGTTCGGCGCCACCGGCTCGGCGAACTTCCTGTCGCGGATGACCGCGGTGCTGGCGACGGTGTTCTTCCTCACCAGCCTGGGCCTCGCCTACCTCGCGACCAACAAGCCCCGCGCCGGCGGCGGCGTGCTCGATGCCGCCAAGTCCGCTCCGGCGAAGCCTTCGGCGGCGCCCGCCGCGGAGGGCACGAAGCCCGCGGCGGACGTGCCCGGCGTGCCCGGCGCGACGAAGGCG
>JALHLN010000184.1 GCA_022844545.1 Burkholderiales bacterium | reverse complement strand
GTGGCCGGCACCGTGTTCTCCGCGATCTCGGGCTCCACCATCGCCACCACCGCGATGCTGGGCAGCCTGATGCTGCCGGTGATGCTGGCGCGCGGCTACCACCCCACGCTCGCCACCGGGCCGATCATGGCCATCGGCGCGGTGGACATGCTGATCCCGCCCTCGGCCCTCACGGTGCTGCTGGGGAGCCTCTCGGGCATCTCGATCTCGAAGCTGCTGGTGGGCGGCATCATGCCCGGCCTGATCCTGTCGGCGATCTTCGTCGGCTACATCGTGCTGCGCGTCCGGCTGAACCCGGCGCTGGCGCCGAAGTCGAACATCGAGGAACACCACGGCTGGCGGCGCTTCCAGCCCTTCGTGCAGTACGTGCTGCCGCTGGTTTCCATCTTCGTGGTCGTGGTCGGGGCGATGATCGCCGGCTGGGCGACGCCGACCGAATGCGCGGCGCTGGGCGCGTTCGCGACGATTTTCATGGCCTTGCTTTACCGATCGCTCACCTTCGGCAACCTGGTCAAGGCGCTCAAGGGAACTGCCGGGATATCCGGGATGATCCTGTTCATCATCGTCGGCGCCACCACCTTCTCGCAGATCCTCTCGTTCTCCGGGGCGAGCAACGGCCTCGCACAGATGATCACCAGCTACGGCCTGCCGCCGCTGGCCGTCGTGGCGGGCATGATGCTGTTGCTGATTTTCCTCGGGATCTTCGTCGAGCAGGTGAGCATGATGATGATCACCCTGCCCATCTTCATGCCGATCGTGCAGCAGATGGGCATCGACCCGGTCTGGTTCGGCGTCATGTTCCTCATCTGCATGCAACTCGGCCTTCTCATGCCGCCGCACGGGTTGCTGCTGATGACCATGAAGGGCGTCGCGCCGCCGCAGGTGACGATGATGCACATCTTCCGCGCCGTGACGCCGTTCCTGCTCATCAGCATCGCGGTGCTGGTGCTGGTGTTCTTCGTCCCCGCGGTGGCGACCTGGCTGCCGGGCCTCACAGGCTGAGGCTGAAGGTCAGGTCATCGACGTCAGGGGCAGGAATACGGTGACCGAGTTCAATGATGCGATCTGCAGGCCCACTTCGATGAAGTAGAACTGGAGGTAAGCGCCTGTCAGCGCGCTCAGGGCAAGCGTCTGGCGCGCCAGCGACATCGGTGGGAACGTCCGCCGAAACAGCGGGAGCAGCGCCGACTCGAGCTCTGGATGCCATCTCTTCCATACAGTTTGCAGGAGCGGGCGCGCGAGGATTGTCGCGCCGACCGCGGCGATCATCAATGCAAGGCTCGCGCTTTCGTTTGTCGACCCATCCTGGACCAGATAGATGGCCGCGATCCCGAGGGCAATCCAGAGGGGTGCCGCGAACTGGAGCCCATGGAGAGCGCCGCGCGCGATGTCGAGCCCGTCGTCTGCCTGCCTGTGTTCGCACCGGACCATGCGCGAAATGCTATACGACGGAGAAGAATCCCACTGTTAGCGGCCGCACATATTCTGAAGGAAACCTGTGCCGGCTGTCGCCCCGAAGCAACCGCATGTCCGGCGAGCGCCCCGGAACGTGACCTTCGTCACGTCCAGGGCCGGCGGTGCTAAGCTGCTCGTCCTCAATCCGACCGCCCCGACCGCCCGCGCGACCGCATGGAACGTTCCTTCAAGCAGGAAGTGGAGCTGTTGAAGCTCGGTGAAGGCGACACCTTCCACGGCGAGGGCATCCTCGCGGTGACCAAGGCGCTGCTGCAATCCGGCGTCTCCTACGTCGGCGGCTACCAGGGCGCGCCGGTATCGCACGTCATGGACGTGCTCAACGACGCGCGCGGAATACTGGATGAGCTGGGCGTGCACGTCGAGACCAACGCCAACGAGGCGGGCGCTGCGGCGATGCTCGGCGCCTCCATCAACTACCCGATGCGCGGCGCGGTGGCGTTCAAGTCCACGGTGGGCACCAACGTGGCCTCTGACGCGCTGTCCAACCTCGCCTCGGCAGGGGTCAAGGGCGGCGCGCTGCTGGTGCTGGGCGAGGACTACGGCGAGGGCTCCTCCATCATCCAGGAGCGCACGCACGCCTTCGCCATGAAATCGCAGATGTGGCTGCTCGACCCGCGCCCCAACCTGCCCAAGATCGTCCAGGCCGTGGAGAAGGGCTTCGAGCTGTCGGAAGCTTCCAGCACCCCGGTGATGCTGCAGCTGCGCATCCGCGCCTGCCACGTCACCGGCAGCTTCCGCACCAGGGCCAACCGCGCCCCCGCGATCTCGCGCCGGCAGGTGATGGCGAATCCGGACTTCGACTACAGCCGCATCTGCCTGCCCCCCGCCACCTACGCCCAGGAGAAGCACAAAATCGACGTGCGCTGGCCGGCGGCGGTGAAGTTCATCCGCGAGCACGGCCTGAACGAGGTGTTCCCGGGCGACTCAGCCGGAGAGATGCGCGACACCGGCATCATCTGCCAGGGCGGGCTGTACAACGCCGTGATCCGCGCCCTTCAGCAGTTGGGGCTCGCGGACGCGTTCGGCGCGGCGCGCGTGCCCATCTACTGCATGAACGTTGCCTACCCGATGATCCCGGAAGAGATCATCGCCTTCTGCGCCGGGAAAAGGCGCGTGCTGGTGGTGGAGGAAGGCCAGCCCGCATTCATAGAAGACGCCATCCTCGCGGCGCTGCGCCGCGCAGGGGCCAACGAGGTGCAGATCCTCGGCAAGGGATTGCTGCCGATGGCCGGGGAGTACACCGGCGAAGTCGTGCTCACGGGCATCGCCGCGTTCCTGGATTCCGGAGCGGCGCTGGACCCGATCCGGAAGCTGAAGGCGAAGGCGCTGGAACTTCTGGGCGCCCCGGCCCCGGCGCGGCCGCCGGGCTTCTGCGTCGGCTGCCCCGAGCGGCCGGTGTTCTCGGCGATGAAGGTCGCCGAGCGCGACACCGGCCCGGTGCACGTCTCGGCCGACATCGGCTGCCACCTGTTCTCTTCGCTGCCGCCGTTCAACATCGGCAACACGGTGCTGGGCTACGGCCTGGGCCTCGCGTCCAATTCCGCGGTGAACCCGATGTTCGGCCGGCGCACCCTCACCGTCATGGGCGACGGCGGCTTCTGGCACAACGGCCTCACCTCCGGCATCGCGAACTCGGTGTTCAACAAGGATGACGGCATCCTCGTCATCATGAAGAACGGCTACAGCTCCGCGACCGGCACGCAGGAGCTGCCCTCCAGCCCGCAGCACAGCGACTCGAAATCGGACGACATGGCGATCGAGCGCGCGCTGGAAGGCGTGGGCGTCGGCTGGGTGAAGACCGTGGACAACTACCGCGTGGGCGAGGTCGCCGGCGTCCTCAAGGAGGCGATGACCACGGATTACAAGGGCCTGAAGGTCATCATCGCCGAGGGCGAGTGCCAGCTAGAGCGCCAGCGCAAGCTGCGCCCGGTGGTGGCCGAGAAGCTCTCGAAGGGCGAGCGCCATGTGCGCGTGAAGTACGGCGTGGACGAGGACACCTGCACCGGCGACCATTCCTGCATCCGGCTCTCGGGCTGCCCCACCCTCACGGTGAAGGACAACCCTGATCCGCTGCGCCGCGACCCGGTGGCCACCGTGATCGAGGGCTGCGTCGGCTGCGGCCTGTGCGGCGAGAACGCCCACGCCGCGGTGCTGTGCCCGTCGTTCTACCGGGCCGAAGTCATCCAGAACCCAAGCTGGTGGGATAAGTTGTGGAACGGCAGTTCACCAGGGAAATAGAGTCGCTGCGCCTCGGCGCCGGCGAGACCTTCCACGGCGAGGGCATCCTCGCGGTGACCAAGGCGCTGCTGCAATCGGGCGTGTCCTACGTCGGCGGCTACCAGGGCGCGCCGGTATCCCACCTGCTGGACGTGATGGTGCAGGCGCGCGACTACCTGGACGAGCTGGGCGTGCACGTCGAGCCCTGCACCAGCGAGGCCTCGGCCGCCGCCATGCTGGGGGCCTCCATCAACTACCCGGCCCGCGGCGCGGTGACCTGGAAATCGGTGGTCGGGACCAACGTTGCCGCGGATGCGCTGTCGTACCTCGCCAGCGCCGGCGTCATGGGCGGCACCCTGATCGTGCTGGGCGAGGACTACGGCGAGGGCGGCGTGGTGGCGCAGGAGCGCAGCCATGCCTTCGCCATGAAGTCGCTCATGTGGCTGCTCGACCCGCGGCCGGATTTGTGCACGATCGTGCACATGGTGGAGCACGGCTTCGCCCTCTCCGAGGCTTCCAACACGCCGGTGATGCTGGAACTGCGCATCCGCGCCTGCCACGTGCATGGCAGCTTCACGGCCAAGGACAACGTCGCGCCCGCGGTCTCCATGCGCCATCGGCTGGACGGCCCGCCAAAGGAGTTCATCTACGACCGCCTCGCCCACCCGCCGGCGATCTTCCGCCAGGAGAAGCTGAAGAACGACGTGCGCCTGCCGGCCGCGCGCCGCTACATCGTCGAGCACAAGCTGAACGAGGTCTTTTCGGGCGACGTGTCAGTAGTCGGCATCGTGGTCCAGGGCGGCCTCTATAACGGCTTGATGCGCGCGTTGCGGCTGCTGGGCCTCGCCGACGATTTCGGCCGCTGCCGGATCCCGCTCCTGGTCCTCAACGTGGTCTACCCGATCGTGCCGGAGGAAATGACCGCCTTCGCCGCCGGGAAGAAAGCCGTCCTCGTCATCGAGGAGGGCCAGCCCGAGTTCATCGAGCAGGAGATCGCCACCCACCTGCGGCGCGCAGACGTGCAGGCGAAGCTGCACGGCAAGGACCTGCTGCAGATGGCGGGCGACTACACCACCGAGTTGATGGTGCGCGGCCTGGCGAAGTTCCTGGCGCAGTACGCACCGCAGATGGATGCCGGCGCCGGCGCCGCGTGGATCGCGAACAACGACAGGGTCCGGCAGAAGGCCGCGGAACTGCTGGGCGCCATGCCCCAGCGCCCCCCGACCTTCTGCGTCGGCTGCCCGGAGCGCCCGGTGTTCTCCGCGATGAAGCTTGTGGCGCAGGACATCGGCCGGCCGCACGTGTCCATGGACGTGGGCTGCCACGCCTTCGCCTCCTTCGAGCCCTTTTCGCAGGGCAACACGCTGCTGGGCTACGGCATGAGCCTGGCGAGCGCCGCCGGGGTGGGCCCGATGCAGACGAAGCGCCCGGTGGCGGTGATGGGCGACGGCGGCTTCTGGCACAACGGCCTGCTCTCAGGGGTCGCCTCGAACCTGATGAACAAGGGCGACGGGGTGCTGATCGTGATGAAGAACGGCTATGCGTCCGCGACCGGGACGCAGGAGCTGATCTCGACGCCGGACGAGGAATCGCGCGCGGTCGCGGTCGGCAAGAGCGCCGCGCACGCCGACCGCACCATCGAGAACACGCTCTCGGGCCTGGGCGTGAAGTGGCTGCGCACCGTCAACAACTACGACGTCGGCGCCATGACTAAGACCTACCGCGAGGCGATGACCACGGGCGAGAAGGGCCTCAAGGTCATCGTCGCCGAGGGCGAATGCCAGCTCGAGCGCCAGCGCCGCCTGCGGCCGGTGGTGGCGAAGGATCTCGCCGAGGGCAAGCGCACGGTGCGGGTGAAGTACGGCGTGGACGAGGACACCTGCACCGGCGACCACTCCTGCATCCGCCTCTCGGGCTGCCCCACCCTCACGGTGAAGGACAACCCGGACCCGCTGCGGCGCGACCCGGTGGCCACCGTGATCGAGGGCTGCGTCGGCTGCGGCCTGTGCGGCGAGAATGCCCACGCCGCGGTGCTGTGCCCGTCCTTCTACCGCGCCGAGGTGATCCAGAACCCCGGCGTGCTCGACAAAACCCTCGGCAAGCTGCGGAGCCTGTTGGCATGAGCCGTCCCCGAATGGACCTTCCCGATCGCCCCATCACGCTTCTCATTGCGGCTCTCGGCGGCGAAGGCGGCGGCGTCATGGCCGACTGGCTGATCGAGGCTGCCGCGAAGTGCGGCTATCCGGCGCAGAGCACCTCCATCCCCGGGGTCGCGCAGCGCACCGGGGCAACGACCTACTACCTCGAGATCTATCCGGCGAAGCAGGACCTGCTCGAGGGCAGGACGCCCGTGCTGTCGCTCACGCCCAGCCCCGGCAACGTCGACATCATGGTGGCCTCGGAACTGATCGAGGCCGGGCGCGCGATGCAGAACGGCTACGTCAGCCCGGAGCGCACCACGCTGGTCGCCTCCACCCACCGCATCTACGCCACCGTGGAGAAGATGCAGATGGGCGACGGCCGCTTC
>JALHLN010000183.1 GCA_022844545.1 Burkholderiales bacterium | reverse complement strand
GTGCGTGACCGAGCTGGTGAACCGGGGCAAGGCCGTGGCCAACCTGGAATCGCGCGTCCTGCTGGGCGAGGTGCTGGTCGCGAAGGCGAACGGCAACTACGCCATCTTCACGCCGCGCGGCCGCTAGCGCTGCGGGACGACCGCTACTTCGCCGCCACCACCATCACCTCGACCAGCGCGTCGGGCGAGGCGAGCGCGGCCTCCACGCAGGCGCGCGGCGGCTTGTTGTTCGGATCCACCCACGCGTTCCACACCGTGTTCATGGGCTCGCGGTTGCGGATGTCGGTAACCCAGATCTGCGCCTGCAGGATCTTCGACTTGGAACTGCCGCACTTGGCCAGCAGCCGATCGATTTCGGCCAGGATCTCCTGCGTCTGGCCCTTGACGTCGGCCTTCAGGTTCTTGGCGACGATGCCGGCGAGGTAGACGGTACTGCCGTGCTCGGTGGCGAGGCTGAGGATGGGACCGGGGTCGTGGCGGACGATGCTCATGATTCAACTCCTCCGTGTGAAGAACAGTAAAACAGGGACAGTCCACGATATTCCGCAGTTCGAAATATCGTGGACTGTCCCTGATTATCGGGGGTCTAGGCTACCCAGGCCCTCGCATTTCGAAACATCCGCATCCAGGGCGAGTCCTCGCCGGCGCCGTCGGGGGCCCAGGACATCTGGATGCTGCGGAACACGCGCTCCGGGTGCGGCATGACGATGGTGAAGCGGCCATTGGCGGTGGTCAGGCCGGCGATCCCGTCCGGCGAGCCGTTGGGATTGAGCGGATAGGCCTCG
Organism: Burkholderiales bacterium; assembly: GCA_022844545.1. GTDB lineage: Bacteria > Pseudomonadota > Gammaproteobacteria > Burkholderiales > SG8-39 > RBG-16-66-20. The sequence continues at coordinate 5,483 of JALHLN010000183.1, read as the reverse complement.
GTCACCCTGCCCTGGTTGTCCACGAAGCGCATCGAGACCACGGACTTCGCCCGGTCCCCTGAAGCCGCGAACACCGCGCGCCCTTCCCCGTGCGCGGTGGCGATGGGCATGCGGCTGCCGGCCATGCCGCGCATGAGGATCGAAGGGTTCTCCGGGATCTGCACCATGACGAAGCGCGCCTCGAACTGCTCGCTGCGGTTCTGCGAGAACACCGGCCAGTGCTGCGCGCCCGGGATGATTTCCTTCAGCGCCGCCATCATCTGGCAGCCGTTGCAGGATCCCAGCGCGAAGGTGTCGCCGCGGGCGAAGAAGGCCTCGAACTGGCCGCGCGCGCGGGCGTTGAACAGGATGGACTTGGCCCAGCCCTGGCCGCCGCCCAGCACGTCGCCGTAGGAGAAGCCGCCGCAGGCGGCGAGGCCGCGGAAGCCCTCCAGCGTGACGCGGCCCGCAATCACGTCCGACATGTGCACGTCCACCGCGTCGAACCCGGCGCGGTGGAAAGCCGCCGCCATCTCCACCTGGCTGTTGACGCCCTGCTCGCGCAGGACCGCCACCTTCGGGCGCGCGCCGCGCGCGATGAACGGCGCGGCAACATCCTCGGCCGGATCGCAGGTGAGCGCGAAGGCGAGCCCGGCGTCGGAGGCGTCCAGCGCGCGCTCGTGCTCCTCCCGCGCGCAATCCGGGTTGTCGCGCAGTTGCTGCATGCGGAAGCTGGTCTCGGACCAGGCGTGCTGCAGCGCCCCGCGCTTCTGCGCGAACACCGCCTTCGCGTTGCGCATGAACACGATCTCGTCGCGCGGGTTGAGGAAGCCCGCCAGATGCGCGCAGCCGTGCATGCCCGCCTCGCGCAGCAGCGCCAGCACCCGCTCGCGGTCGCGGGCCCGGATCTGCACCACGGCGCCCAGTTCCTCGGCGAACAGCGCCTCCAGCACGCGCTCGCGCAGCCGGCCCGCCAGCTGGTGCTCGCCGTTGCGCTTGAAGCCGTCGACATCGTCGGTCCAGCCCTCGAACGCGAGCGCATCCAGGTTCAGCGTCACCCCGCAGCGGCCGGCGAAGGCCATCTCGCACACGGTGGCGAACAGGCCGCCGTCGGAGCGGTCGTGGTAGGCGAGCAGCAGGCCCTCGTCGGCGAGGCGCAGGATGGCGTTGAAGAAGCCCTTCAGCCGCGCCGGATCGTCCACGTCCGGGCAGCGGTCGCCCAGCTGCGAGTACACCTGCGCGAGGATGGAGCCGCCGAGGCGGTTGCGGCCGGCGCCGAGATCCAGCAGCCACAGCTCGGTGTCCCCGGCATCGGTGCGCAGGCGCGGCGTGAGCACCTTGCGCGCGTCCGGCAGCGGCGCGAAGGCCGAGACGATGAGCGACAGCGGCGCCACCACCTCCTTCGCCCGGCCCTCGTCCTGCCACGCGGTGCGCATGGACAGCGAATCCTTGCCCACCGGGATGGAAACGCCGAGCGCCGGGCACAGCTCCAGCGCCACCGCGCGCACGGTGTCGTAGAGCGCGGCGTCCTCGCCCGGATATCCCGCCGCGGCCATCCAGTTCGCCGACAGCTTGACGCGGTCCAGCGCCTCGACGCGCGCGGCGGCAAGATTGGTCAGCGCCTCGCCCACCGCCATCCGGCCCGAGGCCGGCGCGTCGATGAGCGCGAGCGGCGCGCGCTCGCCGATGGCATAGGCCTCGCCGCCGTAGCCGTCGAAATCGAGCAGCGTCGTGGCGCAATCGGCCACCGGCACCTGCCAGGGGCCGACGAAGGGGTCGCGCGAGCACAGGCCGCCGACGGTGCGGTCGCCGATGGCGATGAGGAAGGTCTTGTCCGCCACGGCGGGGTGGCGAAGGACGCGCCAGGCCGCCGCCTCCAGGTCGATGCCATCGAGCGTGAGCGGCTGCAGCACGGGCTTCAGGCGCTTGACGTCGCGCAGCATTTTCGGCGGCTTGCCGAGCAGCGTGTCCATGCGCATGTCCACGGCACGCCCGCCCAGTTCCGGGTCCTCGACCACCAGTTGGCCTTCGGCCGTGGCAGTGCCCAGCACCGCGAACGGGCAGCGCTCGCGCGCGCAGAGCTCGGCAAAGAGCTTTAACGATGCCGGCGCGATCGCGAGCACGTAGCGCTCCTGCGCCTCGTTGCACCAGATCTCGCGCGGCGACATGCCGCTGTCCTCCGACGGGATCTTCCTCAGGTCGAGCGCCGCGCCGCGCCCGGCGCCATGCGCGAGCTCAGGCAGCGCGTTCGACAGGCCGCCCGCACCGACGTCATGGATGGACAGGATCGGGTTGTCGCGCCCCAGCTGCCAGCAGCGGTCGATGACTTCCTGCGCGCGGCGCTGGATCTCGGCGTTGCCGCGCTGCACCGAGTCGAAATCCAGGTCCTCGGTGTTGGCCCCGGCACCCAGCGACGACGCCGCGCCGCCGCCCATGCCGATCAGCATGCCGGGGCCGCCAAGCTGGATCAGCAGGCTGCCGGGCGGGAGCGCCGCCTTCTGCTTCTGCAGGTCAGGGATGTTGCCGATGCCGCCCGCCAGCATGATCGGCTTGTGGTAGCCGCGCACCACGCCCGCGGCCTCGATCTCCAGGGTGCGGAAGTAGCCCGCGAGGCTGGGCCGGCCGAACTCGTTGTTGAACGAGGCGGCGCCGATCGGCCCCTCGAGCATGATCTCAAGCGCCGACACGATGCGGCCCGGCTTGCCCGGATCCTTCGCCTCCCAGGGCTGCATCGCGCCGGGTATGCGCAGGTGCGACACCGAGTAGCCGACCAGTCCCGCCTTGGGCTTGGCGCCGCGCCCGGTGGCGCCCTCGTCGCGGATCTCGCCCCCGGCGCCGGTGGCCGCGCCCGGGAAGGGCGAGATCGCGGTCGGGTGGTTGTGCGTCTCGCACTTCACCACGGTGTGCGTGAGCTCGTCATGCGGCGCGTAGACGCCGTCGACGCCGGCATAAAACCGTCTCGCCGTTCGTCCCTGCATGATGGCCGCGTTGTCCGAATAGGCGAGCACCGTGCCCTGCGGATTGGCGGCGTGGGTGTGCCGGATCATGCCGAACAGGGAATGCGGCGCCTTCTCCCCGTCCACGATCCACTCGGCGTTGAAGATCTTGTGCCGGCAGTGCTCCGAGTTCGCCTGCGCGAACATGGTGAGTTCGGCATCGGTGGGGTCGCGCCCGAGCACGTCGTATGCGGCCTGCAGGTAGGCGATCTCGTCCTCCGACAGCGCGAGGCCCAGGCGTCGATTCGCTTCCTCCAGCCCGGCGCGGGCGACGTGGCCCAGCGGCCTGGGCGGGACATGGCGGAAGAGGCCATCGGCCTGCTCCGGCGCCTCCAGCACCGTCTCGGTCATGCGGTCATGCAGCAGCGCCGCGATCGCGGCGCGCTGCTGCGCCGGGGGCTTCGGCGTGCAATCGATGCGGTACGCGATGCCGCGCTCGATGCGCAGCACGCCCGCCAGGCCGCAATTGCGCGCGATGTCGGTAGCCTTGGAGGACCAGGGCGAAATGGTGCCCAGGCGCGGGGCGACGAGGAACAGCTCGCCCGCGGCATCGGTCGCCGGCTCGCCGTAGCGCAGCAGCCGCTCCAGCAGCGCGCGCTCGCCAGGGGTCGGAGCGGAGGTGGATTCGACGAAGTGCCAGAACTCGGCCGCAACCGTCCGCGCGCCGGGTTGCACGGCCTTGATGCGGGACAGCAGCTTCGCCAGACGGAACTCCGACAGCGCGCGGGCGCCGCGGAATCTTGAGACGGTAGAGGACAGATTATTTCCTGATGAGCGGATCCTGCAGCTTGCCGCCGATGTTCAGCGCCGCGCGCTGGGTCTGCGCCGAAGTCTTCACTTCGGCGGCGATGCGGCCGTTCAGCGCGCCGCCGGCATCGATGTCGAGGCTGGCGCCGGCGCTCATCGCCCCGGCCGAGATGTTGATGTTGCGCAACTGCGTCGCGCCCTTGTCGTACACCCCCTGCGCGGTAAGCTCGTTGAACAGCGTGCGCCCTCCCGACTGGGCGCCGCCGGTCTGCAGCGCGCGCGAAAGATCGAAACTCCCCAGCACGCCCTTCTCGATCTTGAAACTGCCCTCCAGGCGCGCGCTCTCGTACAGCCTGGCCGGCACCGGGCCGGCCATGCTGTAGACGCCGCGGCCCTCGGCCTTGCCCTCGGACACCAGCGTCGGCGCGAACACCGCGGCATTGACCCCGCGCATACGCACTTCGCCTTCCGCGGTCCAGCTGGCGCCCCAGCGGATGCGGCCGGTGCCGGAGAACACGCCGTCGAAGGACCGGCCGTCGAACTCCGCCACCGTCAGGCCCTGGCGGGTCGCCGTGCCCTTGAGGCCGAAGTCCACCAGGTTGAGCGCCGGCACGAAGGGCACCGCCAGCGCGCCCGCGCTGATCTCGACGCCGACCTCGGCGCCGCGCGGCGAGAGCACGACCGTCAGCTTTTCCGGGCCGCGCAGCGTCACTGTCTGCAACGCCCCGCCGCCGCCGATGACCGCCTCGATGTCGAGCGCCGGCAGCGCCAGCGGGCCGTCGAGCTTGACCTGCTTGCCGAGGACACGCGTGATGCTGAAGTTGCCGCCATCGCCGCCCTTGCCGAACAGGGCCGAGCCCAGGCTCGCCTGGGACACCGAGACCCCTTCCAGTTCGATCCGGCTGAACGCCTTCTTCGACCCGAACAGCGATCCCAGTTCCGGGCTGCCGCGCACCACCGAGACGGTCACCGCGTCGCCGACGGAGACGCGCTCGAACTTCAGTTCCACCCCGGTGAACAGCGACAGCCGCCCGGAGCCGATCTTCACCGGCACGCCCAGCGCTTCCGAGGCCGCCTTCTCGTAGTCGCCGGTCGCCACCGGCATCACGTGCAGCAGCCCGATGCCGCCCGCCAGCGCCACGAACAGGCCGATCGCCAGCGGCTTGCCCCACTTCACCGGCTTGCGCGCCTTGGGCGGGATGGTCGCGGTGGCGGTGCCGTCCCTGCGGCCCTCCTCGCGCGCGCGCTCGCGCGCCGCCTTGCGGGCCTCGGGCGAGAGCGCCTTCTCGTCCCGCTTCACGTCCTCCAGGTCGAGGTCGTCCTCGCTGACGACGATGTCATCCTCGCCGTCCGCGCCGGGGGCCGGGGCCTTCTTCGCCACCGCCTTCTTCGCAGCGTCGGCCGCATCCTTCGCCTTCTGCTTGCGCTCGGCCTCCTCGCGCTCCCTGCGCTCGGCTTCCTCGCGCTCGCGCTGCTCGGCCTCTTCCTTCTCGCGGCGCGCCTCCTCCTTGCGCCGGCGCTCGTCCTCCTCGCGCTCGCGCGCCTCGGCTTCCTCGCGCTGGCGGCGCTCCTCGGCCTCGCGCGCCTTGCGCGCGGCCTCCTCTTTCGCCTTCTTCTCGGCCTCTTCCTTGAGCTTCGCCTCCTCGTCCTCGCGCATGGAGAACGCGTCCAGGTCCGCGAGCAGGTCGTCGGCGGGCGCCTTGGCGGGCTCGGCGGCGGGGGTGGGCGCCGCGGCGGGCACGGCTGCGCCGGCTTCGTGCG
>JALHLN010000182.1 GCA_022844545.1 Burkholderiales bacterium | reverse complement strand
AAGCTGCGCCGCGACCCGCTGGCGCGGCTGCTGTTCGTGCACATCCTGCAGCAGCCGCGCGGCATCGTGCACGAGTTCCGCCGCATGAACCAGTACGACGTGCTGGGCGGCTACCTGCCCGAGTTCGGCCGCATCGTCGGCCAGATGCAGCACGACCTGTACCACGTCTACACCGTGGACCAGCACATCCTCATGGTGCTGCGCAACCTGCGCCGCTTCACCATGCCGGAGTTCGCGCACGAGTTCCCGCTCTGCAGCCAGTTGATGAGCGGCTTCGAGCGGCGCTGGCTGCTCTACGTCGCTGCGCTCTACCACGACATCGCCAAGGGCCGCGGCGGCGACCATTCCACCCTGGGGGCGGTGGACGCGCGGCGCTTCTGCCGCCGGCACGGCTTCTCGAAGGAGGACACCGAGATGGTCGCCTTCCTGGTCGAGCACCACTTGACGATGTCCTCGGTGGCGCAGAAGCAGGACGTCGACGATCCGGAGGTGGCGCGCGCCTTCGCCGCGACGGTGGGCGACGAGCGCCGCCTGGTGGCGCTCTACCTGCTGACGGTCGCCGACATCCGCGGCACCAGCCCGAAGGTGTGGAACGGCTGGAAGGCGAAGCTGCTTGAGGACCTGTTCCGCATGGCGCGGCGCATCCTGACCGGCGAGGCCCCGGCGCTCGATACCGCGGTGGCCGAGAAGCAGGCGGAGGCAACGCGCCTGCTGCGCCTGTACGCGCTGTCGGACGCGGTCAAGGACCGTTTCTGGGCGAGCCTGGACACCGCCTACTTCCTGCGGCATGACGCGCCGGAGATCGCCTGGCAGACGCGCAACCTGCACTACCGCGTGGACACGAAGTCGCCGGTGGTGCGCGCGCGCCTGGCACCGTTCGGCGAGGGCCTTCAGGTGATGATCTACACCCCGGACCGCGAGGCGCTGTTCGTGCGCATCTGCGGCTACTTCGAGCGCGCCGGCTTCAACATCGTCGAGGCCAAGATCCACACCACGCGCGAGGGCTACGCGCTGGACACGTTCCTAGTCATGGGCAAGGGGCCCGGCGCCCACTACCGGGACATGATGGCGCTGATCGAGAGCGAACTCGCCGCGGAACTGCAGTCCGAGGCGCCGCTGCCGCAGCCGGGCGGGGGCCGCCTCTCGCGCCGGGTGCGCCACTTCCCGATCGTCCCCGCGGTGGACATCCGCCCCGACGAGCGCGGCGCATACCACTCGCTCAACATCGTGGCCAGCGACCGACCCGGCCTGCTCTACCGCGTCGCGCGCCAGCTGGCACAGTACAAGCTCAACCTCCACTCGGCCAAGGTCAACACGCTGGGCGACCGCGCCGAGGACGTGTTCCTGGTGTCAGGGGCGACGCTGAACGATGCCAAGGCGGTTCTCAGGCTGGAGCAGGCGCTGCTCGCCGAGCTGCAAATCTAGGCGCAGGGGCGCACCGCAATGTAACCGATCGGTTACATGGTTCAATCCTCCGGGGGCAGCTCCCGGCCGGGGAACAGCGCGTCGTTGAAGCCGAACTTCGACAGGTCGCGGATCCGCATCGGGTACAGGATGCCGTCGAGGTGGTCGCATTCGTGCTGCACGACGCGGGCGTGGAACCCGGACACGCTGCGCTCGAAGGCGCGGCCCTGCTCGTCGAATCCCGAGTACCGCAGGCGGTGCCAGCGCGGAACGAGGCCGCGCATCCCGGGCACGGACAGGCACCCCTCCCAGTCCTCTTCCACTTCGTCCGCCAGCGGCTGCAGGACCGGATTGATGAGCACGGTGTCCGGCACCTCTTCCGCTTCCGGATAGCGCGGATTGGCCTTGACGCCGAAGATAACCACGCGCAGGCCGACGCCGATCTGCGGCGCCGCGAGGCCGGCGCCGTTAAGCTGCGCCATGGTGTCGCGCATGTCCTGCAGCAGCGCGGCGAGCTCGGGCGTGCCGAAGCTCTCCACTACCGCAGCGCGCTGCAGCAGGCGCTCGTCGCCCATGCGGAGCACCTCGCGGATCATGTCCCGGACGATGCGGCGGCGAGCGCCTCGATGATGCGGCGCACCCGTCCCATGGCCTTCTCCAGCACCGCCTCGATGGCCTCCAGCGCGATCGCATGCTCGCTGTCGCCCCGCCCGGCGGCGTAGTTCGCCACGACGTTGATCGCCGCGTAGGCGAGACCGGCTTCGCGCGCGAGCGAAGCCTCGGGCATGCCGGTCATCCCGACCAGGTCGGCGCCGTCGCGCTCCAGGCGGTCGATCTCCGCCGCGGTCTCCAGCCGCGGGCCCTGGGTCGCGGCGTAGACGCCGCCGTCGGCCACCGCCTCCCCGCAGGCCTTCGCTGCCGCCAGTATCCGTTCGCGGAGCGCCTGCGTGTAGGGTTCGGTGAAATCGATGTGCGTGACCTGGCTGTCGGGCCCGTCGAAGAAGGTGCCGTGGCGGCCCCAGGTGTAGTCAATGATCTGGTCCGGGACCACCAGCGCGCCCGGCCCGAACCCGCTCCGGATGCCGCCGACGGACGCCACCGAGATCACCGCCGAGACCGCCTGTTCCTTCAGCGCCCAGATGTTGGCCCGGTAATTGACCTTGTGCGGCGCGATGGTGTGGCCGTAGCCGTGGCGGGCGAGGAACGCCACCTCGCAGCCGCGGATGCGGCCGAAGGTGAGCGCGCCCGAAGGCTCGCCGTAGGCGGTGCGCACCACCCGGCGTTCGACCACGTCCAGGCTGGCGAGCTGCGACAAGCCACTGCCGCCGATGATGGCGAGCATCAGGTTCCTTTCATGGCGCGGATCTCGGGCAGATTGCGCCAGAAGCCCTTGGCGTCCATGCCGCAGCCGAAGACGAAGCGGTCCGGGATGGCGAGGCCGACGAAGTCGGCCGTCATCGGCCGCGGCCGCGCGAGCCTCTTCTCGACCAGCACGGCGCACTGCACGCTCTCGGCGCCCTGCGCCAGCAGGCGCTCGCGGATCGCGTGCATGGTCTCGCCGCCGTCGAGGATGTCGTCCAGGACAAGCACCGCCCGGCCCTGGACCGACTGCGGGGGCTCGACCTTCCAGTCAATGCCGCCGCCCCGCGTCGCAGCGCCGTAGCGGGTGACGTGGATGTAGTCGAAGTCAAGCGGAAAGTGCAGCCGCGGCAGCAGCTGCCCGGCGAACACCACCGCGCCGCCCATCACCGCCAGCACCAGCGGATAGGCGCCCGCGAGCCGGGCCGTGATTGCCTCGGCCAGCCGGGCGACCGCCTGCTCGACTTCCGCGGCGCCGCAAACCGGATCCGAATCCTCCAGGAACGCCCAGGCCGCCGCGGGATCGGGCTTCACGCCGGCGCTCACGCACCTCTCCGGCGCAGGTAGTCCGAAAACGCCGCGCCGACCTCCTGGTGCGCGAGCCCCAGATCCATCGTTGCCATCAGGTAGCCCAGCTTGCTACCGCAGTCGTAGCGCCGGCCTTTCACCTTCATTGCCAGCACGCGCTCCCTGCCAAGCAGCGCGGCGATCCCGTCCGTGAGCTGGATCTCGCCGCCCCGCCCCGGCTGCGCCGCCGCCAGCAGCGGAAAGATGGCGGGGGTCAGTACGTAGCGCCCGATCACGCCAAGGGTCGAGGGCGCCTGCGCCGGCGCCGGCTTCTCCACAATGTGACCGATCGGTAACATTTCGTCCCCTGCGCCGGTCGCGCCCGAAGGACTGACGATGCCGTAGCTCCCGGTCTGCTCCCGCGGCACGTCCTCCACCGCCAGGATCGAGCAGCCCTCGCGTTCGAAGCCCGCGGCAAGCTGCGCGGTGGCCGGCGGCGTGCTGACCATCAGGTCGTCCGCCAGCAGGACCGCGAAGGGCTCCTCTCCCACCACCGGCTGCGCGCACAGCACCGCGTGGCCCAGCCCGAGCGGTTCGGCCTGGCGGAGGTAGATGCAGCGGCACCCCGCGGGCAGTACGCCGTGGACAAGGTCGAGCAGGTCCGCCCTGCCTTTGGCCTGCAGCGCGGCCTCGAGTTCGGGCACGCTGTCGAAGTGGTCCTCGATGGCGCGCTTGTTGCGGCCGGTGACGAAGATCATGTCCGTGATTCCGGCGGCGGCGGCTTCCTCGACCGCGTACTGGATCAGCGGCTTGTCCACCACCGGCAGCATTTCCTTCGGGCTCGCCTTGGTGGCGGGCAGGAAGCGGCTTCCCAGGCCGGCCACCGGGAACACTGCCTTGTTGATGCGACGCGTCATCGGGTTTCGTCTCCTTTTAGCAACTGTAGCAGCCCCGCCTCGTCCAGTACCGCGATGCCCAGTTCCCGCGCCCTGGCGAGCTTGCCGCCTGCGTCCGCTCCGGCGACCACGTAGTCGGTCTTCTTCGACACCGCTCCCGCGACCTTGTGGCCGCGGCTCTCGATCAGCTCGCGCGCCTGGTCGCGGGACATCCGCTCCAGGGTGCCGGTGAGCACGAATACCCTGGCCGCGCCCGCCGGCGGGATCGGCGCCGGCGCGTGCTCCTCCCAGGCCACGCCCGCCTCGCGCAGCTTGCGGATCACGTCGCGGTTGTGCGGCTCGTCGAAGAACTGGCGGATGGAGCGCGCCACCACCGGACCGACGTCGGGCGCCGCCTGCAGCGCCGCCTCGTCCGCCGCCATCAACCGGTCCAGGCCGCCGAAGTGGCGCGCGAGGTCGCGTGCCGTGGCCTCACCGACGTTGCGGATTCCGAGCGCGAAGATGAAGCGCTCCAGCCGCGCCTGCTTAGCCTGCGCCAGCGCCGCGAGCAGGTTCTCGGCCGACTTCTGCGCCATCCGCTCCAGCCCGGCAAGCTGCTCCAGGGAGAGGCTGAAGAGATCCGCCGGCGTGCGCACCAGGTCGCGCTCCACCAGCTGGTCCACCAACCGCTCACCCAGTCCCTCGATGTCCATCGCGCGCCGGCCGGCGAAATGCAGCAACGCCTGCTTGCGCTGCGCAGGACAGAACAAGCCCCCGCTGCAGCGCGCGATGGCCTCGTCCCCGCCCCGGACCACCGCCGAGCCGCACACCGGGCATTGCAGCGGAAGGCGGAACGGCTGCGCTGCCGCGGGCCGCGCCTCGAGCCGCACCGAGACGACCTCCGGAATGACGTCCCCCGCGCGGCGCACCACCACCGTGTCTCCCACGCGTACGTCCTTGCGGCGCAACTCTTCCTCGTTGTGCAGCGTGGCGTTGGTCACCGTGACCCCGCCCACGAATACCGGCCTGAGCCGCGCCACCGGCGTGATCGCGCCGGTGCGGCCGACCTGGACGTCGATGCCGAGGACCTCGGTCGCCTGCTCTTCCGCCGGGTACTTGTGCGCCACGGCGAAGCGGGGGGCGCGGGAAACGAAGCCCAGCTTCTCCTGCCAGTCGAGGCGGTTCACCTTGTAGACCACGCCGTCGATCGCGTACGGCAGCCGGTCGCGCCGGGCGCCGATCTCCGCGTAGTAGCGCAGCAGGCCGTCGATGCCGCGCACCGTGGCGCGTTCGGCGCAGACCGGGAAGCCCAGTTCCTGCAGCCGGTCGAGCACCTCGGCGTGCGTTCTCCATCCGGCGCCTGGCGCGTGTCCGACGCCATAGGCGAAGAACCGCAGCGGCCGGCGCGCCGTGATGCGCGAATCCAGCTGCCGCAGCCCGCCGGCGGCCGCGTTGCGCGGGTTGACGAACTCCCTCTCCCCGGCCTCGCGCTGCCGCGAGTTCAAGCGCTCGAAATCCTCCCGGTACATCAGGACTTCGCCCCGAACTTCGAGATCCGCGGTATCTGCGGCGGCGTCAAGCCGCAGCGGGATGCTCCGCACCGTGCGCAGGTTGGGCGTGACGTCCTCGCCGGCGGCACCGTCGCCGCGGGTCGCGCCCTGCACGAAGATGCCATCGCGGTAGTTCAGGCTGATCGCCAGGCCGTCGAACTTCGGCTCCGCGGCGTACGCCACCTCCTCCTCGCCCAGCGCCTCCCGCACACGGCGGTCGAACGCCCTCGCCTCGTCCTCGTCGAGCGCATTGCTGAGCGACAGCATCGGGGTCCGGTGGCTGACCTCGGGAAACGCCGCCAGCGGCGGCGCGCCGACACGCTGCGTCGGGGAATCGGGCGCGAGGAGTTCCGGATGCCGGGCCTCGAGGTCCATCAGCTCGCGCAACAACCGGTCGTATTCCGCGTCGGTAATCTCCGGCGCGTCCTCCAGGTAGTAGAGGCGGTTGTGCCGCTCGATCTCCCTGCGAAGCGCCTCCGCGCGCAGGCTCTGGCGCCGGTTCGCCGCCACGACCCGCCTAGGAGAACAGCCTGGCCGCCGCCGGACTGCCCGGCGCGATGCCGCGCGCCTCCAGCACGCCGCGCACCTGGTCCAGCTGCGCGGCGATGGCGGCC
>JALHLN010000181.1 GCA_022844545.1 Burkholderiales bacterium | reverse complement strand
TGTGAAGCAAGAAGCACCGCCGTCCGACGCGATCCACATCCGCGGCGCCAGGCAGAACAACCTCAAGAACCTGACGCTCTCGATCCCGAACGGCGAGCTGGTGGTCGTCACCGGCGTCTCGGGCTCGGGAAAGTCGTCGCTGGTCTTCGACACCCTGTACGCCGAGGGCCAGCGCCGCTACGTCGAGACCTTCAGCCCCTACGCGCGCCAGTTCCTGGAACGCATGGACAAGCCGCAGGTGGACGCCATCGACGGCATCCCGCCGGCGATCGCCATCGACCAGACCAACCCGGTCCGCACCTCGCGCTCCACCGTGGGCACGATGACCGAGCTGAACGACCACCTGAAGCTGCTGTTCGCCCGGGCCTCGAAGCTGCAATGCCGCGGCTGCGGCAAGCCGGTGTCGCGGGACACGCCGGACTCCATCTGCGCGGCGCTGATGGCCTTGCCGGACCAGCGGCTGGTGGTCACCTTCCCGGTGGACATCCCCAAGAACTTCAAGGAAGCCGAGGTCCAGCAATTGCTGGAGCGGCAGGGCTACACCAGGCTGCATTCGCGCTCGAAGACGCGCCTCGAGGTCATCCAGGACCGTTTCAAGCAGTCCGGCGCCGAGCGGGCGCGGGTCATCGAGGCGCTGGAGACCGCGCTCAAGTTCGGCCAGGCGAAGGTCAACGTCTACGCCGAGGACGGGACCGCGCACCGGTTCTCCTCGAACCTGCACTGCCCCGACTGCGACATCAGTTATTCGGAGCCCACCCCGGCCGCGTTCTCCTTCAATTCCCCGGTCGGCGCCTGCGAGGCCTGCCGCGGCTTCGGCCGCGTCATCGGCGTCGACCACGGCCTGGTGATCCCGGACGAGAACAAGACCCTGCGCGAAGGCGCGGTGCGTCCCTGGCAGACCCCCAGCTTCAAGGAATGCCAGGACGACCTGGTCAAGTACGCGAAGAAGCGCGGCATCCCGCTGGACACGCCGTGGAACGAGATGAAGCCCGAGCACCGCGCCTGGGCGCTCGAGGGCGAGAAGGAATGGGTGAGCTGGCGCAAGTCCTGGCCGGGCATCTGGTACGGCGTCGGCCGCTTCTTCAAGTGGCTGGAGAGCAAGGCGTACAAGATGCACATCCGGGTGCTGCTCTCCAAGTACCGGTCCTATACGTCATGCGAAGCCTGCGGCGGCACGCGCCTGAAGCCCGACGCCACGCTGTGGAAAATCGAGGGCCGGTCCATCCACGACCTGATGCTGCTGCCGATCTCCACGGTCCGCGGGATGTTCGACGGCCTGCAGCTGCCCGCGCCGCTGGATGAAGCCGCCGACCTGCTGCTGGGCGAGATCCGCACCAGGCTCAAGTTCCTCTGCGACGTCGGCCTGGGCTACCTGACGCTGGACCGGCAATCGCGAACGCTGTCCGGCGGCGAAGTCCAGCGCATCAACCTCACCACCGCGCTTGGGACCTCCCTGGTCAACACGCTGTTCGTGCTGGACGAGCCTTCCATCGGCCTGCACCCGCGCGACATGGGCCGCGTCATCGACGTGATGAAGAGGTTGCGCGACGCCGGCAACTCGCTGGTGGTGGTCGAGCACGACCCGCAGATCATGTTCGCCGCGGACAGGATCCTCGACATGGGCCCCGGCCCCGGCGAGCGCGGCGGCGAAGTCGTGTTCTTCGGCACCCCGGCGGAACTGCGCACGACGACGACGCTGACCGGCGACTACCTCTCCGGAAGAAGGACCGCAGGCGAAGCCCCGCCCGCCACCGCGCCCAAGGCCTTCATCAAGGTCACCGGCGCCACCGAGCACAACCTCAAGGCCATCGATGTCGGCATCCCGCTGCAGCGCCTGGTCTGCGTCACCGGCGTCTCCGGGTCCGGCAAGTCCACGCTGGTGCAGGACGTCCTGTACGCCGCCCTGCGCAAGGCCAAGGGCAAGCCCACCGAGACCCCGGGCGCCCACAAGTCCCTGCGCGGCGCCGAATTGGTCGACGAAGTCGTCATGGTCGACCAGTCCGCCATCGGGAAAACGACGCGATCGAACCCCGCCAGCTACGTCGGCGCCTTCGACACCATCCGCGACCTGTTCTCGAAGACCCCGGAGGCGAAAGAGCGCCAGTACACCGCCGGTACCTTCAGCTTCAACTCCGGCAACGGCCGCTGCCCCGCCTGCGGCGGCAACGGCTTCGAGCACGTCGAGATGCAGTTCCTGTCCGACGTCTACCTGCGCTGCCCCGACTGCGACGGCAAGCGCTTCCGCGCCGAAGTGCTGGAGATCCAGGTGCGGGGCAAGTCCATCGCCGACGTGCTGGAGATGACCGTCCATGAGGGACTGGAATTCTTCAAGGCGGAACGGGAACTGCACGCCAGGCTGAAACCCCTCGTCGATGTGGGGCTCGATTACCTGAGGCTGGGACAACCGGTTCCAACACTGTCCGGCGGAGAGGCGCAGCGGCTGAAGCTCGCCGGCTACCTCGCGGACGTAAAAACAGGGACTGTCCCTGATTCCAGGAAGTTGTTCCTGTTCGACGAGCCGACGACGGGATTGCACTTTGATGACGTCGCGAAGCTCCTGCGCGCATTCAGGCAGTTGCTCGCCGCCGGCCACTCGCTGGTAGTGATCGAGCACAATCTGGACGTCATCCGCGCCAGCGACTGGATCATCGACCTGGGACCAGAAGGCGGAGACGCCGGCGGCGAAATTGTTTGCGAAGGCGTCCCCGCCGATGTGATGCAGCACCCGACCTCGCATACCGGCAAGGCCCTACGGGAGTATGCGGCCAGCTTCACCCCGAGATCTTCTTCGGCGACCTCAATAGCCGAAGAAGATCCTCGCGCGCCAATGGCGCGCGAAGCAGTCGGAAAATACCTGGGCAACGCCATCCGTATCCACAACGCCAGAGAACACAACCTCAAGAACATCGACGTAGAAATTCCAAGAAATCGCTTTACAGTAATTACGGGAGTATCGGGATCGGGAAAGTCGACCTTGGCTTTCGATATTCTGTTCTCGGAGGGACAGAGAAGGTACCTGGAATCCCTCAACGCCTACGCCCGCCAGTTCGTCCAGGGCGCCTCGCGCCCGGACGTGGACGCCATCTTCGGCATCCCGCCGACGGTGGCCATCGAGCAGCGCACCAGCCGCGGCGGCAGGAAGAGCACCGTCGGCACCCTCACCGAGATCCACCACTTCCTGCGCCTGCTGTTCGTGAAGCTGGGCACGCAGCATTGCCCCGACTGCGAAGTGCCCATCGAGCCGCAGAGCGCCGAGGCGATCCTCGCCCGCGTCATGAAGGGCCACCGCGGCAAGACGGTGTCGGTGCTCGCGCCCCTGATCGTGAACCGCAAGGGCGTGTACACCGATCTCGCCAAGTGGGCCGGGTCGAAGGGCTATGGCCAGCTGCGCGTGGACGGCAAGCTGCTCCCGGTGCGGCCGTTCCCGCGCATCGACCGCTTCAAGGAGCACAGCATCGAGCTGCCGGTGGGCGAAGTGCGCGTGGAGGCGAAGAACGAGGCCCCGCTACGCCAGCTGCTCGCCACCGCGCTCGACTTCGGCAAGGGCAGCGTGCAGGTCCTGGCCGGAAAACTCCTGGAGAGCTACTCCACCAAGCGCGCCTGCCCGTCCTGCGGCCGCAGCTTCGCCGAGCTGGACCCGCGCCTGTTCTCCTACAACTCGCGCCACGGCTGGTGCGCCGCCTGCTACGGCACCGGCATCCGGATCGACGAGGTGAAGTGGGACGACGAGCGCGCCAAGACCGGCACCGAGGACCATGTGCTCGATTCCTGGATCGACTGGCTGGAACTGGACGAGCCCTGCCCTGAGTGCGAAGGGCGGCGCCTGAACCCGGAAGCGCTGGCGGTGACCTGGAAGGGCAGGACCATCGCCGACTACGGCGGCCTGCCCATCGCCAGCCTGGGTGAAGCGGTATCCGGCAGCGGCCTCAAGGGCCGCGAAGCGGAGATCGCGCGCGACCTGCTGGTGGAAATGAAGAGCCGGCTCGGCTTCCTCGCGGACGTGGGCCTGGGCTACCTCGCGCTGGACCGCTCCGCGCCCACGCTCTCGGGCGGCGAGGCGCAGCGCATCCGCCTCGCCTCGCAGCTGGGCTCCAACCTGCGCGGCGTGTGCTACATCCTCGACGAACCGACCATCGGCCTGCACCCGCGCGACAACCAGATCCTGCTCGACGTGCTGGAGAAGCTCGAGGCCAAGGGCAACACCCTGGTGGTGGTGGAGCATGACGAGGACACCATCCGCCGCGCCCACCACGTCATCGACCTCGGGCCGGGCGCCGGCAAGCTGGGCGGGCAGGTCATCGCCTCGGGCCACGCCGAGGACCTGATCGCGAACCCCGACTCGCTCACCGGGAAGTTCCTGAAGGATCCCCTGCGCCATCCGCTGCAGCCGCGCCGCCCGGTGCCGCGCAACGCCGAGGCGCTGCAGGTGGAGAAGGCGAGCCTGCACAACCTGAAGAACGTGGACGTGCGCGTGCCGCTGGGCCGCCTTACCGTGGTCACCGGCGTCTCCGGCTCCGGCAAGTCCACGTTCGCGCGCGACGTGCTCTACAACAGCGCCAAGGCCGGCAAGCCCGTCGCCTGCAAGGCCTTCAAGGGCGGAAAGGGGCTGGAGCGCGTCCTCGAGGTCGACCAGACGCCCATCGGCAAGACCCCGCGCTCCTGCCCGGCCACATACGTCGGCTTCTGGGACGCCATCCGGCGCATGTTCGCGGAAACCACGGAAGCGAAGATGCGCGGCTGGTCCGCGAGCCGCTTCTCCTTCAACACCAAGGGCGGCCGCTGCGAGTCCTGCGAAGGCCAGGGCATGAAGAAGATCGAGATGTCCTTCCTGCCCGACGTGCGCGTCGCCTGCGAGGCCTGCGCCGGCCTGCGCTTCAACCCCGAGACGCTCTCGGTGCGCTGGCGCGGCAAGACCATCGGCGAAGTGCTCAACCTGAGCGTGGACGAGGCGGTGGAATTCTTCGCCGCGCACCCCTCCACCCACCGCGCGCTGCGCCTGCTGCAGGACACCGGCCTTGGCTACCTGACCCTCGGCCAGCAGAGCCCGACGCTCAGCGGCGGCGAGGCGCAGCGCCTGAAGCTCGTCACCGAGCTGGCAAAGTTTTCATCCGATCGCGTTCTTCCCGCCGCAGTTTGCCTTGGCGGGAAGAACGCGAAACCGGGCCCTGGCACCTTGTATGTTCTTGATGAACCGACCGTCGGACTGCACATGGCGGACGTCGAGAAGCTGATTCGCGTGCTGCACCGGCTCGTGGATGCCGGCAACACCGTGGTCGTGATCGAGCATAACCTGGACGTGATCGCCGAGGCGGATTGGCTGGTGGACCTCGGACCCGAAGGCGGCGCGGCGGGCGGCAAGGTGGTTTACCAGGGGCCGCCCGAGGGCGCGGGCAAGAGCGGCGGCCACACCGGCCGCATCCTCTCGGCGTTCCTTTCGGAACGTCAGTCCGGGCTGGAGTCCCGGTGCCGGAAGTCGGGCACTCGTTAACCTGGTCATGTCGTGGACCGGCGACGAGACGCTGCAGTGCGCGATCCTTTGCGACAATCCAGCAATTCAGTACGGGTTTTGAACTTCATCCCCCCGGCAAGGTCCAAGCGCGCATGAGAGCAAAAATCGCAGTCCTGCTGGCACTTGCCGCGTCCCTCCTCGCGCTGAACGTCCGGGCCCAGGCGCTGGGACCCGAGGAATTGGTGAAAAAAGTCACGGCTGACGTCCTCGAAGCCGTCAAGTCGGACAAGGACCTGCTGGCCGACCGCAAGCGGGCCCTGGCCCTGGCCGAGCAGAAAGTCCTGCCGCACGTGGACTTCCGCGAGGCCGCGCAGCTCGCCGTGGGCAAGGTCTGGTGGAAAGCCACGCCGGCGCAGCAGGAGCGCATCGTGACGGAGTTCCGCGGCCTGCTGATCCGCATCTACTCCAACGCCATCGACACCTACCGCGGACAGACCATGCAGGTGATGCCGGTGCGCATGGCCGCGGGCGCGACCGAGACCACGGTACGCAACCGCTACCTTAAGCCCGGCGCGCCGCCGGTGCCGGTGGAGTACGCGATGAAGAAAACCCCCGAAGGCTGGAAGATCTACGACATCAGCGTCGAAGGCGTGAGCCTGGTGCTAACCTACCGCTCGGAGTTCGAGCAGATCACCCGCACCTCCGGCATCGACGGCCTGATCAAGCGCCTGGCGGAAAAGAACGCCTAGGGAAACTCTGAATTACCGGTCATTTCTGTCATCCCGAAGCTCGATCATGCGTTGAATAGTAATGGGACGACGGAGCGATAACCAAATGAAGCAACAGGCGCTTTCGATGACG
>JALHLN010000180.1 GCA_022844545.1 Burkholderiales bacterium | reverse complement strand
GTCACCGGGGTGAAGCGCGACATCGGCCTGCTCGCGCGCGTACAGGCGGGAGCGGGCGACCGCGTGACGGTGCTCGACATTTCGCTCGATCGCAATCGCGCCGCGCTGCTCGAATTGCTTGGGCGCGGCGCGAAGGTGCGGTATTTCGACCACCACTACGCTGGCGAGATTCCGGAGCACCCGCTGCTCGAGGCGCACATCGACACCGCGCGCGGCGTGTGCACCAGCATTCTCGTGGACCGATTCCTGGACGGGCGCTTCCGCGCCTGGGCCGTGGTCGCGGCGTTCGGCGACAACCTGGACCGCAGCGCCCGGGAGCTGGCCGCCGGGTCGGGACTGCCGCCGGCCGACCTGGAGCAGCTGCGGGTTCTGGGGCAGGGCCTGAACTACAACGCCTATGGCGAGACCGAGACGGACCTGGTCATGCCGCCGGCCGAGCTCTACCGCACGCTAGCCCGGTACGCGGATCCGCTGCAGTTCATCGGCCGCGAACCGATCTGCGCGCGCCTGGATGCGGCGCGCCGCACGGACCTCGCGGCGGCGAACGCGGTGCCCGCGCGCTGGTCGGCAGGCGCCGCCGCGATGCATGTGCTGCCCGACGCGCCCGGGGCGCGGCGGGTCGGCGGTAGCTTCGCCAACCAGCTGGCCGCCGAGGCGCCGGGAAGGGCTGTCGCGGTGCTGGTCCCGGGCAGCGCCGGCGGCTACGTCGTCAGCGTGCGCTCCCCGGTGTCCGCGGCGCGGGGCGCGGACGAGCTGTGCCGGGGTTTTCCCGGGGGCGGCGGCCGGCGCGACGCCGGCGGCATCGACCGCCTGCCGGAAGCGGAGCTGGAGGACTTCCGCAGGCGCTTCGCCGACGCTTTTGCTTGAGGCAGGTCAAGCCGCCGTTCGTCCGCCGCGCCAGCATGGAGGCAGTGGACAACGGAACGGAGGCTTGACATGTACAAGACGCTGCTGGTCCCGGTGGACGGCAGGGCGCGCAGCGCCCGCAGCCTGGAGGCCGCGGGCAAGCTCGCGGCCCAGTGGGATGCCCATGTGGTCGGGCTCTACGTCCAGCCGCCGAGCCAGATTCCCAGCTATGCCCGCGCCGAAGGCGGCGCCGTTCAGTTGGACGAGGTGTATGCAAAGGCCGTGGCCGAGATGACTGCCCAGGCCAGGGCGCGCTTCGACGAAGGCGTCAAGGCGGCCGGCTTGGCGCGGGCGGAATGGCGCGTGGGGCGGGGCGATCCCGCCGCCGTGATGGCGCTGCACGCGCGCTATGCCGACCTCGTGCTGGTCAACCAGACCGATCCGCAGGACGACGGCGGCACCGGTTTCGCCGACGCCATCCTGCTCTCGGTGGGCCGGCCGGTGCTCGTGCTGCCCTACGCCGGCGACGCGGCGGTGAAGGCCGACAACATCCTGGTGTGCTGGGACGCCGGCCGCGAGGCCGCGCGCGCGGTGACCGATGCCCTGCCGCTGCTGCAGCGCGCGAAGCGGGTGACCGTGCTGAGCGTCGACAGCCGCGCCACTGCCGGGGGCCACGGCGAGCAGCCGGGTGCGGACATTGCCCTCTACCTGTCCCGCCACGGCGTCAAGGCCGAGGTCGCACGCACCGCCTCGGGCGGCATCGATCCGGGCAGCGTCATCCTGTCGCGCGCCTTCGACTACGGCACCGACCTGATCGTCATGGGCGCCTACGGCCACTCGCGGGTGCGCGAATTGCTCCTGGGCGGGGCGACGCGCACGCTGCTGAAGCAGATGACGGTGCCGGTGCTGATGTCGCATTGAAGCATCGGGTCGGGAGCATGTCTGCTGTCGGAGCGGCCGCTGTTGCGGGTGACGCATTCCAGGCCCGCGCCCTGCTGCTCGGCTCGCGCCTGGACCTGCGCGCCTGGCCCGAAGCCGAGGTGCTGGCCCGCATGCCCCTCGCCCTGCGGCTGCCCGAAGGCGGCGTCGCGGTGCTGTTCCGCCACGGCGTCGCGGTGCTGTTCGGCGCTTCCGCAGACAATGAGCGCGCACTGCGCGAGCGCCTCGCGCCGCTGGTCGAGGGCCGCTACCCGGTCCCGGAGGAGGAGACGCTGGCATTGCGCGTCGATCCCGGGCGCGCCGAGGGGCTGGCCGACGGCGTCCTCACCATCCACGCCGGGAGCATCGACCGGCTGCAACTGGTGGCCGATGTCCTGTCCAAGAGCACCTTGCTGGCGCACTACGAGACGCGCCTGGGCGCGGAGTTCGACCGCATCGAGCCCTTCGCCCTTGAACTGGAGCAGACCGGCCGCAATCCCGGCCGCACGCGCAAGCACCTGAAGCGCATCGGCGGGCTGCTGCGCATGGAAAGCCGCATGGTGGGGCGCGCCGAGATCGGCGACAAGCCCGAGCTGCTCTGGGAGCACCCGGAACTGGAGCGCTTCTACGCCCTGCTGGAGGATGAATTCGAGGTCCGCGAGCGGCTGGCGGTGGTGGAGAGGAAGCTCGACCTCGCCGGGCGCACGGTGCGCACCATGGTGGACCTGATCAACGCGCGCCACTCGCTGCGGGTGGAGTGGTACATCGTCATCCTGATCGCGTTCGACATCAGCATGACGCTGTACGGCAAGTGGGCGGGATAGGCGGATCGATGCCGCGGCCGCCGCTCATCCGCAAGGACCCGGCCGGTTTCCGGGTGGCGCCCAACCTGCCGGACACGGATGCGGCGCGCGCCGCGTTCTCCTGGGACTCCGCGCGCGCCGGGCTGCAGGGCCTGCCCGGCGGCGGCCTCAACATCGCGCACGAAGCGGTGGACCGCCATGCGCATGGCCCGCGAGCAAACCACGTGGCGCTGCGCTGGCTGCCGGTCGCCGGGGCGGCGCGCGACATCACCTACGCGCAACTGGCGCGCGACTCGAACCGCTTCGCCAACGTGCTGCGCGGACTGGGGGTGGTGAAGGGCGACGCGGTGTTCGTGCTCTGCGGCCGGATACCGCAGCTGTACGCGGCGGTCCTGGGCGCGCTCAAGTGCGGCGCCGTGGTCTCGCCGATGTTCTCCGCCTTTGGCCCCGAGCCGCTCAAGACCCGCGTCAACCTGGGTGCCGGCAAGGTCCTGGTCACCACTGATGCGCTGTACGCGCGACGCGTGAAGAAGGTCGAGGCCGAGATGCCGACGCTGCGTCACGTGCTGCGCGTGGACGACCCGGAGACGCGGGGCCTGCTGGAGGGGGCGCCCGAGAGCTTCACGGTCGAGCGCACCGGCGCCGAGGATCCGGCGTTCCTGCACTTCACCAGCGGCACCACCGGCATGCCCAAGGGCGCGGTGCACGTGCATGGCGCGGTCGCCGCGCACTACGCCACCGGGCGCTTCGCGCTCGACCTGCACCCGGAGGACGTGTTCTGGTGCACCGCGGACCCGGGCTGGATCACCGGCACCTCCTACGGCATCGTCGCGCCGCTCGCGCACGGGGTCACCAGCATCGTGGACGAGGCCGAGTTCGACGCCGAGCGCTGGTACCGCAACCTGCAGGACCAGGGCGTCACGGTCTGGTACACCGCGCCCACCGCGATCCGCCTGCTGATGAAGGCGGGCGCCGACATCGCGCGCAAGTACCGCTTCCCGAAGCTGCGCTTCGTCGCCAGCGTCGGCGAGCCGCTCAACCCCGAGGCGGTGTGGTGGGGCCAGGAGGTGCTCGGGCTGCCGATCCACGACAACTGGTGGCAGACCGAAACCGGCGGCATCATGATCGCCAACACCGCGGCCATGGACGTGAAGCCGGGGTCCATGGGCAAGCCGCTGCCGGGCATCGAGGCGCGCATCGTGCACCGCCGCGAAGGCGGGCTCGACGTCGTGGACGCTCCCGACACCGAGGGCGAGCTCGTGCTGCGCGCCGGCTGGCCGTCCATGTTCCGCGGCTACCTCGGCCAGGAGGAACGCTATCGCAAGTGCTTCGCCGGCGACTGGTACCTGACAGGGGACCTGGCGCGGCGCGACGCCGACGGCTACTTCTGGTTCGTCGGCCGCGCCGACGACGTCATCAAGTCCGCCGGGCACCTGATCGGTCCGTTCGAGGTCGAGAGCGCGCTGATGGAGCACCCGGCGGTGGCCGAGGCCGGCGTCATCGGCAAGCCCGACCCGGTGGTGGGCGAGGTGGTGAAGGCCTTCGTCTCGCTGAAGGCGGGGTTCGCGCCGGGGGAGGAGCTGAGAATGCAACTGCTGGCGCACGCGCGCAAGCGCCTCGGCGCCGCGGTGGCGCCCAAGGAGATCGCCTTCGCCGAGGCGCTGCCCCGCACAAGGAGCGGCAAGATCATGCGCCGCCTGCTGAAGGCGCGGGAGCTGGGCCTGCCCGAAGGCGACTTGTCGACACTGGAAGGGCCGGCATGAGCGCGCCCGTGCCGCCGCCGCCGGCCGGCCCGGTGCCCTATGAGCCGGCGCTCGCGCTCGCGCTGCTCGCCGACATGGTCCGGATCCGGCGCATGGAGGAGAAGTCAGCGGAGCTCTACGGCCAGGGCAAGATCCGCGGTTTCCTCCACCTGTATGTCGGCGAGGAAGCGGTGGCCGCCGGCGCCCTGCGCGCACTGTCGGCGCAGGACAACGTGGTCGCCACCTACCGCGAGCACGGGCACGCGCTGCTGCGCGGCATGCCGATGAACGCGATCATGGCCGAGATGTACGGCAAGCAGGAAGGTTGCTCTCGCGGTCGCGGCGGCTCCATGCACCTGTTCGACGCCGCGACACGCCTGTTCGGCGGCAATGCCATCGTCGGCGGCGGCCTGCCGATCGCGGTCGGGCTCGCCCTCGCCGACCGCATGCAGGGGCATGGCGAGCGCGTCACCGCCTGCTTCTTCGGCGAGGGCGCGATGGCCGAGGGCGCGTTCCACGAGTCCGTGAACCTCGCCGCGCTGTGGCGGCTGCCGGTCCTGTTCTGTTGCGAGAACAACCTGTACGCGATGGGCACGGCGTTGGAGCGCTCGGAATCTCAGCCCGACCTGTGCGCCAAGGCGGGGGCGTACGGCCTGCGCACGGCGCGGGTCGATGGCATGGACGTGGTGGCGACGCACGAGGCGGCGCGCCTTGCTCGGGAGCAGGTCGCGCGGGGCGACGGCCCGTGGTTCGTGGAGTTCCAGACCTACCGCTTCCGCGCCCACTCGATGTTCGACCCGGAGCTCTACCGCGACAAGGACGAGGTGGCGCAATGGAAGACGCGCGGCCCGATCCATACCTTTACCGCGCGCCTGAAGGCGCAGGGGCTGCTGACCGAGGAGCAGTACCTGATGATCGAGCGCGCGGCGGACGAGGAGGTGGCGCGGGCGGTCGCCTTCGCCGAGGCCGGCACCTGGGAGCCGGTCGAGCACCTGTACCGCGACCTGCGCACGCGCAACGGCGGGCCGGGCGCCGCATGAGCCGCATCAACTACCGTGAAGCACTGCGCCTGGGCCTGCGGGAAGCGCTGGCACGCGAGCCGCGCGCTTTCCTGATGGGCGAGGACGTCGGCCGCTACGGCGGCACCTACGCGGTGAGCAAGGGACTGCTGGAGGCGTTCGGCCCCGGGCGCGTGCGCGACACGCCGCTGTCGGAGCTGGGCTTCACCGGCGCCGGCATCGGCGCCGCGCTGGGCGGGATGCGCCCGATCGTCGAGATCATGACGGTGAACTTCAGCCTGCTCGCGCTCGACCAGATCGTGAACACCGCGGCTCTCTATCGCCACATGTCGGGCGGGCAGTTCTCGGTGCCGCTGGTGATCCGCACCTCGAGCGGCGCCGGGCGCCAGCTCGCGGCGCAGCACTCGCACAGTTTCGAGGCCTGGTACGCGCACGTGCCTGGCATTCGCGTGCTTGCGGCGGGCACGGTGGAGGACGCGCGCGGCATGCTGTGGCAGGCGCTGCAGGACCCCGACCCGGTAGTCCTGTTCGAGTACCCGGCGCTCTTCGGCATGGAGGACGAGTGCCCGGACGAAGTGTCGGTGGACATCCGCGGCGCCAGGGTGCGCCGCGCGGGGACGCAGGTAAGCCTCATCACCTACGGCGCCAGCCTGCCCAAGGCGCTGGCTGCGGCCAGCACGCTCGCTGCCGGCGGCATCGACGCCGAGGTGCTCGACCTGCGCGTGCTGCGGCCGCTGGATGACGCGGCGATCCTCGCCTCGGTGAGGAAGACGCGGCGCGCGGTGGTGGTGGACGAATGCTGGCGCAGCGGCAGCCTCGCCTCGGAGGTGATGGCGCGCATCATGGAGGGCGCGTTCTACGACCTCGACGCGCCGGTGGCGCGGGTCTGCAGCGAGGAGGTGCCGGTGCCCTACGCGAAACACCTCGAGGAGGCGGCGCTGCCGCAGCCGGAGAAGATCGTCGCCGCCGCCAGGGGCCTGTTCAA
>JALHLN010000179.1:3833-6371 GCA_022844545.1 Burkholderiales bacterium | reverse complement strand
AGGCGCGGCTCGGTGCGCGGCACGATCAGCGCCCGCTTGTCGAGCGACAGCACTTCGCAGAAGGTGTTGTAGCCGCCCATCGCCACCACGCCCGCGGCGCGGTCGATCAGGGTTTCCAGTCCCGGGTGGAAATCGATCGCCGCCACGCGCCCGAGCCGCGAGGCGCGCTGCAGGAATTCAGCGCGCCGTACCGCGGGCATGAAGGGTCCCAGCACCACCAGCGCCGGGTAGGGCAGCGCGGTGTCGTGTTCATACGCGCGCAGCACCCAGTCCACCAGGTCCGCGCCGTCGTCGCCGCCGCCGGTGGTGACCAGCAGGTAGGGCCGGTCGGTGATGCCGTGCAGCCGCGGCGGCGCGCCGTGCGCCGGCGTCTCGCGCCGCAGGTAGCCGGTGTAGGCGATCTTGCCGGGCACCTGCGGCGGCAGCGCCAGTCCCCGCAGGGGCTCGCAGACCTGCTCGAGGCCGTAGATCCAGATCTCGTCGTACAGGTCGCGCAGGGCGTCGAGCGAATGCTTGCGCTGCCATTCCGCGCGCAGGCGCCCGGGATCGTCCATCACGTCGCGCAGGCCCAGCACCAGCCGCGTGCCCTGCGCCTTTGCGATGGCGAGCGCCTCCAGCACCTCGCCGCGCAGGCCGGTGGGCTCCTTGTCCACGATGAACAGGTGCGGACGGAAGGTCTCGACCGTCTCGCGTATCGCCGCCGCGCGCAAGGCCAGCGTGCCCGCGATGTCCGTCTCGCGGTCCAGCGGCGCGTACTCGCTGTTGGGCAGCTTGGTGACGCCGGCTACCAGCCGGACGGCCACGCGGTTGCGGAAGGTGAAGCTGCCGGCGACCGGCGAGCCCGACAGGATGACGACCCTCGCCTTCTTGTAGCCCGCGACCAGTGCATGCGCGATGGTGCGGCAGCGGCTGAGGTGCCCCAGGCCGTAGCTGTCGTGGCTGTAGATCAGGACGCGGCCGCCGTCCGGGCGCTGGGTCATCATGGGTCTGGCGGCAGGATAACCCTTAAAATTCCCCGCATGACCCTGCCCGCGTCCATCCATGGCCTGGCGTTGTCCCACGAGCGGCAGGACGGCAGCGGAAGGTTCATCCTGTCGCGCGACGGCCGCCGCGTCGGCGAGTTGCTCTACGCGGCGCGCGGCCCCGGCGTGGTCGCGGTGAACCACACCGAGGTGGACGACTCGCTGCGCGGTTCAGGCGCGGCGAAGCAACTGGTAGAGGCCGTGGTCACCTGGGCACGCGCCGAGAACGTGAAGCTGGTGCCGCGCTGCAGCTACGTGCGCGCGGTGCTGGAGCGCACGCCGGCCTGGCAGGATGTCCTCCACGCCTGACGCCGCGCAAGGGTTCGCCCTGCGCGACGCGCGCTTCCTGCTCGCCCTCAGCGTCGCCGCTGCGCCGGTCATCGGCCACGCCCTCGGCCAGTACTGGTACGCGTTCGCGGTGTTCTTCGTCGCGGTTCCGCTGCTGGACGTGGCCATCGGGCGCGACGCGGCGCCCGCCGCGCCGGCGGAACTGGAACGGCTGAAGCACGGCCCCTTCTTCCGCTTCGTGCTGCACGCGTGGGTGCCGCTGCAGCTGTGCCTGATCGGTTGGGGGGCATGGCTCGTCGGCTCCGGCACGCTGGGCGCGGGCGAAGCGATCCTCTTCACCGCCTCGGTCGGCCTCGCCACCGGCGGCGCCGGCATCACCATCGCGCACGAGCTCGGGCACAAGCTGCCCGGGCTGGACCGGTTCCTCTCGCGCCTGCTGCTCGCGAGCGTGAGCTACGGCCACTTCACCGTGGAGCACAACCGCGGCCACCACGCGCGCGTCGCCACGCCCGAGGATCCGGCCAGCGCGCGCTTCGGCGAAGGCTTCTGGCGCTTCCTGCCGCGCACGCTCGCGGGATCCTTCGCGCACGCCTGGCAACTGGAGCGCGCCGAGGTGCTGCGGCCCTGGGCGGCGACCTTCGCCATCGCGGCGACGCTGGGGATCGCGTTCGGGCCCTGGGCAGTGGCGTTCTTCTTCGGGCAAAGCGCGGTCGCCGTCCTGCAGCTGGAAGCGGTGAACTACATCGAGCATTACGGCCTGCAGAGGAAGAAACTGCCCGACGGGCGCTACGAGCGGCCGACCGCGGCCCACGCCTGGGACGCCTACGAGCGCCTGAGCAACTGTTTCCTGGTGCACCTGCAGCGCCACGCCGATCACCACCTCAATCCCGGGCGGCCCTACGCGGCGCTGCAGCCTCAGGCGGAGAGCCCCAAGCTGCCCGCGGGGTACCCCGCGATGGTGCCGCTCGCGCTGGTGCCGCCGCTGTGGTTCGCGGTGATGAATCCGCGCGTGCTAAGGTTGGGCCGCGGTATCACCTGAGGAGGCACCCATGACGCTCTGTCCCGTTGCACTGGCCGTCGGTTGCAGCAAGTGCGCGATCGTGTCCGCCTGCCCGCTGAAGGGCGTCATCGGCGACTACAAGGCGCCGGAGGACGCGGCCAAGGCGCAGGACGCCGCCAAGCCCGGCGGCGACAAGCCCGCCTGAGTCAGTTCCTTGGCGCGCCCGCG
>JALHLN010000179.1:0-3823 GCA_022844545.1 Burkholderiales bacterium | reverse complement strand
GCGCGCCGCAGCGCCTCGCGGCGCTCGATCTCCCGCACCATGCCGAGAAACTGGTCCTCGATGGTCGAGCGCATGAGCACTTCGCCCAGCAGCGGCGGCAGCGCGAAATCGGGTTCCAGCAGCCCGATCCACGCCAGTTCGATGATGCCTGCCGGCAGCTGACGCAGCCGGTAGCCACCGTCCAGGCGCCGGAAGCTGCCCTTCAGCGCGCGGATGTCGATCGCATCCGGCGGCCGCGCGGTCGACTGCACGGTCACCTCGATCGGAAAGCTGAAAAAGAGGAACCTCGCCTCGCCAACCTGCTCGATGACGGCGACGTTGCCGTTGCGCGCGATGACGCGGCTCGCCTTCATCCCCGGGATGAACGCCGGCAGCCGGTCGTAATCGGTGAGCGCGCCCCAGACGGTGTCGAAGGCGGCGTCCACCAGCGCGTGCGCGCGGACCTCGACCGCGCCGTCGCGCCGCGAAGCCTCCACGGACACCTCCTCCGCCGCGGCCGCGGCGCCGGCAAGGCACAGGATCGCGATCGCGCGCAGGAGCATCCTGCGCCCAGCATAGCTAAAGCAGGACCGGCTTGTCCGGAAGTTCGTTCGGGTTGGCGGCGGCGCCGGCCTGCGCCGGGAAGTGCTGCGCCAGCAGGTCGCTGATGGAGGCGAGGCCGCTCACCAGGCCCGCCTCGTAGCGACCGGCGGCGAACTCGCGCTGCATCGCCCCGCAAATGGTTTCCCAGGCCGCCGCGCCGACGCGGGCGTGGATGCCGCGGTCGGCCACGATCTCCACCCGGTGGTCGGCAAGCAGCAGGTAGACCAGCACCCCGGCGTTGTCCTCGGTGTCCCAGACGCGCAGGCGGGTGAATTGCTCGAGCGCCCGCTCGTGCGCGGTGCGCCCGACGACGAGCGCCTGGATGGGCAGGCCGCCCTCGATCGCGACGCGCAGCTCGCCGCGATGGCGTTTCTCCTGCTCAGCCACCGCGCGCGTGATCGCCTCCAGCGAGGCGGCAGGAAACGCCCGCCGCATGGCGAGGTCATCCAGGAACAGGTGCCGGATCCAGCGCATCGGCTACCAGCGCCCCGAGGCGCCGCCGCCCCCGAAACTGCCGCCGCCGCCGCCGAAGCTGCCGGAGGACGACGAGCCGCCGCTGCTCGACCAGCCGCCGCCGCGCCCGGTGCCGGTATTGGCGAAGGTGAAGAGGAACCCCATCGCCGCGGCGACCAGTGCGGCCACCAGGTTGAACACCAGCAGCGCGGCCAGCCCGAGCAGCACGCCGGTGGCGAGCGAGCCGGCGAGGCGGCCCAGGAGCAGCTTGAGCACGCCGCCGGCGATGACGATGAAGAACAGAGCAGGGACGACGTAGTCGAACAGGCCGGACACCGGGTCGCGGCCGCCGCGCGAAGCCGCGCGCGCCTCAGGTTCCGGCAGCTTCTCGCCCTCGGCGAGGCGGATCAACTGTTCGACGCCGTCGCGGATGCCGCCGTGGAAATCGCCTTGCTTGAAGCGCGGCGTGATGCGCTCGTCGATGACGCGCTTCGCCACCGCGTCCGGGATCACGCCTTCCAGCCCGTAGCCCACCTCGATGCGCAGGCGCCGGTCGTCCTTGGCCACGACCACGATCACGCCGTCGTCCACGCCCTTGCGGCCGATCTTCCAGGCCTCCGCGAGGCGAATGGAGTACTGCTCGATCTCCTCGGGCTTCGTGCTGGGCAGCATCAGCACCGCGATCTGGCTGCCGCGCTTCGCCTCGAACGCCGCCAGGCGCGATTCGAGCTCGCCCCTCTGCTGCGCGCTCAGCGTGCCGGTGAGGTCGGTGACGCGCGCCGAGAGCGGCGGGATCGGCACCTCCGCCCAAGCAGGGACAAACGCGGGGCCGAGGAAGCCCGCCAGCGCGAGGCACGCCGCGAGCAGGAAGCGCATCGGATTACTTTGCCGCGGGCTTGGAGAAGTCCACCTTCGGCGGCGCCGCGATGGCCTTCTCGTTCTCGACGGTGAAGTTGGCCTTGGTCTTGTAGCCGAACAGCATCGCGGTGAGGTTGGAGGGGAACTGGCGCGCGAGGACGTTGTAGGCCTCCACCGCCTTGATGTAGCGGCCGCGCGCCACCGTGATGCGGTTCTCGGCGCCGGCCAGTTCCGCGCGCAGCTCGCCGAATTCCTTGGTCGCCGTCAGCGTCGGGTAGTTCTCCGCCACCGCCAGCAGGCGCGACAGCGCGCTCGTCATCTGCCCCTGCGCGGCCTGGAATTTCGCGAATGCCTCCGGGTCGTTGACCAGTTCCGGCGTTGCCTTGATGGCCGAGACCGAGGCGCGGGCATTGGTGAGCTCCACCAGCGTGCTCTTCTCGAAGTCCGCCGCGCCCTGCACCGTGGCGACCAGGTTCGGGATCAGGTCGGCGCGGCGCTGGTAGTTGTTGATGACCTCGGACCAGGCGGCCTTGACGCCTTCGTCCAGGCGCTGGAACTCGTTGTAGCCGCAGCCGGAGAGCGTGAGCGTGGCGAGAACGACGAGTAAGAGCCTGCGCATGGCGGAATCCCCCGGACGATGGTCCGATGGGGCCAATATGGGGCCGGGCAGACCCCGTTGCAAGGGCTAGCCGCCCTGCACCAGCTTCTCCAGCGTCTCCCGCGCCACCTTCAGCTTCGCCCCCGCCGCGACGATCTCCTCCCAGGTGTTCGCGTCCACCGCGATGCCGTCCCGCTCCCGTTTCGCGCGCGTCTCGCGCTCGGGTTCGCCGGCGATCCTGACCTTGTCGAACCCCGGCGCCACCGGCGACTTGCGCAGCGACTCCAGGAACGCGGTCGTCTCCTGCGCGAACACGTCCCCGGTGCCCAGGCGCTTCGGATCGATGAGGATGGTGAGCATGCCGTTCCAGACGCGTTTCTTTGATCTGTCTTCCGAATGCCAGGTGCCGCCGCCGGTCAACGCGCCGCCCAGCAGCTCGCAGACCACGGCGAGGCCGTAGCCCTTGTGCAGGCCGAAGGTGCGCAGCGCGCCGAAGGGCTCAATGACCCCAAAGCGGGGATCGGAGCTGGGTCTTCCTTCGTTGTCGATCAGCCAGTCGGGCGAAACCTGCTCGCGCTTGTTGTGCGCGACGCGGATCTTGCCCTGCGCCACCGCGCTGGTGGCCATGTCGAGGATGAACGGCGGCTCGTTGGGGATCGGGATGCCGATGGTCACCGGGTTGGTGCCGAAGCGCGCATCCGCGCCGCCGTAGGGCGCGACGATCGAGCGCGAGATGACGTTGGTGAAGTGCAGCGACACCAGCCCCGCCGCCACCGCCTGCTCGGCCCACTGCCCGATGCGGCACAGGTGGTGGGCCCTTCCCAGGCCCATCACGCAGAGTCCATGCTGTCTTGCCCGCCCAATGCCGATGTCCATGGCTTCGAGCCCGATCACCTGCCCGTAGCCCGCCTGGCCGTCCAGCGACAGCATGGCGCCGCCGTCGAACTGGATTTTCGGGTGCTGGTTGACCTTCAACCCGCCCTCCAGCAGCGAGTCGACGTAGCGCGGGATCATGCCCACGCCGTGGGAATCGTGCCCTGTCAGGTTGGCGGTGACCAGGTTCTCCGCGACGATCTTCGCCTCGCGGGCTTCGCTGCCGCCGGCGAGGACGACCGCCTCGATGGCGCGCGCGAGCGGCTGCGCCTTGACGATCCTGTTAACCGTCCGGTTCATCTATTTCTTCCTCGGGGGTATCTGGTGGGAGGTGGCAAGTTTACAATGCCCGGCTCGGCAACCTGCCGACCAAGGGGAGTCAAAAAATGAAACGCTTCGCAACCGCCGCCGCGGCATTGGCGGCCAGCCTCGCCGCCGCCCTGTCCGGCATCACTGCGG
>JALHLN010000178.1 GCA_022844545.1 Burkholderiales bacterium | reverse complement strand
AAAAAGCATTCTAAGGCGCGCGACGCGCGCCCGGAGCCCTTTTCCCCGGGTTCCGGACCGGATAGGATGCGCAAAGGCCGGTTGCGGGGCGGTGACGCAGTTCACGCGCGCCGCCGCGCGAAGGCGATTCTGTCCATTTCTGACAATCGGGAGGGTGGCGTTGGGAATCCTCACGCTCACCGACGAGGAGCGGACGCAGATCGAGGCGCGGATCCTGGCGCTGGAGCTCGAGCACCAGGACCTGGACGACGTGATCCTGCGCATCTCCGAGCATCCCACCCAGGACCAGCTTCAGTTGCGGCGCCTGAAGAAGAGGAAGCTCCTGCTGAAGGACACTATCAACCGCCTGCGCGCGCGCCTGGTGCCCGATATCCCCGCCTGAGCTTGCGCGCGGGCGCCGCGGCCTCCGCGGTGCGGAAGTCCGCCGGGGCGACCACCTCGATCATCTGCAGGTCCTGCGAATGGCGGATTTCGCGGTGCCGGATGCCGGGCGGCTGGTAGAAGCAGGTCCCGGCCTTCATCCGCACTTCGCCCACGCCCTCGTACTCGAACACCGCCCAGCCCTTGAGGACGTAGACGAACTGCACCTCGCAGTCGTGCCGGTGCCATTGGCCGTGCGGCGCCTTGCCCCTGCGGGCGCGGATGACGTGCGCCACCACCTTGCCGCGCGTGGCGCGGCGGATGCCGAGGTCGCGGTATTCGAAGTAGGCGCGCAGGCCGCGGCGGACGAACTTCGCCCCGGCGCGGTGGCTGACGGCGAATCCGGATGTCTTCTTCACCTTTCTCATCGTCTCCATCTCCCGTTTCTCAGGCGGCGAGCATCGGCGCGGCGCGGAAAATGCGCGCGTCCATCGGTTTCAGGTCGGGCGCGACCGGCACCGGGGCGCCCAACTGCGCGAGCACATCGCGCGCGAGGTCCACGCCGGGGGCGATTTCCGCCAGCGTGAGGTGCCCGTCGCGCAGGTCGAACACCGCGCGCTCGGTGACGTAGAGCACCTTGGTGCCGCGGCCCGCGGTGTAGGGGCCATTGAAGGACAGGTGCTCGACGCGCGGCAGCACCTTCTTCACCGTGCCTTCGCGCACGATCTGCAACCGGCCGTCGGCCGCGCGCACCTCCAGCCCCTTGGCGGTGAGCGAGCCCATGAACACCACCTCCTTCGCGGTCTGGGTGATGTTGACGAAGCCGCCGACGCCGGCGACGCGGTCGCCGAACTTCGACACGTTGACGTTGCCCTCGATGTCCATCTGCGCCAGGCCGAGGAAGGTGAGGTCGAGGCCGCCGCCGTCGTAGAAGTCGAACTGCTCGGCGTGGCTGATGATGGCGTCGGGGTTGGCCGAGGCGCCGAACGACGGGAAGGAGGCCGGGATGCCGCCGATCGGGCCGGATTCCACGGTCATGACGAAATCGTCCAGCCCTTCCTCGCGCGCCACTTCGCCCACGCCCGAGGGCATGCCGACGCCCAGGTTCACGATCGGCTTCTTCCATTTCAGGAGTTCGAGCACCGCGCGGCGCTGGATGATCTTTCTGAGATCGAGCGGAAGTGGTTTCGCCGCGGCGCGCTCAAGGCGTGCGTCCCCGCAATAGGCCGGATTGAACGCCTCGCCATAGGTCTGCCAGTGGTCCTCGGCGTTCTCCGCCACCACCACGTAGTCCACCAGGATCCCGGGCACCTTCACCTGCATCGGGTGGATCGCGCCCTTCGTCCTGAGCTGCTTCACCTGCGCGATGACGATGCCGCCGGAGTTGTGGGCGGCCTGCGCCAGCGGCAGGACGTCGTTGAAGTGAGGCTCTTCCTCCATGCTCAGGTTGCCGTCATCGTCGGCGGAGGTGGCGCGCAGGATGGCGCAATGGATCGGCATCGAGGGGTAGAAGAGGTACTCCTGCCCGCGCAGCGTGACCAGTTCGACCAGCTCCTCGGTGGTGACCCGGTTCAACTTGCCGCCGTCGTGGCGCGGGTCGATGAAGGTGTGCAGCCCGATGGGCGATACCACGCCGGGCTTGCCGCCGGCGATGGCGCGGTACAGCTGCGCGATCACGCCCTGCGGCCAGTTGTAGGCCTCGACCTTGTTCGCCACCGCGAGCGCGCCCAGGCGCGGCGCGGCGCCCCAGTGGCCGCCGATGATGCGCTTCAACAGCCCCTCGTGGCCGTAGCGCCCGGTGCCGCGGGTGGCGCGGTCGCCCTGGCCGGCGGCGTAGACGAGGGTCAGGCCGCGCGGGCGGCCGGTTTCGAGGAAGCGCTTCTCCACCGCAGCGGAAACGCCTTCGGCGTGGCCCGAGCCGGTGAACCCGGATGTGGACACGGTCCAGCCGTCCTGCAGCAGTTGCGCCGCCTCGGCGCAGGTGATCCGCTTCATGTCCGATCCAGCCGCATGTTTTCGATTATCCTTCAGCCAACCATGTCCGACCAGTTCATCGGCGTCAAAGCGGTCGAGGAACGCCATCGTTTCGATGTCGCGCGCCTGCAGGATTACCTGCGCGGCCGGGTCGAGGGCTTCGAGGGCGAACTGGTCGTGGAGCAGTTCAAGGGCGGCCAGTCCAATCCCACCTACCGCATTACCGCCGGCGGCAAGCGCTATGCCCTGCGCCGCAAGCCCCCGGGGAAGCTGCTGCCCTCGGCGCACGCGGTGGACCGCGAGTTCAAGGTCATCTCGGCGCTGCACAAGCAGGGCTTCCCGGTGGCGAAGCCCTACGTGCTGTGCGAGGACGATGCGGTCATCGGCACCGCGTTCTACGTCATGGACTGCGTCGATGGCCGGGTGATGTGGGACCAGTCGCTGCCCGGCATGGACCAGGCCGGGCGCGCCGCGGTCTGGGACGAATTGAACCGTGTCATCGCGCTGCTGCACTCCATCGACTACAAGGCCGCCGGGCTGGAGGATTTCGGCAAGGCGGGCAGCTACATCGAGCGCCAGGTCGGACGCTGGACCAAGCAGTACCAGGCCTCGGAGACGGTGAAGATCGAGGCCATGGATAACCTGATGGCCTGGCTGCCGCAGAACATCCCGGCCGCGGCCGAGACCACCGTGGTGCACGGCGACTACCGCCTGGACAACACCGTGTTCCATCCCTCCGAGCCGAGGATCCTCGCGGTGCTGGACTGGGAGCTGTCCACGCTGGGGGATCCGCTGGCGGACTTCTCCTACCATTGCATGAGCTGGCACATCCCGCCGGGCAAGTTCCGCGGCATTGCCGGACTGGACCTCGCGGCACTGGGCATCCCGGGCGAGCGCGAGTACGTGGCGCGCTACTTCCAGCGCACCGGGCGCACCCGGCCCGACGATTCGACCTGGGACTACTACATGGCGTACAACCTGTTCCGCATCGCCGCCATCCTGCAGGGCATCGCCAAGCGCGTCGTGGACGGCACCGCCGCCTCGACGCACGCGGCCGAGGCGGGCGGCCGGGCGCCGATCATGGCGGAACTCGGCTGGCAGCAGGTCGAGAAAATTCTGAAAAGGAGTCGGTGATGGATTTCGAGTACAGCGCGCGGACCAAAGAGCTGCAGAAGAAGCTGCTCGCCTTCATGGACGAGCACATCTACCCCAACGAGGCGAAGTACTACGCCCATGTGAGGAGCGACAAGCGCTGGGAGCCGGTGCCCATCATCGAGGAACTGAAGCCCAAGGCGAAGGCCGCCGGGCTGTGGAACCTGTTCCTGCCCAAGTCGCCGCGCGCCCCCGGCGGCGGCCTGTCCAACCTGGACTACGCGCCGCTGTGCGAGATCATGGGCCGCGCCTCCTGGGCGCCGGAGGTGTTCAACTGCTCGGCGCCGGACACCGGCAACATGGAGACCCTGGAGCGCTACGGCACCGAGGAGCAGAAGAAGCAGTGGCTGGACCCGCTGCTGGAAGGCAGGATCCGCTCCGCGTTCCTGATGACCGAGCCCGCGGTGGCCAGCTCGGATGCCACCAACATCCAGATGAGCATCCGCAAGGATGGCAACGACTACGTCATCAACGGCCGCAAGTGGTGGTCCTCGGGCGCGGGCGATCCGCGCTGCGCGATCTACATCGTCATGGGCAAGACCAACCCGGACCACGCCTCGCGCCACAGCCAGCAGTCCATGGTGCTGGTCCCGGCGGGCACGCCGGGCGTCAAGATCCTGCGCTACCTGCCGGTGTTCGGCTATGACGACGCGCCGCACGGCCACATGGAAATCGACTTCAAGGACGTGCGCGTCCCGGCCTCGAACATCCTGCTGGGCGAAGGCCGCGGCTTCGAGATCGCGCAAGGGCGTCTGGGACCGGGCCGCATCCACCACTGCATGCGCTCCATCGGCCAGGCCGAGCGGGCGCTGGAGAAGATGTGCAAGCGCGCCACGCAGCGCGTCGCCTTCGGCCGCAGCGTCGCCGAGCAGGGCGTGACGCGCGAGCGGATCGCCGAGGCGCGCATCATGATCGACAGCGCGCGCTTCATGGTGCTGCACGCCGCCTGGCGCATGGACACCGTGGGCAACAAGGTGGCGCGCAAGGAAATCGCCATGATCAAGGTGCTCGCGCCCAACATGGCCCTCCAGGTCATCGACTGGGCGATGCAGGTGCACGGCGCCGCCGGGGTGTCGGATGATTTCGGCCTCGCCAACGCCTACGCGCACCAGAGGACGCTGCGCTTCGCCGACGGCCCGGACGAGGTGCACCGCAACGCCATCGCCAAGCAGGAGATCGCCGACCAGACCACGATCGCGGAGGCGCTGGCGCAGAAAAAGGGAGGCTGACATGCGCAATGCCCGGACGTTCGTTCTCTTCGCCGTCCTCGCCGCGCTGGGCGGCGCGGCCGGCGCGCAGGAGGTGCTGGCGCCCCCGGCGGGCACCGAGTTCGTCATGCGCTGCTCCGGCGGCCAGACCTCGACCTGGGTGTTCGCCGAGAACGCCAACGGCACCGTCAAGGTGCACCAGGCCGGCAAGCCCGAACTCAACAAGACCGCGCCGGTGTGGGCCTACATGCTCGCCGACATCTACGACGTCTTCGGGACCGGGCGCGGCAACATCCGGATGAAGCGCCTGAAGGGCGCCGAGGCCGGGATCACGAAGCTGGTGGTGGGCGAGCGGCACCGGTTCACGTATCACTGGGCCGGGCTGCGCGGCGAAGCCCAGCGAAACCATACGATCCACGTGCGGAGCGTGCGCCGCGTGCCGACCGGCGCGTTCGGCGAGCAGGAGGTCTACGAGGTGGTGGACACCAGCTCCAGCCCCTTCCACGACCTGCGGCGCGAGGTTCTCTATTCGCCGGCACTGAAGATGTTCGTGTCCTTCAAGGTGAGGGACAACCGCTCGAACTTCGAGCAGAGCTGCGAGCTGGCGTCGCTCAAGGCGCCTTGATGTAACCGATCGGTTACATTGCATCCGCCGCCGGGCGAGTACCGGAAACCGGCATTTCGTCGCGCAGTCCCTACTAACCCGCCAGCCCGCCGCTCCCGTTTCATTCGGGCATGTCCACGCCATCCCGCCGGCTGCGCAAGCACGCCTTGTACCGCAAGCGCAGGCTCCCGCTTCGACCCGCGCGTCCCGACCCCGCCGCCGCCAACCCGATCCAGGACGACGTGCGCGCGTACCTGGATTACTGGCGCACGATGGGCTACCGCGAAGCGGGCGTGGTGCTGCGGAGAAAGGCACTACGGCGCTTCGTGACCTGGGCGGATGGACGTGGCCTGCGTTGTGTTTCAACGCTGACGTTGCCGCTCCTTGAGCGCTACCGGCACGATCTCTTCCTCTACCGCAAGGCGGACGGCGGATCCCTGGCGATGACCTCGCAGCAACTCCTCCTCGTGCCCCTCAAGGGCTTCTTCAAATGGCTTGCCCGCTGCGGCCGCATCCCCGCCAACCCTGCAGCGGAATTGGCCTTGCCTCGCAAGCCCCTGCGCCTGCCCGCCCGGGTGCTGTCGGTGTCGGAGGTGGACCGCTTGATCCGCGAGGCCGATACCGCCACGCCTTGGGGCGTACGGGATCGGGCATTGCTGGAGACCCTGTACTCGACCGGGATGCGCCGCGCGGAGCTTGCCGCCCTAGCGGTCCCAGACTGGAACCGGGAGCGCGGTTCACTCTCCATCCGCCAGGGCAAAGGCGGCCGGGACAGAGTCGTGCCGATTGGAACCAGGGCCGCCACCTGGCTCGCCCGGTACCTGGAGTTCGTCCGGCCATCGCTGGCGCACGACCCGGACGAAGGCACCCTGTTTCTCACCGACTACGGAGAGCCGTTCCTGAAGAATCGAATGGGCGACCTTGTGCGGCGCTACCTAGGCTGGGCCGGCATCCGCATGTCATCTTTCGCCGTAATGGAGCCAGGGATTTCCGGCGTAATGGGACCAGTTTCGGGTGAGGGAAACGGGCATCTCTGGCGGGGTTAAGAGTGCGTGTTTTTGCTTCCCTTTGCAACC
>JALHLN010000177.1 GCA_022844545.1 Burkholderiales bacterium | reverse complement strand
AATTTCTCCGCGGTCACCGAGGTGATGTCCTCGGCCTACGCCACGCGCTTCAAGATCCTGCCGGTGGCGGTGAACACCAAGGAGGCGACCATCGCCACCGCCGAGCCCTTCCTGCGCGAGTGGGAGCACGAGCTCGCGGGGATGCTCAAGCTCGGCATCAGGCGCGTCATCGCCAACCCGGCCGACATCCAGCGCTTCCAGGTCGAGTTCTACAACCTCGCCAAGTCGGTCAAGGGCGCCAACCGCGGCCAGAGCAACCTCTCGGGTCTGTCCAACTTCGAGCAGCTGGTCGAACTCGGGTCGTCCAACAAGACGCTGGATGCCAACGACGCCCACGTGGTGCGGGTGGTCGACTGGCTCTGGAGCTACGCCTTCGAGCAGCGCGCGAGCGACATCCATATAGAACCTCGGCGGGAGCTGGGCGTGGTGCGCTTCCGCATCGACGGCGTTCTGCACCAGGTCTACCAGATCCCGGCCTCGGTGCTGGCGGCGATGACCAGCCGGATCAAGATCCTCGGCCGCATGGACGTGGTTGAGAAGCGCCGGCCGCAGGACGGCCGCATCAAGACGCGCACGATCGAGGGCCAGGAGGTGGAGCTGCGCCTGTCCACGCTGCCCACCGCGTTCGGCGAGAAGCTGGTGATGCGCATCTTCGACCCCGAGGTGCTGGTACGCGACTTCAGCGAACTGGGCTTTTCCGAGGACGACAAGAAGCGCTGGACCGACATGACCGAGCGGCCCAACGGCATCGTGCTGGTGACCGGCCCCACCGGCTCGGGGAAGACGACGACGCTGTACTCGACGCTGAAGCAGCTGGCGACCCCGGAGGTCAACGTCTGCACCATCGAGGACCCGATCGAGATGGTGGAGGGCTCGTTCAACCAGATGCAGGTCACCACCGCGATCGACCTCGGTTTCGCGCAGGGCCTGCGCGCGCTGATGCGCCAGGACCCCGACATCATCATGGTGGGCGAGATCCGGGACCTGGAGACCGCGGAGATGGCGGTGCAGGCGGCGCTCACCGGCCACCTGGTGCTCTCCACGCTGCACACCAACGACGCGCCCAGCGCGGTGACGCGGATGCTCGAGCTGGGGATCGCGCCCTACCTGCTCAATGCCACGCTCAACGGCATCATGGCGCAGCGCCTGGTGCGCACGCTGTGCGCGCACTGCAAGGAAAAGATGGAACTGCACCGCGGCGAGGACCACGCGAAGTGGGACGCGCTGGTGGCGCCGTGGAAATCCAACCGCCCGGCGGCAGTCTACAAGCCGGTGGGCTGCCTCGAATGCCGCATGACCGGGTTCAGCGGCCGCGTCGGCATCTACGAGACGCTGCTGTGCTCCCCCGGCATCCG
The DNA here is from genome assembly GCA_022844545.1 of Burkholderiales bacterium. Lineage (GTDB taxonomy): Bacteria > Pseudomonadota > Gammaproteobacteria > Burkholderiales > SG8-39 > RBG-16-66-20. The sequence goes on along the minus strand of JALHLN010000177.1, from coordinate 5,059 downwards.
GGAGGTGGTCGGCGGCGGCGCCGACCTCGCGCTGGTCCGCGAGCGCGCCTACAAGGAAGGCATGAAGGCGTTGCGCATCAGCGGCGCGATGAAGGTGGCCTCGGGGCTCACCACCATGGACGAGGTGCTGAAGGTCGCCCCGCCCGTGGGCGATCCCGCCGCCGGCGGCTAGCGATGCTTGCGTCGGAACCCCTGCTCGAAGCCGCGCTGTTCGGCGTCGGCGCGCTGACCCTGTTCGGCGCCTGGTTCGTCGCCCGCCGGCGCGACCGCCTGGCGACGCAGGCGCTGAAGGCGAGCGAGGAGCGCTTCCGCCACCTGACCTCGCTCTCGGCCGACTGGTTCTGGGAGACCGACGCCGACTACCGCATCTCGTGGATGAGCGGCGGGCCGGCGGTGGCCGCGCTGTTCGGCGACGCGCTGGTCTACGGCCGCAAGCTCTGGGAGATCCCGGGTCTCGCCATCGAGCCGCAGGCACTGGTTCATCACCTCGAACGCCTGCACCAGGTGGATGCGCGGCTGCCGTTCTTCGACTTCGAGATCATGAACCAGGCGGGCGAGGGCGCCAAGCCGCACCTGCGCCGGATCCACACCGTGCTGGGGCGGCCGCGGCACGACGGCGAGGGCCGCTTCATCGGCTTTCGCGGCGTCGGGCGCGACATCACCGAGCGGCGCCGGTCCGAGATCGCGCTCGGCCTCGCCAAGGAGCGGCTCGAGCTCGCGCTCGAGGGCTCCGGCGCCAGCCTCTGGGACCTGGACCTGCGCAGCGGGCGCGTCTACCTGAGCGAGGGCTGGGGGCGCCTGCTGGGCCGGCCGCAGGCCTCGACGCAGGCGGAGATGGCCGAGCTGCAGGGACTGGTGCACCGCGACGATTTCCCGGCGATCCGCGAGGCGGCGTACGCGACCATGAAGGGCGAGCGCGACGCGTACGCGGTCGAGCACCGCGTGCGCAGCGAGACCGGGGAATGGCTGTGGGTGCTGTCCAAGGGCAAGGTCGCGCAACGCGACCCGGCCAGCGGGCGCGCGCTGCGCATGATCGGCACCAACCTGGACATCACCGCGCGCAAGCGCGCCGAGCAGGCGCTGCGCGACGCCGAGGAGCGCTACCGGTCGCTCATCGAGCTTGCACCAGATGGCGTGGTCGTCACCTCCGGCGGCATCATCGAGTATGTCAACCCGGCCGCGGTGAAGCTGCTAGGCGCCGGGACGCCGCAGCGCCTGCTGGGCACCGGCCTCTACCAGCGGATCCACCCCGACGAGCGCGCGCGCTCGCGCGAGCGGCGCGATTACCTGGAAGCCGGGCCGGGAAGCACCGCCTTCGAGGAGCGGCGGCTGCGGCGCCTCGACGGCAGCGACCTGATGGTGGAGATGGCCGGCGTGTCCTACCTGGAGCGCGGCCGCCTGGTGGTGCAGTCGGTGATGCGCGACGTCACCGAGCAGCGGCGCAACCGCGAGGCGCTGGCCGAGCGCGAGCGGCGCTTCCGCGACGTCGTCGAGGCCTCGGGCGAGTACGTCTGGGAGACCGACGCGGCCTGGCGCTACACCTACCTCTCGGAGCGGGTCGAGGCGGTGCTGGGGCACCTGCGCCACGAGATGCTCGGCCGCCATCCGCGCGAATTCATGCCGCTGGACCAGGCGCGCGCGCTGCAGGCGTGGTTCGAGGGGCGCGCCGCGAAGCCCGAGCCGTTCCGCGACCTCGAACTGCGCTCGCTCACCAAGGCCGGCCGCGTCATCTGGCAGTCGGTGACCGGCGTGCCGGTGCTGGACGCGGGCGGCCGGCTCACCGGCTACCGCGGCACCGGCGCCGACATCACCGCGCGCAAGCAGGCCGAGGAGCGCATCCAGTACCTTGCCAATCGCGATGCGCTGACCGGGCTCCCGAACCGGCAGCTGTTGGCCGACCGCGCCGGGCAGGCGGTGCTCGCCGCGGCGCGCGAGCGCGGCAGTCTGGCGCTGCTGGTGATCGACCTCGACCGCTTCAAGCTGGTCAACGATTCCCTCGGGCATTCGGCGGGCGACGCGCTGCTGCGCGCGGTGGCCGAGCGCCTCGCGGCGACGCTGCGGCGCGACGATACCCTGGCGCGCGTTGGCGAGGACGAGTTCGTGCTGCTGTGGAACCGGTTGAAGAGCACGCAGGACGCCGCGGTGATGGCGCAGCGCATCGCCGGCATCCTGGCGCGGCCGTTCACCGTCGAGGGGCGCACCCTCGGCGTGACCGCCTCCATCGGCATCAGCGTCTATCCGGGCGACGGGCAGGATTTCCCCGGCCTCCTGAAGAGCGCCGATGCCGCGATGCACGACGCCAAGGAGACGCGCCGCGGCAGCTTCCGCTTCTGCTCGCCGGAGCTCAATGCGCGCGCCGCGGAGCGCCTGTCGATGGAGAACGAGCTGCGCCAGGCGCTGGCGCGCGGCGAGCTGCAGTTGCGCTGGCAGCCGGTGATGGGTCGCGGCGGCGCCCGGAATTCGACGCTGGTCGGAGCCGAGGCGCTGCTGCGCTGGCAGCATCCGCGCGAGGGGTTGATCGCGCCGGATCGCTTCATCGCCGTCGCCGAGGAGAGCGGCCTGGTGCGCGCCCTGGGCGAGTGGACGCTGGAGCGCGTCCTGTCGCAGGCGGGCGCCTGGCGCCGCGGCGGGCTCGGGCAGCTGTGGTTCGCGCTCAACGTCTCGGCGAGCGAACTGGCGCAGGGCGAAGCCTACGTCGCGCGCCTGGAGCAGGCGCTCGCGGCACATGGCGTGCCGGGCGATTGCCTTGAGCTGGAGGTGACCGAGCGCGTGCTGATGCCGCACCTGGGCGAGAACGTCGAGACCCTCAAGCGCATCGGCGCCCTCGGCGTGCGGGTGGCGATCGACGACTTCGGCACCGGGTACTCCAGCCTCGCCTACCTGCGCCAGCTGCCGATCGACAAGCTGAAGATCGACCAGTCCTTCCTGCGCGAGCTGGCGGTGAATCCGGACGACGCCATGCTGGTGAAGACCATGGTGGCGATGGCCAAGGGACTGGGCCTGCACGTCGCCGCCGAGGGCGTGGAGACCGAGGCGCAGCTCTCGCGCCTGCTCGCGCTGGGTTGCGACGAGTGGCAGGGCCACTTCGCCGGCCTGCCTCTGGAGGCGGCGGCCTTCGAGCGCCTGGCGCTGGAGGCGGGCAGGATGCGGGCGGGGGCGACGGGATGAGCGCCGAGTTCCGCTACATCATGCCGGTGGAGCAGACGCAGTGGCGCATTCCGGCCTCGGGCGAAGTCGCCTTCACCTGGGACTACGATGCGCGCTCCACCGAGCTGCTGCAGCTGTATTCCAAGGGCAAGCGCGAGCAGTGGGACGCGGAGACGCGCATCGACTGGTCGCTCGAGGTGGATCCGGACGACCCGATGCAGATGGACGAGTCGGTGCTGCCGCTCTACGGCACCGAACTGTGGAACAAGCTCTCGGAGCGCCAGCGCTCGGACCTGCGCTACCACAGCCAGGTGTTCAACCTGTCGCAGTTCCTGCACGGCGAGCAGGGTGCGCTGGTGTGCGCCGCGCGCATCGTCAAGGACGCGCCGCAGCTGGAATCCAAGTTCTATGCCGCCACGCAGGTGATGGACGAGGCGCGGCATGTGGAAGCCTACCGGCGCCTGCTGAAGGACAAGTTCCGCTTCGCCTACCCGATCTCCAAGCCGCTGCGGACGCTGCTGGAGCAGGCGCTGAGCGACCCGCGCTGGGATTTCACCTATCTCGGCATGCAGGTGCTGATCGAGGGCCTCGCGCTGGTCGCCTTCCAGCGCATCCGCGATTACTCGAGGAACCCGCTGTGCCAGGCGGTGAACGCCTACGTCATGCAGGACGAGGCGCGCCACGTCGCCTTCGGGCGCCTGGCGCTGCGCGCCTACTACCCCCAGCTGACCGACGCGGAGAGGCGCGAGCGCGAGGAGTTCGTCATCGAGGGCAGCTACCACCTGCGCGACCGCTTCAACGCGCCCGAGATGTGGGAGCAGCTGGGCTACGACCTGAAAGACGTGCTGCCGGTGGTGGACGCCGCCGAGGGCCAGGTGCGCTTCAGGAAGCGCCTGTTCTCGCGCATCGTGCCCACGGTGCGCGACATCGGCCTGTGGAGCGAGAAGGTGCGCCGCGCCTACACCGAGCTGGGCGGCATCCGGTACGAGAACACCGACGCGCAGGCGATGCTCGACAACGACGCCAAGGTGGCGGAGGACTTCGACCGCCGGATGCGCGACGGTTTCGGCAAGGCGTGATCGACACCACCCCGCACATCATCACCTCTCTGCTGGCGATGGGCATGGCGCTCGCCTTCATCATCGCCGACCGCAGCTCGCCCACCAGCCGGGCGCTGGCGCTGTTCCTTGCCTCGGTCGGCCTGTCCATCGGCATCGGCTCGCAGATCTCGTACCCGAGGCACTTCCGCGGCGAGATCGCGGCCTGGGACGGCCTGCTCGCGATCCCGGAGGCGATGGCGTTCTTCTTCGCCTGCGAATGGATCCTGCGCGTGCGCCGGACCGTGCCCGCCGCCGGCCTCAAGACATCGGGGCCGGACAAGCTGCTGCGCATCGCGCAGGCGCTCACGCTGTTCTACCTCGCCGCCGCCATCGCCTTCCCGGTGGAGCGCGCGACGAACTTCCTCAACGTGGGCTTTCGCGAAGCCTTCGAGCGCGGCTCCATGGAACTGTGGCTGTTCGCGCTGCCGCTCACGCTCTCGCTTGCGCTCGCGCTGTTCTCCGGGCTGCTCATGCTGCGCCGGCGGCCGGACCGCGCCGAGTCGGTCCGCCTGGTCGCGTTCGCGGTGGCGGCGCCGTTCATGGCCTCGGGCATGGTGCTCCCGAACACGCTCGCGCCCATGGCGACCTCCATCGGCCTGCTCATCTTCCTCGTCGGCGCGGTGCAGTACCACGTCATCCAGGGCCAGCGCGCCCACTTCATGTCCAAGTTCCTCTCGCCGCAGGTGGCGGCGTTGGTGGCGCGCCGCGGCCTGAAGAGCGCCACCGACGAGCAGACCATCGAACTGTCGGTCGTGGTCTGCGACCTGCGCGGCTTCACCGCGTTCTCCTCGGCCACGCCACCCGAGCGCGTG
>JALHLN010000176.1 GCA_022844545.1 Burkholderiales bacterium | reverse complement strand
GCCTCGCGCGCCACGCCGCGGGGCGCTGGTTCCTCGGCGAGAGCGAGGACATCTGGCGCGAGAGCGAGCGCCACGCGCGCTGGACGCGGCCCGAGCCGCTGGGCGTGATCGCCGGCACGCTGCCCCTGGGCCTGGGCCGCGTGCTGGGCCGCCTGCCCGGGGTCAACGATGGCGTGGTGCGGCTGGAGGAGACGGAAGTCGAGGGCATGGCGGCGCGCGTGGTGATGCGCGTGGGCCACAGCGCCATGCTGGTGTCCTCGCGCGTGGCGGTGCAGGCGGCTGAGTTCCTGCGCAAGGGAGCCTTCCTCCATGATGCGTAGCGCGATCGTTGCCGTGGCCGCGGCGCTGCTCGCTGGCTGCGAGACGCTGTCCTACTACGCGCAGGCGGTGGGCGGGCACCTGGAGATCATGGCCGCCGCCCAGCCGGTGGAGCGGCTGCTGGCCGACCCGCAGACGCCGGCGGACCTGCGCCGGCGGCTGGAACTGACGCAGCGCATCCGCGACTTCGCCTCGAAGGAGCTGAAGCTGCCGGAGAACGGCAGCTACCGCAGCTACGCCGCGCTCGCGCGGCCGTTCGTGGTGTGGAACGTGGTCGCGGCCCCCGAGTTCGCGCTGGAGCCGGTGAAGTCCTGCTTCCCGGTGGCCGGCTGCGTCTCGTATCGAGGCTTTTTCGCGCGCGAGGATGCCGAGGCGCACGCCGCCCGCCTGCGCGCCGCGGGCAACGACGTCTACGTCCATGGCGTGCCGGCCTACTCGACGCTGGGGCGCTTCGACGATCCGCTGCTGTCCACTTTCATCCAGTACGCCGAAGGCGAGCTCGCGCGCCTGATCTTCCACGAGCTCGCGCACCAGGTGGCCTATGCGAAGGACGACTCCACCTTCAACGAGTCCTTCGCGGTAGTGGTGGAGCGCGCGGGTCTGCGGCGCTGGCTGGCGGGGCGGGAGTCGGACCTGAAGGCGCTGGCGGGCGTGGAGCAGCGCCGCGAGGCGTTCACCGCGCGGCTGGAGGAGATCCGGGGGCGCCTGCGCGCGCTGTACCGGATGCGCCTCGCCCCCGAGGAGATGCGCCGGCGCAAGGCCGCGGAGATGGTGGCGCTCAAGGCCGAGCTGGCGAGGTTTCCGCGCCTGGCCGCGGTGGAGCCGAACAACGCCTTCCTCGCCGCGCGCTCGACCTACACGCGGCTGGTGCCGGAATTCGAGAAGCTGCTGGTGGAGGAGGGCGGGGACCTGGCGCGCTTCTACGAGCGCGTGAAAACGCTGGCCGCTAGCGAGCGGTCCAGCCGAGGTCCATTGTCATCGCCGAGCCGGTGATGACGCCGGCGGCGTCGCTGCACAGGTAGGCGACGCAGGCCGCCACCTCGGCGGGCTCGATCAGGCGCTTCACCGCCGCCGGGGCGAGCATGATCTTCTCGATCACCTCTTCCGGGGACATGTTGTTCGCCTTCGCCTGGTCGGCGACCTGGTTGTCCACCAGAGGCGTCCTCACGTAGGCGGGGCAGATGGCGTTCACGGTGATGCCGTGTTCGCCGCCTTCCAGCGCGGCGGTGCGCGTGAGGCCCACCAGGCCGTGCTTGGCCGAGATGTAGCCCGCCTTGAAGGGCGAGGCCACCAGGGCGTGGATGGAGGCAATGTTCACCACGCGGCCCCACTTCTGCCGCTTCATCGCCGGCCACAGGTAGCGCGTGAGGAGGAAGGGCGCGGTCAGCATCAGCGCCAGCATCCGGTCCCACTGGTCCTCGGGGAAGTCCTCGATGGGCGAGACGTGCTGGAAGCCGGCGTTGTTCACCAGCACGTGCACCGTGCCGTGCAGGCGCAGCGCCTCGTCGGCAAGCTTCCGGCAGCCGTCCCGCCGGGCGAGGTCCGCGGCGACGAAGGCCCCGCCCAGGCGCCTGGCGTGCTCCACGCCCGCTTTCTCGTTCAGGTCCGCGAGCACCACCTGCATGCCGTCGGCGGCGAGGCGCTCAGCGCAGGCGAGGCCGATGCCGCTCGCGGCGCCGGTGACCAGCGCGATCTTGCCGGCCAGCGTGTTCACGTGGTCACGACAGGGGCAGGTCGACGTTCTTCTTGAACGCCGGGCGCGCGCACAGGCGCTCGAACCAGGCTTCCAGGTGCGGCAGCTTCGGCCGCTCCATGGGCAGGCGCATCCAGCGCTGCACCTCGGCGCCGATGGGGATGTCGCCCATGGAGAAGCTGCCGGCGACGTACATCCGGTCTGCCAGGGCCGCATCCAGGATAGCCGCCATCTGGCCGGATTTCACGCGCGAGGCCTCGATGGCCGCGGCGTCGCGCTTGTCCTCGGGCGTGCGGATCAGGTTCCAGAACGCGTCGCGCACGCCGCCCTGGAAGGTGAAGGCCCAGTCCATCCACTGGTTGGCGATGGCGCGCTCGCGCTCGTCCATGGGCCAGAGCACGCCCTTGCCGTGGCGCGCGGCGAGGTAGCGCACGATGCTGTGCGATTCCCACAGGATGAAGCCCTCGTCGTCCAGCGTCGGCACCAGGCCGTTGGGGTTCATCTTCAGGTATTCCGGCGTCTTCACCACGCCGAAATTCAACCCCGCATCGATGCGCTCGTAAGGGAGCCCGAGCTCATCCAGGCACCAGCGCGCTTTCTTCACGTTGACCGAGTTCACCCGGCCCCAAAGTTTCAACATTGAGCTTCCTTAAAAACAGGGACAGTCCACGTTTTCCAAAGGGCGGAAAACGTGGACTGTCCCTAATATCCGACCGCCTGGCCGTCGCGACGGGGGTCGCTGGCGGCGAGGTAGCCGTCTTCCAGCTTCCAGATCGCCTGGCAGCTGCCGAAATCCATGTAGCCCTCCTTCAACTCGGTGAGCTTGTGGCCGCGCGCGGCCAGGTCCGCCAGCACCTCGGGCCTGAAGCCGCCTTCCACGTTCACTTCCATGCCCTGCACCCAGCGGTAGCGCGGGCCGTCGCAGGCCGCCTGCGGATTCTGGCCGTAGTCGGCGATGCGCGACACCACCTGCGCGTGGCCCTGCGGCTGCATGGTGCCGCCCATGACGCCGAAGCTCATCACCGGCTGGCCGTCCTTCGTCATGAACCCGGGGATGATGGTCTGGTAGGGGCGCTTGGAGGGCCCGACGCGGTTCGGGTGCCCTTCCTTCGTGACGAAGGTGGCGCCGCGGTTCTGCAGCGAGATGCCGGTGCCCGGCACCACCACGCCCGAGCCGAAACCCATGTAGTTGGACTGGATGAGCGAGATCATCATGCCCGAGGCGTCCGCCGCGGTGAGGTACACCGTGCCGCCCTTCGGTGGCGTGCCGGCGGCGAAGGGCTGGGCGCGCTTCATGTCGATCAGCTTCGCGCGCGCCTTGAGATAGGCCGGATCCAGCATCTGCTTCGGCGGGAACGGCATGTAGGACACGTCCGCGACGAAGGCGAGCGCATCCGCGAAGGCGAGCTTCATGGCCTCGATCTGCAGGTGCAGGCTGTCGGCGGAATCCACCGGCAGCGACTTCATGTCGAATTGCCGCATGATGCCGAGCGCGATCAGCGCCACGATGCCCTGGCCGTTGGGCGGAATCTCGTGGACGGTGTAGCCGCGGTAGTCCATCTCGAGCGGCTCGACCCATTCCGCAGCGTGCGCGGAAAGATCGGAGACCTTCATCGCGCCGCCGTTCTGCTTCGCATGCGCTTCCATCATCGCTGCCAGCTCGCCGCGGTAGAACGCATCGCCCTTGGTGGCGGCGATTTTCTCCAGGCTCGCGGCGTGCTCCGGGAAGCGGAACAACTCGCCCGCCGACGGCGGCCGCCCGCCTGGCATGAAGGCTTCCGCAAACCCGGGCTGGACGTGCAGCTCCTTCGCCTGCAGCGCCCATTGCTTCGCGATCGTGGGCGAGACCAGGTACCCCTCGCGGCCGTAGCGGATCGCCGGCTCGAACAATTTCGCGAACGGCAACTTGCCGAACTTCTCCGACAGCGCGCGCCAGCCGGCGACGCAGCCCGGCACGCTCACCGAGTTCCAGCCGCGCGGCGGCATCGCCGCGGCGTTGCCGAAGTAATCCGGCGTCCACGCCGCGGGCGAGCGCCCGGACGAATTCAGGCCGTGCAGCTGCTTGCCGTCCCACAGGATGGCGTAGAGATCCGAGCCGATGCCGTTGGAGACCGGCTCCACCAGCGTCAGCGTGATCGCGGTGGCGAGGATCGCGTCCACCGCGTTGCCCCCGGCGGCGAGCATTGCGAGGCCCGCCTGCGCCGCGAGCGGCTGCGAGGTGGCCACCACGTTCTTCGCCAGCAGCGGCTTCCTCGGCCAGGCGTAGGGGAAGTCGTAGGTAAAGGGCGGGCGGGTGGCAGTGCGTGCTGGAGCGTTCATGCCCGCTATTCTAAGGCGCGCAAACGTGCTATCCAGAACGCTTTCGCAACGCCAACCCGGGGGGATTCTTCCCATGCACAAGATCCTGCTCATCCAGGGGCCCAACATGAGCTACCTGGGCAAGCGCCAGCCCGAGATCTACGGCAAGACCACCGCCGCCCAGCTGGATGCCCTGCTGCTCGCCCACGCGAAGAAGAACAAGTACGCGCTCGACATCTTCTATACCCACAGCGAGCCCGCCGCGATGGAGCGGCTCTACGCCTCCGTGGGCAAGATCGACGGCCTGGTGATGAACCCGGCGGCGTGGCTCTTCGGCGCCCATCCCCTGCGCGACACCCTGCGCGCAGTTCCCTTCCCGTACATCGAGATCCACATGACCAACATCGAGAAGCGGGGCTTCCATTCCATCCTGGCCGAGACCGCGGTGGGCATGGTGGCCGGGTTCGGGGTGAACTCGTACATCCTTGGGCTGGAGGCGATGCTCGCGCACCTGGGCTCCAAGCCGAGAAAAAAGCGCGGCGGACGCCAGAACGGCGGCAGGCGGGGCGCTGGGGGCGGGTAGATGTAACCGATCGGTTACATTTGCGAGACGAATCCGATCCGCTTCCTGCGCGGAGCCTCTGGTGGCTGGGTCAGCCGCCGGATGGCCTGGAGGATCTCGAGGATCGCGCGGTCGTGCGTGCCGACCTTGCGTTCAAGGTTGGCCAGCTGCCTGGCGATCTCCTTGTGGGACTCGAGTGCCTCACGCATGCGGACGAACGCTCGCACCACGTGCACGGATACCTCGATCGCTTCTTTGATGTCGCAATTTGCGACATCAAACGCGTAAGCTCATGATTCGTAAGTTGAAACATGAACTCCGGCGGGAACCGGCCGGCGTTGCGCCGGACCTGCTCGTTAAGCCGTCGCGTCTGGACTCCGTAGAGAGCCGCCAGGTCCGAGTCCGGAATCACGCGCAGTCCCCGCAGCGTGACGATGCGTTCGGCGATTCGATCATGCGCCTGCATGGGTCCCCCTCCCGTGATCCTGGTCCAGCGGACTGCGCACCCCGCGCCCGCCCTTGTTCAGCACGTGCGTGTAGACCATCGTCGTCGACACATCCGAGTGCCCCAGCAGTTCCTGCACCGTGCGGATGTCGTAGCCGCCCTCCAGCAGGTGCGTGGCGAAGGAGTGGCGCAGCGTGTGGCAGCTCACCGGCTTGACGATCCGCGCCGCGCGCGCCGCCTCCTTCACCGCGCGCTGCAGCGTGTCCGGGTAGATGTGGTGCCGGCGCAGCACCCCGGATTCCGGATCCGCCGACAGATTCCCTGAAGGAAACACGAACTGCCACGCCCACTCGCGCCCCGCGCGCGGGTACTTCCTTGCCAGCGCGTCCGGCAGGCTCACCTCGCCATGCCCCGCGGCGAGGTCGCGCTGGTGCAGCGCCCGCACCCGTCCCAGGTGCTCCTGCAGCGGCTGCACCGCCTGCTCGGGCAGCATCGTCACCCGGTCCTTCGCCCCCTTGCCGTCGCGCACCAGGACCTGCCGATAAGCGAAGTCGATGTCCTTCACGCGCAACTGCAGGCACTCGATCTGCCGCAGCCCGGCGCCGTAGAGCAGGCTCGCCATCAGCCACTTCACCCCCTGCATCTGCGCCAGCAGCCTTTGCGCATCCGCTCGCGTCAGCACCACCGGCAGCCGCACCGGCCGCTTCGCGCGCACCAGCCCCTTGAACCACGGCAGCTCCTGCCCCAGCACCTGCTTGTAGAGAAACAGCAGCGCCGCCAGCGCCTGGTTCTGCGTCGCCGCCGCCACGTCGCGCTCCGTCGCCAGCCACGACAGGAATGCCTCCACCTCCCTGGCGCCCATCTCCGCCGGATGGCGCACCCCGTTGTGGCGGATGAACCAGCGGATCCAGTACCAGTACGACTGCTCGGTGCGGCGGCTGAAGTTGCGGCGGCGGATAGCCTCGTGCAGTTGCTCGCGCAGGCGGGGTCGGGCTATCGCGGGTTGAGATACGTTTGGAGATTCAGGATCTTGCGCCATTCCTGCGGCCTATCATGTGTAGTGTGGATATATACATGTAGGTAACGCGTTGAATCGGAGGGGCGTTGACGCACTTCGGGAAAAATCAGGACTAAGATAGGCCGCAAATATGCTGACTATTGAACGTTAGGGCGCTATGAAAGCTCTCCT
>JALHLN010000175.1 GCA_022844545.1 Burkholderiales bacterium | reverse complement strand
ACCGGCACCGTCACCCACCGGCCGGACATCGGCACCGCGGTGCCGATCGCCCAGTCGGTGATCGGGCGCGCCTACCTGTTCGCCTGCACGCCGGCCGAGCGCGAGGCGACGCTGAACCAGATGAAGGTGAAGGAGCCCGAGATGCTGCGCAAGCACCAGGCCTCGATCGCCAAGAGCCTGGAGGACATCCGCACGCGCGGCTTCTGCGTCTCCAGCGGCGACCTGCGACGGGAGGTCCACGCCTGCGGCACGCCGATGCGGCGCAACGTCGACGGCGAGATCGTGTCCTTCAACTGCGGCATCCCGGCCTTCATGCTGAAGAAGGGCCAGCTGGAGGAGGACATCGGCCCGCGCCTGGTGGCGATGGTGCGCAACATCGAAGCCGCCATCGGCATCCACTGAGCGTGACCGAGCCCAAGGTTCTCGAGCGCCGTATCGGGCGCGTGCTCGAGCTGACGATGGACAACACCGTGCAGCGCAACGCGCTCACGCCCGAGATCTCGCGCGGCCTGACGAAGTCCCTGCGCCTCGCCGCCGACGATGCCTCGGTCGGCGCCATCGTGCTGCGCGGCGAAGGCGAGCACTTCTGCGCCGGGGGCAATCTGAAATCCCTCTCCGAGATGCGCGCTACCCAGCCAAGGCAGGCCATCGTCGAGCGCATCGGCGCGGTGAACGAATTGGCACGCGCGCTGCGCGGCACGCCGAAGACGATCATCGCCGCGGTTGAAGGCCACGCGGCGGGCGCCGGGTTTTCCGTCGCGCTCGGCTGCGACCTGCTGGTGGCGGCCGAGGACGCGGTGTTCACGCTCTCGTACGTCCGCATCGGCGTCAATCCGGACGGCGGCGGCTCGTGGTTCATCGCGCGCGCATTGCCGCCTCAACTCGCGAGCGAACTTGCCCTGACCGCCGAGCCGGTCGGCGCCGCGCGCCTGGCGCAGATGGGCGTGGTCAATCGCGTGGCGCCGAAAGGCAAGGCCCGCGACACCGCTCTCGAGTGGGCCGCGCGGATAGCGGAAGGCGCGACCGGCGCGATCGGGCGCACCAAGCGGCTGCTGGACGAGGCGGCGCAGCAGCCGCTGTCGCAGCACCTGGAGCGCGAGCGCGAAGGCTTCGTCGAGGGCTTCTTCGGCGCCGAGGGCGGCGAAGGCGTCGCGGCCTTCCTGGACAAGCGCAAGGCAAAGTTCCACGGATGATCCCGGACGCCGCGCGCCTGGAGCGCCTGCTCGCGGACACGCGCCGCTTCGTGCGCGAGCGCGCGATCCCGAACGAAGACCGCGTCGAGCAGGAAGACCGCATCCCGGAGGAACTGGTCGCCGACATGCGCCGCCTGGGCAGCTACGGCTGGAGCATCCCGGAGCAGTACGGCGGCGCCGGCCTGACCACGGAGGAGCTGGCGCTCGCGTTCATGGAGTTGTCGCAGGCCTCGGTCGCGTTCCGCGTCCACGGCGCCACCAACGCCGGCATCGGTTCCGAGGCCATCATCCAGGACGGCACCGAGGAGCAGAAGCGGAACTGGCTGCCGCGCCTCGCCTCGGGAGAGATCCTCGGCTGCCTCGCGCTGACGGAGCCCGAGGCGGGGTCGGACGCCACCTCGCTGCAGGCCACTGCAGTGCGCGACGGCGACCATTACATCCTCAACGGCACCAAGCGCTACATCACGCTGGCGCCGGTGGCGGACCTGTTCCAGGTGTTCGCGCGCAGCGACCCGGCCAACAAGGGCGCGGGCGGGGTGAGCGCGTTCCTCGTCGAGCGCGGCACGCCCGGCCTGTCGACGGGCGTCTCGACCCCGAAGATGGGCCAGGAGGGCGCGCCCATCGGCGAAGTGATCCTCAAGGACTGCCGCGTGCCCGCCGCCGCGATCATCGGCGGCGAACCGGGGCGCGGCTTCAGGACCGTGATGAAGGTCCTCAACAAGCAGCGCATCAACCTCGCCGCGCTGTGCACCGGCCCCGCGATCCGGATGCTGGACGAGGCGGTCGCCTATGCCCGGGAGCGCAAGCAGTTCGGCAAGGCCATCGGCGAGTTCCAGCTGGTGCAGGCGATGCTGGCGGAATCGCGCATCGAGATCGCGGCGGCGCAGGCCCTGATCCTGGAAACCGCGCGCAAGCGGGATCGCGGCGAGGACGTCACCACGGACGTTTCCATGTGCAAGTACTACGCCACCGAGATGTGCGGCCGCGTCGCCGACCGCGTGGTGCAGGTGTTCGGCGGCCAGGGCTACGTCAAGGGCCGCGGCATCGAGCGCTTCTACCGCGACGTGCGCGCCTTCCGCATCTACGAGGGTACCAGCCAGATCCACCTCCTCAACGTAGCGAAACATCTGCTACGCTAGTCGCGTCCTTTGAGGAGGGGGCGTCCATGACCAGAGTGACCGTGATGTTCTGCGCGCTGGCGTTCGCCTGCGCGGCGCAGTCCCAGCCGTTTCCGATCCCGGGCAAGCCGATCCGGATCATCGTGCCGTTCCCGCCTGGCGGCCAGACCGACATCCAGGCGCGTGCCATCGCCCAGAAGGTGAACGAGACCCCCGGCATGCAGGTGATCGTGGAGAACAAGCCCGGCGCCTCGACGGTGATCGGCGCCCGCGAGGTGCAGAAGGCGGCGCCCGACGGGCACACGCTGTTCTACACCATCGCCACCCACGTGCAGATTCCCCACCTGTTCCGGCCCGCGCCCTGGGACGCGTTCAGGGACTTCACGCCGATCACGGCCGGCGCCAAGTCCGCCACGGTGCTCACGGCGCACGTCTCGGCGCCGTTCAACGACGTGAAGGGCCTCGTGGCCTATGCCAAGGCGAATCCGGGCAAGCTCAATTTCGCCTCGTTCAGCCCGGGCTCCACCTCGCACCTGAACGGCGAGCGCCTCAAGCGCCAGGCCGGGATCGACATCGTTCACGTGCCCTACAAGGGCAGCGGCGATGCCATGAAGGACCACCTGTCGGGTGTCGTGCAGCTGTTCTTCGACGGCCCGACCACCGCCCTCTCCAACTCGAGGTCCGGGCGCGTGAAGATGCTGGCCCACGCTGCCGAGACGCGGATGGCCTCGGTCCCCGACCTGCCGACCATGCGCGAGGCCGGCTATGACGTCGGCTACTGGGGCTACCTGTGGTTCTGGGGGCCGGCCGGCATGTCCGCGCAGACCGTCGACGCGGTCTACCAGCACCTGGCGAAGGCCATCAAGCACCCCGACGTGGTGAAGCTGTTCGCGGACGGCGGCTCGGAAGCCTCCGGCATGCCGCCGGCCGAAATGGCGAAGGCCGCGCGCGAGCTGTCGGACCGCTGGGGCGAGGTGATCCGAGAGGTCGGCATCAAGATCGACCAGTAACCCGGGCGCAGGCGGACTTCGGCGATGGCCACCGGAAGCCTGCTCGCGCTGCTCGACGACATCGCCACCGTCCTCGACGACGTGGCGATCCTCACCAAGGTCGCGGCGAAGAAGTCCGCGGGCGTGCTGGGCGACGACCTCGCGCTCAATGCGCAGCAGGTCGCGGGCGTGCGGGCCGAGCGCGAGCTGCCGGTGGTCTGGGCGGTGGCCAAGGGCTCGTTCCTCAACAAGCTGATCCTGGTCCCTGCGGCGCTGGCCATCAGCGCGTTCGCCCCGGTGCTGATCATGCCGCTGCTCATGCTGGGCGGCGCGTACCTCTGCTACGAAGGCTTCGAGAAGATCGCGCACCGCTTCCTGCACGCGAAAGAGGAGGACGCGGCACATCACAAGGCGCTGGTGGAAGCGGTGGCGGATCCCACCGTGGACCTGGTCCAGTTCGAGCGCGACAAGATCAAGGGCGCGATCCGCACCGACTTCATCCTCTCGGCCGAGATCATCGCCATTACGCTCGGCACGGTGGCCGAGTCCCCCTTCGGCATGCAGGCCGCGGTGCTGGCGGGAATCGCCGTGCTGATCACCGTCGTCGTCTACGGCCTGGTGGCGGGCATCGTGAAGCTGGACGATGCGGGCTTGCACCTCAGCCGGGGCGCGGGCGCGACGCGCGCCCTGGGCTTCGCCATCCTCGCCGTCGCACCCTGGCTGATGAAGGCGCTGTCGGTCGTGGGCACCGCCGCGATGTTCCTCGTCGGCGGCGGCATCCTGGTGCACGGCATCCCGTTCCTGCATCGCTTGGGCGAGGGCCTGAACCTGGTCGCCGCGGTGGCGCTCGACGGCGCGGCGGGTTTGCTCGCCGGGGCGCTCGCGCTGGCCGGCGTCATGCTGGCGCAGCGCGCGATGCGCGGCTCCCGCCCCGACACCTAGGCGCCCAGCAGCCGGACCTGCGTGCGATCAATGCCGAGGCTGACGTCCGCGGCCTGCGCGAAACCCGCGCTGCCCAGTGCGTGCGGCAGGTCGGCGATCACCTCGCGCCCGGCCGCTTCGAGCCGGTAGCGGATGAACTCGCCGAGGAACTCCCGCTCGGCGACGCGCGCCGGCACCCAGTGGTGCGTGGGATCCCCCGGGCGTTCCGTCAGCAGGACCGAATGCGGCCGGAATGCCGCGTGCGTCGCGCCGCCGGGTGCGGCGACGAGCGCGTCGAACAGCGGATCAGTGGCGGGCACCAGGTTGATGGTGCCGACGAACTCCGCGACGAAGCGGTTCGCCGGGGCATCGTAGAGCTCCAGCGCCGAGCCCACCTGCTGCACCACGCCCTGGTCCATCACCGCGATGCGATCGGCCGTGGTCATCGCTTCTTCCTGGTCGTGGGTGACGAAAATCGTGGTGATGCCCAGCTTGCGCTGCATCGCGAGCAGCTCGCGGCGCATGTGATGGCGCAGCCGCGCGTCGAGGTTCGACAGCGGCTCGTCGAGCAGCAGCACGCGCGGCTCGATCGCAAGCGTGCGCGCGAGCGCGACGCGCTGCTGCTGGCCGCCGGAGAGCTGGCCCGGGCGCCGACCGCCGAACTCGGCGAGCCCGACCAGCTCCAGCACCTCGGCCACCCGCGCGCGCACCCGCTGGCGCGGCAGGCGGCGCTCCTCCAGCCCGAAGGCGACGTTTTCCGCAACGGTCATGTGGGGCCACAACGCATAGCTCTGGAACACCATGCCGACGTTTCGCTCCCACGGCGGCACCGCGCTGATGTCCTCGCCGTCCAGGAATATCGCGCCGCGCTGCGCGCGGTTGAAGCCGGCGATCAGGCGCAGCAGCGTCGACTTGCCGCAGCCGGAGGGGCCCAGCAGCGCGAAGAACTCCCCCGGCTCGATGCGGACATGGATGTCGCGCAGCACGGTGGTGGCGCCGAAGGCGAGCGTCACGCCGCGCGCCTCGACGCGGACTGGGGCCCCGGTGCCGGTTGTCATGGGTTCGGTCCTCTCATGAACTGCTGTGCGTGGCGCGCGGCGACGAAGCGGTGCGACAGATAGGTGCCCAGGGCCACCATCACGATCGCCACCACGCCCAGCGCCGCACCCGGGCCGCGCCCCGCGATGGACTGCATGTAGAGGTAGATGCCGTAGGACATCGGCGCCAGGCTCTCGCGGCTGGTCAGCAGGATGGTTTCCGAGATCTCGACTGCCGCGGTGATGAAGCTGGTGACGAAGCCGGCGAGGATGCCGCCCGCCATCAGCGGCACCACCACGCGCCAGATGGTGCGCGCGCGGGAAGCGCCGAGGTTCTGCGCCGCCTCCTCGAGAGACAGGTGCACCTGATGCAGGGCCGCGTTGCAGGAGCGCAGCGCGTAAGGCAGGCGCCGCACGGTGTACGCGAGCACGAAGATCAGCCAGGAGCCCAGCAGCGCCTCGCCGGTGAACGGGATCTCGGTGTCGCGGAACGTGCGCAGGTAGCCGATGCCGAGCACCACGCCCGGCATGGCCAGCGCCACGGTGGCCATGTGGTCGAGCCACTGCCGCCCCGGCACCTTTGTGCGCAACACGAGATAGGCGATGGCGGTGCCGATCACCACGTCGAGCAGCGCGGCAAGGCCGCAGTAAAGGAAGGTGTTGGTGATCATGCGCGTGGAATCGCGGAACACGACCGCGTAGTTGTCCAGCGTCCAGATCTCCGGCACCAGCGTGAAGCTCCATACCTTCGACAGCGACAGCATCAGGATGCCCAGGTGCGGCGACAGCACCAGCAGCAGCACGCCAACGATCCAGCCGTAGGCCAGCGCCGTCTGCCAGGGGCGCAGGTCGCGCCGCGGCGCGGCCGCGGCCCCGCGCTGCAGCGTGGCGAAGTCCCGGCCGCGCAGGAAGGCGGCCGATCCGGCCATGGCGGCGATCGAGAAGCCCACCAGGATGAAGCAGATGACGTAGCCGATCGGATCCTCGATGCCGATCGAGGTGACCCGCAGGTAGGCCTGCGGCGCGAGCATGTTGGTGACGTTCAGCACCAGCGGCGTGCCGAGGTCGTCGAACACCTTGATGAACACCAGCGAGGCGCCGGCGACGTAGCCCGGCAGCGCGAGCGGGAACACGATGCGCCGGAACAGGCGCCAGCCCGAGGCGCCGAGGTTCTGCGCCGATTCCTCCATCGCGCTGTCGATGTTGGCGAGGGCCGCGGAGAGATTGAGCAGGATGAACGGGAAATAGTG
>JALHLN010000174.1 GCA_022844545.1 Burkholderiales bacterium | reverse complement strand
GCCTCCACCGCCTCGGCGCCGTCGCGCCCAAGCTCCAGGTGCAGGCCGCCGGCGGTGCGCAGCTGCCAGGCGTGGCGTGGCGTGAGGATCACGCGCTCCGGCGCCTCGCCCAGCGGCCGCAGGATCCCGGCGAAGCGCTGGTAGCGGCGCGCGACCTCGCGCTCGGTGTGCGCCGGCCCCGCGAACAGCGGCAGTTGCGCCGCCTGCGCGCCTTCCAGCTGTCCCGCGAACGGCTCGCCGAATGTGTTCACCAGTCCCGCGTCCCCCCAGCGCGCGAGCGCCACGTGCTCCTCCAGCGCCACTTCCACGCGGTCGGGCCAGACGCGGCGCACATCGACGCGGCGCACCCAGGGCAGGGTTTCCAGCCGGGCGCGCAGCGCCGCGAGGTCGGCGGCGAAGAAGTTGCCGCCGAAGCCCGCCGCGATGCGCTCGATCTGCGCCTTCGAGGTGTGCTGCAGGCTGCCGCCCACCACGAGGTCGCGCAGCGGGAACAGCGACGAATGCGCCAATGCCTGCAGCCCGGCGTAGACGAACGCCATGGCCACCAGCGCGAGCAGCGCGTTGGCGGCGGCGTTCAGGAGGCGCGGGTTATCCCACATCGCCGCCTCCCGAGCGCGCATCCGCCAGGATCCGCACGCATAGGTCCTCGTAGGAGATTCCCACCGCGCGCGCCGCGATCGGCACCAGGCTGTGGCCGGTCATGCCCGGCGAGGTGTTGACTTCCAGCAGCCAGGGCTTGCCCTGCGCGTCGAGCATCAGGTCGATCCGGCCCCAGCCGCGGCAGCCCACCGACTTGAACGCCTCGAGCGCCAGCGACTTCAGCGCCTCTTCCTTTGGCGCCGGCAGCCCGCTGGGGCAGTGGTACTTGGTGAGGTCTGTGAAGTACTTGTTCTGGTAGTCGTACTCGCCCTCCGGCGCTTCGATGCGGATCAGCGGCAGCGCCGCGTCCTCCAGGATGCTGGCGGTGTACTCCGGGCCGTCGATGAGTCGCTCGGCGATGACGACGCGGTCGTAGTTCACCGCGAGCGCGAACGCCTCGTCCATCAGCGCAGCGTCGCGCACCTTGGTGATGCCCAGCGAGGAGCCCTCCTGCACCGGCTTCACCACCAGCGGCAGCCCCAGGCGCCCGGCCACCGCTTTCAGGTCGCTGCCCGAATGCAGCGGCTCCCAGGCCGGCGTGGGAAGGCCGCTCGCCTGCCAGACGAGCTTGGTGCGCGCCTTGTCCATGGCAAGAGCGGAGCCGAGCACGCCGCTGCCGGTGTAGGGAATGCCCAGCACCTCGAGCGCGCCCTGGACGGTGCCGTCCTCGCCGCCGCGGCCGTGCAGGGAGATGAAGCAGCGCGCGAAGCCTTCGCGCCCGAGCTCGAACAGGTCGCGCTCGGCCGGGTCGAAGGCGTGCGCGTCCACGCCCTTCGAGCGCAGGGCCTTGAGCACGCCGTTGCCGCTCATGAGCGAGATCTCGCGCTCGGCGGACTTGCCGCCCATGAGCACCGCGACCTTTCCGAAGTCGGCAGCGCTCATGCAGGCTCCCCCACGATGCGCACCTCGGTCTCCAGCTCCACGCCGTGCTTGTCCTTCACCACCTCCTGCACGCGGCGGATCAGCCATTCGATGTCTGCCGCGCTGGCCACGCCCTTCGGGTTGACGATGAAGTTGGCGTGCTTCTCCGACACCCGCGCGCCGCCGCGCTCCACGCCCTTCAGGCCGCTCGCCTCGATCAGCTTGGCCGCCTTGTGGCCCTCCGGGTTGCGGAACACGCTGCCGGCGTTGGGCAGGTTGAGCGGCTGCGACTCCACGCGCCGCTCGAGCAGGTTGCGGATCGCCTCGCGCGAGTCCTCGGCGTCTCCCGGCAGCAGCTTGAAGCGCGCCGCGGCAAACCAGTGGTCCGTGCCCAGCTTGCCGCCGGACTTGAGCGCGCAGTGGCGGTAGCCCCAGGCGAACTCGCTCTTGTGCACCCAGCGCAGCGTGCCGTAGCGGTCGATCAACTGGGCCTCGTCCACGATCTCCCAGGTGTCGCCGCCGTAGCAGCCGGCGTTCATCGCCAGCGCGCCGCCGATGGTGCCGGGGATGCCGGAGAGGAACTCGGCGCCCGACAGGTTGTTGATGGCGGCGAAGCGCGCCACCTTCGGGCAGGCGACGCCAGCCTCCGCGTAGATGCGCCCGTAGGTCATGCGCGGGTGCTTGCCGGCGGCGTGCGTCAGCACCACGGTGCCGCGCCAGCCGCCCTCGCGCACCAGCAGGTTGGAGCCCAGGCCGACGAACAGCAGCGGCTCTTCCGGCGGCAGCCGCTCGAGGAACTTCGCCAGGTCGTCCAGATCGGCCGGGATGTAGAAGCGGTCCGCCCGGCCCCCGGCGCGCCAGCTGCAATGCTTCGCCATCGGCTCGTTCAGCCGCAGCTCGCCGCGCTCGCCGGCCGGACGCTCGGGGTTCGCCGCGCTCATGGCGCCGGCCCCGCGAGTTGCGCCGCGACGCCGCCGATGGAACCCGCGCCCATGGCGATGACGATGACCCCGGCGCGCGCCGCGCCGCGGATCGCGCCCGGGAGGTCCGCGACGCGCTCGACGTAGTGCGCTGCGCCGCCGCCCGCCGGCCGGATCGCGGCGGCGAGCGTACGGCCGTCGGCGCCGGGGATCGGCACCTCGCCCGCCGGGTAGACCTCCGCCAGCAGCAGCACGTCGGCCGCGGCGAGCACGCGCACGAAGTCCTCGAACAGGTCGCGGGTGCGCGTATAGCGGTGCGGCTGGAACGCGAGCAGCAGGCGCCGGCCGGGGAAGGCCGCGCGCGCGGCCTCCAGCGTGGCCTCGATCTCGGCCGGGTGGTGGCCGTAGTCGTCCACCAGGGTGAAGCTGCCCTGCGCGCCCGCCGCGACCTCGCCGTAGCGCTGGAAGCGGCGCCCGACGCCGGTGAAGCCGGCGAAGGCGCGGCGGATAGCCTCGTCGCCCACGCGCAACTCGGTGGCCACCGCCACCGCGGCGAGCGCGTTGAGCACGTTGTGCCGGCCGGGAAGGTTCAGGGTCAGCACGAGCGGCGCGCGGTCCCGCCGCAGCACCTCGAAGCGCGACTGCTCGCCCAGCACGATGTTCACCGCGCGCACCATCGCCTCCTCGCGCATGCCGTAGCTCAGCACCGGGCGCGACACGAAGGGCAGGATCTCGCGCACGTGCGCGTCCTCCAGGCACAGCACCGCGCTGCCGTAGAACGGCATGTTGTGCAGGAACTGGATGAAGGCCTGCTGCAGGCGCGGGAAGTCGTGCTGGTAGGTGTCCATGTGGTCGGCGTCGATGTTGGTCACCACCGCGACCACCGGCTGCAGGTGCAGGAACGAGGCGTCGGACTCGTCGGCCTCGACGACGATGAAATCGCCCGCGCCCAGGCGCGCGTTCGAGCCGGCGGCGTTCAGCCGCCCGCCGATGACGAAGGTCGGGTCCAGGCCCCCTTCGGCGAGGACGCTGGCCACCAGGCTGGTGGTGGTGGTCTTGCCATGGGTGCCGGCGATCGCCACGCCCTGCTTCAGGCGCATCAGCTCGGCCAGCATCAGCGCGCGCGGCACGACCGGCACCCGCGCGGCGCGCGCCGCGATCACCTCCGGGTTGTCGGGGCGCACCGCGCTGGAGGCCACCACCACGTCCGCGCCCTTGATGTGCGCCGCCTCGTGCGCGAGGCGCACCACCACGCCCAGCGAGGCCAGGCGCCGCGTCGCGGCGCTCTCGGCGAGGTCCGAGCCGCTCACCTCGTAGCCCATGTTCGCCAGCACCTCGGCGATGCCGCTCATGCCCGAGCCGCCGATGCCGACGAAGTGGATGCGACGCACCTTGTGCTTCATGCAGCCATCTCCGCGCAGCGGTCGGCGACCAGCCGCGCCGCATCGGGCTTGCCCAGGTCCCGGGCCTTCTGCGCCATGGCGACCAGCGCCGGCCGCTCCAGCGAGCGCAGCAGCGCCGCCAGCTTCTCCGGCGTCAACTCGCGCTGCGGCAGCAGGATCGCCGCGCCCTTGTCGGCGAGGAAGCGCGCGTTCGCCGTCTGGTGGTCGTCCACCGCGTGCGGGAACGGCACCAGCACGCCCGCGATGCCGGCGGCGCACAGCTCGGCCAGGGTGATGGCGCCGGCGCGGCAGATCACCAGGTCCGACTCGGCGTAGCTGCGCGCCATGTCCTCGATGAACGCGAGCAGCTGGCCCTCGATGCCCGCGGCGGCGTAATGCGCCTTCAGGTCGGTGAGATGCTGCGCGCCGGACTGGTGGACCACCCTGGGCCGCTCGGCCGCCGGGATCAGGGCGAGCGCCCTGGGCACGATCTCGTTCAGCGCCTGCGCGCCAAGGCTGCCGCCGACGACCAGCAGCTTCAGCGGCCCGCTGCGGCCCTCGTAGCGCGTGGCCGGCGCCGGCAGCCGCGCGATGTCGGCGCGGATCGGGTTCCCGGTCCACTCGGCCTTCCTGAGCGCGCCGGGGAAGGCCTCGAAGGCCCGGTCGGCGACGCCGCGCAGCACCCGGTTGGTGAGGCCCGCCACCGCGTTCTGCTCGTGGATCGCGAGCGGCTTGGCGAGGAGCGACGCCATCAGCCCGCCGGGAAAGGCGACGTAGCCGCCCATGCCGAGGACGACGTCCGGGCGCAGCGCGAAGATCGCGCGCGCACCGTCCCAGAACGCGAGCAGCAGGTTGGCCGGCAGCAGCAGCTTGGCGAGCAGTCCCTTGCCCCGCAGCGCGCGGGCGTGGATCCACGCCATGCGGTAGCCGCGCGCCGGCACCAGGCGCGCCTCCATGCCGCCGCGCGAGCCCATCCAGACCACGTTCCAGCCGCGATCGCGCAATTCGTCGGCGACCGCCAGTCCCGGGAACACGTGGCCCCCGGTGCCGCCCGCCATGATGAGGATGGTCTTGCTCATGCCGGCAATCCCCTCATCAGTTGCCGGTTCTCCCAGTCGATCCGGATCAGGATCGCGATCGCCACGCAATTGATGAGCAGGCCGGTGCCGCCGAAGCTCATCAGCGGCAGGGTCAGGCCCTTGGTGGGCAGCAGGCCCATGTTCACACCCATGTTGATGAGCGCCTGGAAGCCGATCCACAGGCCGATACCCTGCGCCGCCAGCGCGGCGAAATGACGCTCGCGCAGCGCCGCCTGGCGGCCGATGGCGAAGGCGCGCAGCACCACCCAGGTGAACAGCAGCACCACCGCGGTGACGCCCGCGAGGCCCAGTTCCTCGGCGATCACCGCGAGCAGGAAATCGGTGTGCGCCTCGGGCAGGTAGTGCAGCTTCTCCACGCTCGCGCCGAGGCCGACGCCGAACCATTCGCCGCGGCCGAAGGCGATCAGGGCGTGCGACAGCTGGTAGCCCTTGCCCCAGGGATCGGCCCAGGGATCCATGAAGCCGAAGATGCGCTGCATGCGGTAGGGCGAGGACAGCACCAGGGCGATGAAGCCCGCCGCCAGCATGCCCACCAGCGCGCCGAAGTGGCGCAGGCTCATGCCGCCCAGGAACAGGATGCCGAAGGCGGTCACCGTGATCACGACCAGGGCGCCGAAATCCGGCTCGCGCAGCAGCAGCCAGGCCACGCCCAGCATCACCGCGAGCATGGGCAGGAGTCCCCTGCGGAAGTTCTTCAGCACCGCGTGCTTGCGCACCGTGTAGTCGGCGGCGTAGAGCACCACCGCGAGTTTCACCAGCTCCGAGGGTTGCAGCGTGCCGATGCCGACGTTGAGCCAGCGCCGCGCGCCGTTCACCTCGCGGCCGATGCCCGGGATCAGCACCAGCACGAGCAGCACGACGCCGCCGGCGAACAGCCACGGCGCGCCCTTCTGCCAGTGCCGCACCGGGACCAGGAACACGGCCACCGCCGCCGCCAGCGCCAGCGCGAGGAAGATGCCGTGGCGCACGAGATAGAAGGCCGCGTTCTGCCCGGTGAAGCGGCTCGCCTCGGCGGTCGAGATCGAGGCCGAGTACACCATCACGAGGCCGGTGGCCGCCAGCAGCAGCGCCGCCCAGGCAAGGGACCGGTCGTACTCCGCATCCGGGGCGCCGCGCCCGGTGCGCAGGTCGGCGACGCCGGCGAGCGCCTCAGCCACGGGCACTGTCCTTCACCGCTTCGCCCACCGCGTCGGCGAAAACCCGCCCGCGATGCGCGTAGTCGCGGAACATGTCGAAGCTGGCGCAGGCCGGCGACAGCAGCACCGTGTCCCCCGGCTGCGCGAGTCCGGCGGCGCGCTTCACCGCCGCCTGCAGCGTGCGGCAGCGCTCGATGGGAACCCCGGCCCCCTGCAGCGCGGCCTCGATCAGCGGCGCGTCGCGGCCGATGAGGAGCACCGCCCGAGCGCGCGCGCGCACCGGGCCGGCGAGCGGCCTGAAATCCTGTCCCTTGCCTTCGCCGCCCGCGATGAGCACGCACCTGCGCCCCATGCCGTTGAGGGCCGCGATCGTGGCGCCGACATTGGTGCCCTTGGAGTCGTCGACCCAGGCCACGCCGCCCGCCTCGGCGATGCGCTCGACGCGGTGGCGCAGGCCGCGGAACGAGCGCA
>JALHLN010000173.1 GCA_022844545.1 Burkholderiales bacterium | reverse complement strand
CCGTTCGCGGTGCGGAACATGTACTCGAGCAGCTTGTCGCCCGCCTGGTCCGGCGTCATCTCCTTGCGCAGAAGTCCGGAGACGTCAACGTCCACGTGCTCGCTCATCGTGCGCACGGTGCGCGGATTGGCGCAGATCTTGATGGCCGGCAGGATCGGATTGCCGATGACATTGCCTTGGCCGGTGGGGAAGAAGTGCACCGCGTAGCCGGCTGCCGCGCACAGCGTCACCATCTCCGCGGCCGCCGAGGACGAATCGATGAACCACAGGCCCGGTCCGGTGGGCCGCTCGTGCTTGTCCAGCACCCCGTCGACCTTGCACAGCCGCCCGATCTTCTGGATGTTGCCCAGCGCCTTTTCCTCGATCGTGGTCAGCCCGCCGGCGATGTTGCCCTTGGTCGGCTGCGAATCGGAGAGGTCGCTCGTCTTGTGCTTGTCGATGATCGCCTGGTAGCGGTCGAACATGAACTGGAACTTCTTGCGCACCTCGTCAGTGGCGCAGCGCGCCGCCACCAGGTGCTCGCCGCCGGTCAGCTCGGTGGTCTCGCCGAACGCCAGCGTCACCTTGTGCGGGTAGAGCTTGTCGAAGGCGTTGCCCACGGTCGGGTTGGCGCCGCAGCCGGAGGTGGTGTCCGACTCGCCGCATTTGGTGGACACCCACAGGTCCTTGAGCGGTCGCTCCTCGCGGCGCAGTTCGGAAGCCCACTGCACGAACTCCTTGGCCTTCTTCGAGGCGCGCATGATGGTGTCGTGGTCGCCGTGCTGCTCGATGCCGAAGTAGGCCACGGGCTTGCCGGTGGCGGCGATGGCGTCGGCCACCTTCTTCGCCCAGCCGTCCTCGATGCAGATCACCACCACCGCGGCGACGTTCGGGTTGCAGCCGGTGCCGATCAGCGTGGCGAAGTGGAGATCCAGGTCGGCGCCGAACTGCAGCCGGCCGTAGGGATGCGGGATGGCGAGGGTGCCCTTGATGTTGTGCGCGACCGCCTCGGCGGCGGCGTTCGAGAGGTCGTCCACCGGCAGGATGATGACGTGGTTGCGCACGCCGACGCGGCCGTTCTCGCGCTTGTAGCCCCAGAAAGTCGATTTGCTCAGGTCCATGGTGTTCCTTACCAGCGCTTGGTTTTCAGGTTCTGCACGTGCGTGTGCTCGCCGCGCGCGATGGGCGCCACGATCTTGCCGATGTCGATGCCGTACTTGATCACGGTGTCGCCCGGCTTGTAGTCCTTGAGCGCGATCTTGTGGCCGATCGGGATGTCGCTCTTGGCCTGGATCTTGATTTCCTTGTCGTCCTCCATGATCCAGCCGGTGAGCTCCTGGCCCTTCGTCACGCCCTCGACCACGACCACGCCGACGCCGTCGCCTTCTTCGTGCACCACGAAATGAATCATTGCCGTGTTTCTCCGTATCGCCTTGCAGTGGGATAGGCCGAAGTTTACTCCCAGGCGCAAGGCCGGTTCGCCGCCGGCCGTGAAACTGCGCGCCTCAGGACGCGACCGCCGGCCCCTTGTCGAAGTGCTCGGCCGGGAAGTACTTGGCGAGCCGGTCATCGGCGGTGCGGGCGTGCGCCTCCATTCCCTCCAGCCGGGAAATGCGGGCCGTGACCTGCCCGATGTCCCGATTCGCCTCGCGGGTCATGCGCTGCCAGGTCACGGTCTTGATGAACTTGTGCACCGAGAGCCCGCCCGAGTAGCGCGCGGCGCCCTTGGTCGGGAGGATGTGGTTCGGTCCCGAAGCCTTGTCCCCATAGGCCACCGTGGTCTCCTCGCCGAGGAAGAGCGACCCGTAGCAGGTCAGCTTTGCCAGCCACCAGTCAAGGTCCGCGGCATGGACCTCCAGATGCTCGGGCGCGTAGCCATCGGAGACCTTCGCCAGTTCGTCCCGCGTGTCGCACAGCACGACTTCGCCATAGTCCCGCCAGGCCGCTCCCGCCGCGTCGCGCGCCGTGGCCGGCAACCGGTCGATCAGCGCCGGCACCAGGCGCATGACTTCATCCGCGAGCGCGCGCGAGGTGGTCATCAGCCAGGCCGGCGATTCGTGCCCGTGCTCGGCCTGGCCAACCAGGTCCGAGGCGACGATCGACGGGTCCGCGGTCTCGTCGGCGATCACCGCGACTTCGGAGGGACCCGCGAAGACGTCGATGCCGACCTTCCCGTACAGCGCGCGCTTGGCCTCGGCGACGAACTTGTTGCCGGGCCCGACCACGATGTCGGCCGGCTTGCCGGTGAACAGACCGTAGGCAAGCGTTGCAATGGCCTGCACGCCGCCCAGCGTCATGATGACGTCGGCGCCCGCCACCTTCATCGCATAGAGCACCTGGGGATGGATGCCTTCGCCCTTGAACGGCGTTGAACAGGCGATCACAGTGGGAACGCCCGCAGCCTTCGCGGTGGCGATGGCCATGTAGGCCGAGGCGATGTGCGCATAGCGCCCGGTGGGCACATAGCAGCCGGCCACGTTGACCGGGATCAGGCGCTGCCCGGCGGTGAGGCCGGGTCGCAGCTGCGTCGCGAACTCCCCGCAGGACTCTCGCTGCGCCAGCGCAAAGCGGCGCACCTGGTCGGTGGCGAACTCGATGTCGCGCTTGACGCCCGCCGGGATCCCGGCGGTGCGGCGCTCGACCTCCTCGGGCGTGACCAGGATCTCGCCCGTCCATTGGTCCAGCTTCGCGGCATAGTCGCGCACCGCCTGCTCGCCGCGGTTCTCGATCTCGGCCAGCATCGCGTCCACGACGCGGCGGGCGCTTGCGGACTCGGATTCGGGCGACTTGCCGGCTTTTTTCAGGGTGTGGATAGCCATGGCGCTATTCTAGGCAGATGACCAGCCGCCGCGCCTTTCTTGGTTCGCTCGCCGCACTCTCGGCGGCACGCAGCTGGCCGGTGTTGGCGCAGCCGCGCTTCCGCAGCAACCCGTTCTCGCTCGGCGTCGCCAGCGGCTATCCGCATCCAACCGGCTTCGTGCTGTGGACGCGCCTCGCCAGCGAGCTCGATCCGCTCGCGATCCCGGTGCGCTGGGAGGTGGCCACCGACGAGGCGATGCGCAACGTGGTGGCCACCGGCCTCGCCGAGGCCTCGCCCGAGTGGGCGCATTCCGTCCATGTCGAACCAAAGGGACTGGAGCCGGAGCGCTGGTATTGGTACCGCTTCCGCGCCGGCGACGCGCAGAGTCCCATCGGCCGCACGCGCACCGCGCCGGCGACGACTGCCTCGCCCGAGCGCCTGAAGTTCGCCTTCGCCTCCTGCCAGCACTACGAGCAGGGCTACTACGGCGCCTACCGCCACATCGTCGCCGACGCGCCGGACCTGGTCGCGTTCCTGGGCGACTACATCTACGAATCGTCCTGGGGCCGCGACCCCGTGCGCAAGCACGCGGGCGGCGAACCCTACACGCTGGCCGACTACCGCGCGCGCTACGCGCTCTACAAGTCCGATCCCGACCTGCAGGCCGCGCACGCCGCCTGCCCCTGGATCGTGACCTGGGACGACCACGAGGTGGACAACGACTACGCCGACGACCGCCCGGAAGACGGCATGCCGAAGGAGCAGTTCCTCGCGCGCCGCGCCGCCGCCTACCGCGCCTACTACGAGCACATGCCGCTCCCGGAACGCATGAAGCCGAACGGCCCGGACATGCGCATCCATACACAGCTCGGGTGGGGCAGCCTCGCGCGCTTCTACCTGCTGGACGATCGCCAGTACCGCTCCTGGCAGGCCTGCCCGCGCACCGGCCGCCGCGGCGGGTCGAACACCGTCAACGTCGCCGAGTGCGAGGCGCTCGCGAACCCGAATCGCAGCATGCTGGGCCGCGCGCAGGAGCGCTGGCTCTCGGGTGCGTTCGCGCAATCCGGCGCGCGCTGGAACCTGCTCGCGCAGCAGACGCCGATGGCGCAGTTCGACCAACTGCCCGGCGAGGGCCGGCGCGCGTGGACCGACGGCTGGGATGGTTACCCGGCGGCGCGCACGCGCCTGTTCGATGCGCTGCTCGAGCACCGCGTCGCCAATCCGCTGGTGCTGGGGGGGGACGTGCATACGTTCAACGTTTCGGACCTGAAGCGGGATTTCGACGATCCTGCGTCGCCAACCATCGCCAGCGAGTTCGTCTGCACCTCCATCACCTCGCAGGCCTGGGCGCAGGAGCGGCTGAACGCGTTCCTGCCCGACAACCCGCACATGAAGCTGGTGGACAGCCGCTATCGAGGCTACGTGCGGATGGAAGTCACGGCGAAGGAGGCGCGCGCCGACCTGCGCGCCATGGCCTCGGTGACGCAGCCCGGCGCCGCGTGCAGCACGCTGGCGAGCTTCGTGGTGGAGGACGGTAGGCCGGGACCGCGGCGCGCCTGAAGGACTGATGTAACCGATCGGTTACATCTTAGATGCCGCAGAGGGCTCGGGGCGGAACCTCACCGCGCCACAAGTTCCCGAACCCGGGCGAATACCTGCTCGCCCGGCACGCCCTTCACGCGCTCTTCGAGTAGTTCCTGGTGGCGCCGCTTTGCCTCGGCGATCCAGGCTTTTTCGACATCAGGCTCCGGCGGCCCGTCCAGTTCACCGATAAGCAGTCGGACCAGGGTCGCCTTGTCGTCCTGACTGAGCTCCCGCACCTTCTCCTCAATCTCTGCGAGGGACGTTGCCATTGTGGTTCCTTAGTCGAATCCAGTCGCGTTGGGTCACTCTATCCCCAAGCGTGGCGACCCTCAAGTGGCGCCGGTTCTGCAGGACGCATCGACCTAGCGGCAGCGCAGGTTCGCCGACCAGTCCTCGATCGGCCTGGAGCAGTCCTGCTCGTGCACCTTGCGCGAGGCGTCCATCGGCGGCACCGCGCGCCCGGCCGCGGGATCGAACGCGGTCAGCGGATTCGAATGGCTGTAGCCCTCCTCGCGCTCGTGCTCGGAGACGATGGCGAGGATCCCCACCGCGATCAGGGCGGCGCGGCTGGAGTTGATCTGGAAGCCGACGCTGCCGGACCCGCCGCTCACCTGGCCGTGGCTGGCGCAGCCCGCAAGGACCAGGGCCAGGGCCGCGATAACGAGCGTCTTCATGGCGCCATCTTACGCCGCGGCGCGCCGCAGCCGGTCCCGCACCGCCGTCCAGCTGTCGTCCGCCGGCGGCGCCTCGATCAGGATGCGCTCGCAACCAGCCGAATCCAGTTCGCGCAGCGCGGCATAGAGCTTCTGCGCATAGGCCGCGGGATCTTTCGGCATGCGCAGCCAGTAATCGACGCGCTCGTCCGGACGGGAGAACGCGAGCACCGCGACCTCGCTTCCCTTTGCATGCCACTTGCCGATCTCCGCATCCAGCTCGTGCGGCTCCACCAGCTGCGCCGGCGTGCGCGGCGCATAGTGGCGCTCGAGGCCACCCGAATGCCGCGGCGCATCGGCCGCCTTCGCCGCGAGCTTTTCCCCGAGCGCGGCTTCGAGATCGGCGACGCCGATGTGTCCCGGCCGCAGCAGCACCGCCTGGCCGCCGGAGAGATCGACGATGGTGGACTCGATGCCGATGTCGCTCGGCCCGCCTTCCAGCACCAGGTCTGCTTCCTTTGCGAGGTCCTCGCGCACGTGCGCGGCGGTGGTCGCGCTCACTTCACCGAAGCGATTGGCCGAAGGCGCCGCGATCGCGCCATTGAATTCGCGCAGCAGCGCCTGCGCCACCGGATGCGACGGCACGCGCAAGCCCACGGTGTCCTGGCCGCCGGTGACGAAATCCCCGGCGAGCTTCGCGCGCTTGAGGATCAGCGTGAGCGGACCGGGCCAGAAGCGCGCCGCGAGCTTGCGCGCCGCCTCCGGCACCTCCCGCGCCCAGGCGAAGGCCGACGCCGCGTCGGCGAAGTGCACGATCACCGGATGGTCGTCAGGCCGTCCCTTGGCTGCATATAGGCGCGCGACGGCGGCCGCGCTGGATGCGTCGGCCCCCAGGCCGTAGACGGTCTCGGTCGGAAACGCCACCAGGCGCCCCTCGCGCAGCAGTTGCGCCGCGCGCGCGACTACGTCAGTCATCGCCGATGCCCAGGCGCGCGCGCAGCGCGAGCGCCGCCTCCAGCGCCCGCGCGGGGTCTGCGTCCAGCACCGTGAAGTGGCCCATCTTGCGTCCGGGCCGCGGCTCGGCTTTCCCGTACAGGTGCAGCTTCGCGCCCGGCTCGGCAAGCACGGCCGACCAGTCGGGCTCGCCTGCGCCCCAGGCCTCGCCCAGGACGTTCACCATCACCGCCGGCGTGAGCAGCCTCGCGTCGCCGAGCGGCAGGCCGCACAGCGCCCGCACCTGCTGCTGGTACTGGCTGGTGGCGCAGGCGTCCAGCGTGTAATGGCCGCTGTTGTGCGGCCGCGGCGCGATCTCGTTCACGAGCAGCCGGCCGCCGCTGACGAAGAACTCCACGCCCAGCACGCCCACGTAGCCCAGCGCCGCGGCGAGGCGCGCCGCCATCGCCTGCGCCTCGGCGGCGAGGGCGGGGGCGACGCGCGCGGGCGCGATCGAGACATCGAGGATGCCGTGGCGATGCCGGTTCTCCGCCACCGTGAACGGGGCGGT
>JALHLN010000172.1 GCA_022844545.1 Burkholderiales bacterium | reverse complement strand
CGCGGCGCCCCCGGCTATTCCGGGCTGTTCGCGCGCGACGAGGGCACGCCCGAGTCGTTCTGGATCTCGCTGCGCTATTTCAACCTGTACCGCATGGCGGTGGCGGCGCTGTTCCTCGGTCTGACGCTGTTCTACGCCGACGCCCTCAACCTGGGCTCGCACCGGCTAGATGCCTTTCGCTACGCCGCCGGCGCCTGGCTGGTGCTGGGCGGCATGTTCCACAGCGTGCTGCGCCACCTGCGCGAGCAGTTCAACCTGCAGCTGTCGGTGCACGTGTTCCTCGACATTGTCGCGATCACGGTGCTGATGTTTGCCAGCGGCGGCCTGAGGAGCGGCCTGGGCGCGATGCTGCTGATTTCGCTGATCGGCGCTGCGCTGGTCGCGCCGCGGCGCCTGGCGCTGCTCTACGCCGCGCTGGCGACCATCGCGCTGCTGCTGGAGCAGAGCTATTGGGTGCTGCAGTTCGACGCCCCGGAGGCGAGCTACCTGCAGCCCGGGCTGCTGGCGATCGGCTGCTTCGCCATCGCCGGGGTAACCAGCTGGCTGGCGCAACGCGTGGCGGCGAGCGAGCACCTGGCGCGGCTGCGCGGTCGCGAGCTGGCGACGCAGATGCGCGTCAACCAGCTGGTGATCCAGGACATGCAGGACGGCGTGCTGGTGCTCGACGCCCACGGGCGGGTGGTGCAGTTCAACCCGCGCGCGCAGCGCCTGCTGGGCGCCGAGGCGCTGCGCGGCGCCGACCTCGGGCGGCTCGCCCCGGGGGCGGCTGCGCGCTGGCGCGCCTGGCGTGCCAATGGCGACTCGGCGCCCACCGAGATCGAGCTCCGCGGCCGCGGCCTGCGCCTGCGCATGATGGAGGCGGGCGCCGACGAGGACCTGAGCGTGGTGTTCGTCGAGGACACCACGCGTGCCACCGAGGAGGCGCGGCAGCTCAAGCTGGCCGCGCTCGGGCGCCTGACGGCGAACATCGCGCACGAGATTCGCAATCCCCTGGCGGCGATCAGCCACGCCGCGGAGCTGCTGGGTGAGGAGCAACGCGGCGACGATCGCGAGCGCCTGTGCCGTATCATCAACGACAACGCGCGGCGGCTGGAGCGCCTGGTTGCCGACGTGCTGCAGCTCAACCGGCGCGACCGCGCCGCCGCCGAGCCGATCGAGCTCGCCGGCTGGCTGCGGCAGTTCGTGGAGGATTTTGCGATGAACGAGTCGGTGCCGCGCGAGACCATGGCCGTCGAGGCGGCGCGCCCGGTGCAGGTCCAGTTCGACCGCGAGCACCTGCGCCAGGTGCTGTGGAACCTGCTGCGTAACGCGGTGCGCCATGCGCGCCCCGGCCCGGGAAGCGTGCGCATCGTGCTGGGCGCCTTCGCCGGCCAGGTCGAGATCAACGTCATCGACAACGGCCCCGGGGTGCCGCGCGGAGACCAGTCGAACCTGTTCGAGCCCTTCTTCACCACCGACAGCAAGGGCACCGGCCTCGGCCTGTACCTGGCGCGCGAGTTGTGCGGGGCCAACCGCGCCGACCTGGAGTACGTGGACGGGGCGCAGGGAGCGCACTTCCGCGTCGTCTGCCGCGAGGCCGTCGCATGAGCCGCGCCGAGCGCCGCGGTGCACCCCCGTTGGCCACCGGGGCACGCGTACTGGTGGTGGACGACGAGCCAGACATCCGCGAACTGCTCGAGCTGACGCTGTCGCGCATGGGCCTCGGCGTCGAAGCGGTGGGAACCGTCGGCGAGGCCAGGGCGCGGCTGAAGGAGGAGCGCTTCAGCCTGTGCCTCACCGACATGCGCCTCCCGGACGGCGATGGCCTCGAGTTGGTGCGCCATATCGCCGGTCTGGCTGGCGACCTGCCGGTGGCCGTGATTACCGCCTACGGCAGCGCCGAGAACGCGGTGGCGGCGCTGAAGGCCGGAGCCTTCGACTACGTCGCCAAGCCGGTGGCGCTGGAGCAGTTGCGCGCCTTGGTGCGCGCCGCCCTGGCGCTGCCCGGCGGCGGCGAGGCGCCGGCCCCGGGCCAGCGCCTGCTGGGCGCGAGCGCGCCGCTCGCCGTGGTTCGGGCGACGGTGGCGAAGCTCGCGCGCACGCAGGCACCGGTGTACATCTCCGGGGAGTCGGGCAGCGGCAAGGAGCTGGCGGCGCGCCTGATCCACGAGGGCGGGGCGCGGCGCGGGCGCCCGTTCGTCCCGGTGAACTGCGGCGCCATTCCCGAGAACCTGATGGAGAGCGAGTTCTTCGGTTACCGCAAGGGCGCGTTCACCGGCGCGCAGGAGGACCGCGACGGCTTCTTCCAGGCCGCCGACGGCGGCACGCTGTTCCTCGACGAGGTGGCCGAGCTGCCGCTGGCGATGCAGGTCAAGCTGCTGCGCGCGATCCAGGAGAAGCGCGTGCGCAAGATTGGCGCGACCCAGGAGGACGCGGTGGACGTGCGCGTCATCTCGGCGACGCACCAGGACCTCGCCGCGCTGGTGGAGGCGGGGCGGTTTCGCCGCGACCTGTTCTACCGGCTGAACGTCATCGAGCTCGAGATGCCGCCGCTGCGGGACTGCCGCGAGGACGTGTCCCTGATCGCGGCCACGCTGCTGGAGCGCCTGGCGCGCCAGAACGCGCTGCCGCCGCGCCGGCTCTCGGCGGCCGCGCTCGAGGGACTCAAGGGGTACGATTTCCCCGGTAACGTGCGCGAACTGGAGAACATCCTGGAGCGCGCGGTGGCGCTGTCGACGGGCGACGAGATTGGCCTGGAGGATCTGCGCCTGCATCCGGCGCCCGGCGACGGGGAGCCTGAGACGGGGGCCGGGGGCGAGGTGCCGGGTGCGCCGCTGCCGGACTACCTCGACCGGGTGGAGCGCGAGGCGATCCTCGCGGCGCTGGCGCGCACTGGGTTCAACCGCACGGCGGCGGCCAAGCTGCTTGGGATCAGCTTCCGCACCCTGCGCTATCGTATGCAGCGGCTGGGCATTCGCGATCCCGGGCAGGATGGCCAGCCCGCCTGAAGGGGCACTGGCCGGCCTCTCCGGGGGCTGGCTCGTCGGCGCGCGCCGGATACTGTCGCCGAACTGCGACAGCCGACCGCCGCAGGCTTCGGTCACGCTGGCGGTGCTGCATGCGATCAGCCTGCCGCGCGGCGAGTACGGCGGCGACGCCATCGAGCGCCTGTTCACCAATCGCCTCGACCCGGCGGCGCACCCGTCGTTCGCCGGCCTCGCGGGCGTGAAGGTGTCGGCGCATTTCCTGGTGCGCCGCGACGGCGCGCTGGTGCAGTTTGTCCCCCTCCACCTGCGGGCCTGGCACGCCGGCGCCTCGCGCTGGCGCGGCCGGGAACGCTGCAACGACTTCTCGGTGGGCATCGAACTGGAAGGCGTGGACGACGCCGGCTTCGCCGCGGCCCAGCACCGGCGCCTCGCCGCACTCCTGGGCGTGCTCGCGGCGCGGCTGCCGCTGCGTGCCGTCGCCGGGCATAGCGACGTCGCGCCCGCGCGCAAGACCGATCCGGGCAGCGGCCTCGCCTGGCCGCGCCTGCTTGCCGCGCTCGCCGGCGCGCCGCAGCACCCGTCACTATAAATAGTGCGCCGGGGGGCGGATTGCCCCACATCTAGTGGTCTCGCTGCACCGCGCAAAGCGGCGCGCGCTTGCAATTTCCCAACTGCGTGATACAGTGCGCCCACAACAAGTAGTTGCCAATCAGTGGCTCAGCACTAGATATTGTGGTCAATTCGGAACTTGTAACGGGATTGTCATTCCCCGGCGCGACCGGGGAAGGAAGAAACGGGAGACGGGAGATGCAGATCGCGCAGCAGGGTACGGCAACGAACACGGCCATCGGCGTGGGCGTCTCCGAATCCGGTTTGCAGCCGCGCACGCCGTATTCCGAGTACCGCATCATCCGGCGCAACGGCGCCGTGGTCGGCTTCGAGCCCTCCAAGATCGCGGTCGCCATGACCAAGGCCTTCCTCGCGGTGAACGGCAGTCAGGGCGCGGCCTCGGCCCGGATCCGCGAGCTCGTCGCCGAGCTGGCCGGCAGCGCGGTTAGCGCGCTGATGCGCCGCCAGCCGCAGGGCGGCACCTTCCACATAGAGGACGTCCAGGACCAGGTCGAGCTGGCGCTGATGCGCTCGGGCGAGCACGACGTCGCCCGGGCCTACGTCCTCTACCGGGAGCAGCGCGCGCAGGTGAGGGCGCAGGAGAAGGCCGCCAAGCCGCCCCAGGCCGAGCCGGTGCTGCACGTGGTCGAGAACGGGCAGCGCAGGCCTCTGAACATGGCCGCGCTCGATGCGCTGCTGGCCGGCGCCTGCGAGGGCCTCGCCGCGACGCCGGCGCCGATGCGCGAGGCGCTGCTGCGCGACCTGTACGACGGCGTGCCCATGGACGAGGTGCGCAAGTCGGCCATCCTCGCCGCGCGCGCACTGATCGAGAAGGAACCTGCGTACAGCTACGTCACCGCGCGGCTGCTGCTCAACACCATCCGCCTCGAGGTCCTGGGCGAGGAAATACCTGCCGCCGAGGTGCAGGCGCGCACCGCCGCCGCCTTCCCCGGGATCATCCGGCGCGGCATCGAGGCCGAGCTGATCGACCCGGAGCTGGGCCGCTTCGACCTGGAGCGGCTGGGCCGCGCGCTCAGGTCCGAGCACGACCTCAAGTTCGGCTACCTCGGTCTGCAGACCCTCTACGACCGCTACTTCCTGCACATCCGCGACCGGCGCATCGAGCTGCCGCAGGCGTTCTTCATGCGCGTCGCGATGGGTCTCGCACTGCGGGAAAAGGATCGCGAGGCGCGCGCGATCGAGTTCTACAACGTGCTCTCGAGCTTCGACTTCATGAGCTCGACCCCGACGCTGTTCAACGCCGGCACCCTGCGCTCGCAGCTGTCCTCCTGCTACCTCACCACGGTGGCCGACGACCTCACCGGGATCTACGACGCGATCAAGGAGAACGCCCTGCTGGCGAAGTACGCCGGCGGCCTGGGCAACGACTGGACGCCGGTGCGCGCGCTGGGCTCGCACATCAAGGGCACCAACGGCAAGTCGCAGGGGGTGGTGCCCTTCCTCAAGGTGGTCAACGACACCGCGGTGGCGGTGAACCAGGGCGGCAAGCGGAAGGGCGCGGTGTGCTCATATCTGGAGACCTGGCACCTCGACATCGAGGAATTCCTCGAACTGCGCAAGAACACCGGCGACGACCGCCGCCGCACGCACGACATGAACACGGCCAACTGGATCCCGGACCTGTTCATGAAGCGCGTGATGGAGAACGCGGAGTGGACCCTGTTCTCGCCCTCGGACGCCCCGGAGCTGCATGACCGCTTCGGCAGGGCCTTCGAGGAGGCCTACCTGCGCTACGAGGACAAGGTCGCGCGCGGCGAACTGAAGCTCTACAAGAAGATCCCCGCGGTGCAGCTGTGGCGCAAGATGCTGTCGATGCTGTTCGAGACTGGGCATCCTTGGATCACGTTCAAGGATCCCTGCAACATCCGCAGCCCGCAGCAGCACATCGGCGTCGTGCACAGCTCCAACCTGTGCACCGAGATCACGCTCAACACCTCGGCCGACGAGATCGCGGTCTGCAATCTGGGCTCGGTAAACCTGGTCGCGCACCTGAAGGACGAGGGTGGCCGGCAGGTGCTCGACTTCGACAAGCTGAAGCGCACCATCCGCACGGCGATGCGGATGCTCGACAACGTCATCGACATCAATTACTACGCCGTGGACAAGGCGGCGAACTCGAACCAGCGCCACCGCCCGGTGGGCCTGGGCATCATGGGCTTCCAGGACTGCCTGCACGCGATGCGCATCCCCTACGCCTCGGACGAGGCGATGGCCTTCGCCGACCGCGGCATGGAGATGGTGTGCTACGCCGCCTACTGGGCCTCGACCGAACTGGCCGAGGAGCGCGGGCGCTACCCGTCGTTCAAGGGCTCGCTGTGGGACCGTGGCATCCTGCCGCAGGACACCCTCGACCTGCTGGCTGCCGAGCGCGGCGGCTACGTCGAGGTGGACCGCTCCGGGGCCCTGGACTGGGAGCCGCTGCGCGCGCGCATCCGGCAGCACGGCATGCGCAACTCGAACTGCATCGCCATCGCCCCGACCGCGACCATCGCCAACATCATCGGCGTCTCGGCCTCGATCGAGCCGACCTACCAGAACCTGTACGTGAAGTCCAACCTGTCGGGCGAGTTCACCGTCACCAACGAGTACCTGGTGGCGGACCTCAAGCGCGAGGGGCTGTGGGACGAGGTGATGATCTCGGACCTGAAGTATTTCGACGGCAACCTGGCGCGCATCGACCGCGCGCCGGCCGCGCTGCGGCGCCTGTACGCGACCGCGTTCGAGGTCGAGCCGAAGTGGCTGGTGGAGGCGGGCGCGCGGCGCCAGAAGTGGATCGACCAGTCGCAGTCGCTCAACATCTACATGGCCGGGGCCTCGGGCAAGACCCTCGACGAGACCTACAAGCTGGCCTGGATCCGCGGCCTGAAGACCACCTACTACCTGCGCGCCATGGGCGCCACGCACGCCGAGAAGTCCACCACCAAGGCGGGCCACCTGAACGCGGTGCCCTCGGGCGCGGCGGACACCCTGGCCGCGGCGCCGGCCGCGGGCGAG
>JALHLN010000171.1 GCA_022844545.1 Burkholderiales bacterium | reverse complement strand
CATCCAAACGCAGGAAAAACTGCTGGCGCAGAAGCAGAAGGAAGTGGAATCGATCAACGCCAAGTACGACGAGGACAAGAAGCGCTACATCGAGCTCACCAGGGGCTCGACGAAGTAGCCGCCAGCCGGCGCGCGCTCAGGTCTGCGTCCTGGCGCGCTCGTTGAGGAAGGCGCCGCGGGCGTTGATGACGCGCAGCATGGACACGCCGCGCGAATCTATCCGGTAGATCAGAAGGAAGGGATGGCGCGGGAGCGGGCATTCCCGCGTGTTCCGGTAGCCGCGACGGAGTTGAAGCCCGAGCCGCGCGATCTTCTCGGCCTGCGCGATGACGGCGTCGACCGCCTCGTCTGCGACGCGCTCGTCAGCGGTGCGCAGGTACCACGCCTCGATTCGCGCGAGGTCTTGCTCGAAGCGCCTGGTGTAGCTAAGCGGCCTTGCGACGGGACCGGCCACGATCGGCACGCCGGCGCGCGATTCGCGCCTTCAAATCGTCCAGGCTGAGCATCCGGCCGGCGGCAAGATCGGCCAAGCCCTCGTTGACGGCCTTGACCTTGTACTCGGTGTAGTCGAACCCGTCCCGCAGGACATCGCGCAGGATCTCCTCCACGCCGCAATCGGCCTCGCGCGCCAGGCGCACCAGGCGCTGTCTCTCGCTTCGCTTCAGGACGATTGCCTGATCCATTGCATCCTCCTCAACTGCGGTCAGCTAACGAATGTTACTAGCCTTTCAGCTTGCGGCGCAGGACCTCGTTCACTTGCGCAGGGTTCGCTTTCCCCTTGCTCTGCTTCATCACCTGGCCGACCAGGGAGTTGAAGGCCTTGTCCTTGCCGGCGCGGTAGTCCTCCACCTGCTTCGCGTTTCCGGCTAGCACTTCGTCCACGATTCTCTCAATCGCACCCAAATCGGAGATCTGGCCAAGATTCTTCTCCTGAATAATGAAATCGATATCAACCGTCGCGGCAGGTGGCATGTCCCAAACCACGCGGAAGAGCTCTTGCGCGGCCTTGGCACTCAACGTCTGATCTATTAATCGCGCATGAATGTGCGCGAAATCCTTTGGCAGGACTCTGGACTGCTCGATCTCGATTCCGTCCCGATTCAGTTGGGCCGCAAGCAAGTTGAGAATGCCCTTACCCAAGGCACTACCGTACATCCGCTTTGCGTCCGCCAGTCCAGTCCCAGTCATTCCCAATCTGGCTGGATTGATCTCCAATAGGCGCGCCAAACATTCTTCGAAGAAATCCGATGTCGCCTTTGTCGCCGTAAGGAGACTTGCTTCGTAGCTCGTGGCACCAAACTCGGCAATGAACCTTTCACTCTTCGCTGCCGGCAGCTCCGGCATCCCCGCCCGCACCCGCTCGATCTCCGCCTCCGAAATCACAAGCGGCAGCAAATCCGGGTCCGGAAAATAGCGGTAGTCCTGCGCATCCTCCTTGGAGCGCATGGAGCGCGTCTCGTCCCGGTCCGGGTCGTACAGCCGCGTCTCCTGCACGATGCTGCCGCCGTCCTC
Organism: Burkholderiales bacterium; assembly: GCA_022844545.1. Lineage (GTDB taxonomy): Bacteria > Pseudomonadota > Gammaproteobacteria > Burkholderiales > SG8-39 > RBG-16-66-20. Next base: position 5,095 of record JALHLN010000171.1, on the reverse strand, counting down.
GAGGACCCCAATCTGCCGGCGCGCCTCGAATTCGATCGCCTTCTCCATGAAGCGGAAGGAATTCAGGTTCTTGATCTCGCAGCGCGTGCCCAGCCTGTCGTCGCCGGCCTTGCGCACCGAGACGTTGGCGTCGCAGCGGAAAGACCCCTCCTGCATGTTGCCGTCGCAGATCTCGATCCAGCGCACCAGCGCGTGCAGCGCGCGCGCATAGGCGACCGCCTCCTTCGCCCCGCGCAGGTCGGGCTCGGTGACGATCTCCAGCAGCGGCGTGCCGGCACGATTGAGGTCGATGCCGCTCATGCCGTGGAAATCCTCATGCAAGGATTTCCCCGCGTCCTCCTCCAGGTGCGCGCGCGTGATCCGAATCGTCTTGGCTCCCTCCGGCAGCACGATGTCCAGCGACCCGCCCTGCACCACCGGCAGCTCGTACTGGCTGATCTGGTAGCCCTTGGGAAGGTCCGGGTAGAAGTAGTTCTTGCGCGCGAACACCGATCTGGGCGCGATCGTGGCGCCGATGGCGAGCCCGAAGCGGATCGCGAGCTCCACCACGCGGCCGTTGAGCACCGGCAGCACGCCGGGCAGCGCGATGTCCACCGCCGAGGCCTGCGTGTTGGGCGGCGCGCCGAACGCGGTCGAGGCGCCCGAGAAGATCTTGCTCTTCGTGGCGAGTTGCGCGTGGGTCTCGATGCCGACGACGATCTCCCAGGCCATCGCCCTTACCTCTGCGCGCGCATCAGGTGGCAGTTGCCGCGCCGGTCCACCAGCACCGGCTCCAGGTAGCCCTGAGAGCCGCAGGATTCGGCGCAGCCTTCGGCGACGACGCGGACGAAATCACCCAGATCGCGCAGCGTCACCGAGCACTTGCCGGCGGCAAAGCGCAAGCCGCCGTTGTGTGGTCGTTGCTCCAGCCCCGCGACTACGCAGGGATGGTCGCCCGGCGAAACCCGGGAGCGCCATTCGAAGCTCTTCAGCCTGCCGCCCTCCACCGCGTAGGCCAGCGTCGAGGCATAGCGCCCCTCGGCGAGCTCGCAGCGCACGCTGGCCGCGTAGGCGTCCATGGCGGGAAACTTCTCGCCGAACTCGAAGCGCTCGCGCTGCTGGCCTGCGGGCCCGTAACGGGTGCCCTTGAACACGCCGCCGGACCAGGCCCCCTGCAGCGTGGCCTCGGGCGGGCGGCCGTAGAGGATCGGCGTGTTGCCTTCGCTGAGGAACATCACGCCCAGCTGCTTGCTGCGCTCGCCGGCGAGGTAGCGTATCTGCAGCGTCGGCAGCAGCAGGTAGTCGCCGGTGACGCGCGCCGAGCCGTCGGGCTGGGCGGTGGTGTAGAGGTTCATGACCGCGGTACGGCTGCCCATCTGGCCGATCAGTTCCACGGTTGCGGTGGCCTGCTGCGCAGCAGCAGGCGCAGCAGCGAGCGCAAGCCAGGCGCAGAGAACGCGTACCCTCACAGCGGCGTCCCCGCGGGCACGCGCAGGTGCCAATCGGTGGCCTGCTGGTAGCGGTGCGCGGCGCCCAGCATCTTCGCTTCCGCGAAGTAATTGCCCATGATCTGCAGCCCGACCGGGAGGCCGGCGGCGTCGAAACCGCAGGGAATCGACAGCCCCGGCAGGCCGGCCAGCGGCGCGGGTATCGTGAAAATGTCGTTCAGGTACATCTGCACCGGGTCATCGGCCTTGGCGCCGAGCGCGAACGCGGTGGTGGGCGAGGTCGGCCCCATCACCAGGTCGCACTGGCGGAACGCTTCGGCGAAGTCGCGCGCGATCAGGCGCCGGATCTTCTGCGCCTGCAGGTAGTAGGCGTCGTAGTAGCCGTGCGAGAGCACGTAGGTGCCGATGAGGATGCGGCGCTTGACCTCGGCGCCGAAGCCCTCGGCGCGCGTGCGGCGGTACAGGTCGGCGAGGTCGCTGTAGTCCTTCGCCCGATGGCCGTAGCGCACGCCGTCGAAACGCGACAGGTTGGAAGAGGCCTCCGCGGGCGCGATGACGTAGTACACCGGCACCGCGAGCCCGGTGTTGGGCAGCGCGATCTCGACGGTCTTCGCGCCGTGTCCCTGGAACCAGCGCACCGCTTCCTCCACGCGGGCGCGCACCTCCGGCTGCAGGCCGTCGCCGAAATACTCCTTCGGCAGGCCGATGCGCAGGCCCTTCAGTTCCAGGTTCAGCTCGCGCCCGTAATCCTCGGCCGGCCGCTCCAGGCTGGTGGAATCGCGCGCATCGAATCCGGCCATGGCGTTCATCAGCAGCGCGAGGTCCGCCGCGCTCTTGGCGAGCGGCCCGCCCTGGTCCAGCGACGAGGCGAAGGCGATCATGCCGTAGCGCGATACCACCCCGTAGGTGGGCTTGAGGCCGCAGGTTCCGGTGAGCGCGGCGGGCTGCCGGATCGAGCCGCCGGTATCCGTGCCGGTGGCAGCCGGGGCAAGGCGTGCGGCCACCGCGGCCGCCGAGCCCCCGGAGGAGCCACCCGGAACCAGGCCCGTGTCCCAGGGATTGCGCACCGGCCCGAACCACGAGGTTTCGTTGGACGAGCCCATGGCGAACTCATCCATGTTCGTCTTGCCCAGCATCACCGCCCCCGCTGCCGCGAAGCGCTCGATGACGTGGGCGTCGTAGGGACTGTCGAACTGCGCCAGCATCCGCGAGCCGCAGGTGGTACGCAGGCCCCTGGTGCAGAAGATGTCCTTGTGGGCGATCGGAATGCCCTCCAGCGGACCGGCGGCGGCTTGTGCCCGCCGCGCGTCGGAGGCCTTCGCCTCGGCCAGGCTGTGCCCCTCATCGACCGTGATGAAGGCATTCAGGCGCGGATTCAGCTCCTTGATTCTATTGAGGAAAGCGCTCGTCAGTTCGACCGAGGACAGCTGCCTGCCCGCGAGCGCCGCGGACAGTTCCGTGAGCGTGGAATTGAGCACCTACTCGATCACTTTCGGCACGAGGTAGAGGCCGGCCTCCGCAGCCGGCGCACATGCCTGGAACACCGCGCGCCGGTCCGGTTCCGTGACCGCGTCGGCTCGTCGCCGCTGGACGACGCCGGTCTCGGCATCCAGCGCGTGCGCCATGGGCTCGATGCCGGTGGTGTCCACCGCCTGCAACTGGTCGATCAGCACCAGCACGCGGTTCAGGCGCTCCATCACGCCATGGATCTCCTCCGGGCTGACTGCGATGCGGGCCAGATGCGCGATGCGCTGGACTTGCTCGAGCGTCAGGGACATGGGTGGCGGGCGGCGCGTCGGATCGGATTTCCCTCGGGAATGAGGCATCCCGCTGGCGCCGTTAGGGTATCATAGACGACAGGGGAACCCGGTCGGATCGGGGGGCGATTCGGGTGCCGCGACGCAGCCTTAGGCGCGATTGTTAAGGCATCACGGGAAAGGACCAAGTCACGAACATGTTCGGATTTCTGCGCAGTTATTTCTCCAACGACCTCGCGATCGACCTCGGCACGGCGAACACGCTGATCTACGTCCGCGGCAAGGGCATCGTGCTCGATGAGCCCTCGGTGGTCGCGATCCGCGAGGACAGCGGGCCGAACGCGAAGAAGTCCATCCAGGCCGTGGGCAAGGAAGCGAAGATGATGCTCGGCAAGACGCCGGGCAACATCGTCGCCATCCGCCCGATGAAGGACGGCGTCATCGCCAACTTCACCGTCACCGAGCAGATGCTGAAGTACTTCATCAAGAAGGTGCACGACAACAAGCTGTTCTCGCCCTCGCCCCGCATCATCATCTGCGTGCCCTGCGGCTCGACGCAGGTCGAGCGCCGCGCGATCCGCGAATCCGCCATCGGCGCCGGCGCGGGCCAGGTGTTCCTGATCGAGGAGCCGATGGCCGCGGCCATCGGCGCCGACCTTCCCGTGGCGGAAGCCACCGGCTCGATGGTGGTGGACGTCGGCGGCGGCACCACCGAGGTGGGCGTGATCTCCCTGGGCGGCGCGGTGCACAAGGGCTCGGTGCGCGTCGGCGGCGACAAGTTCGACGAAGCGATCATCAACTACATCCGCCGCAACTACGGCATGCTGGTGGGCGAGACCACCGCGGAGCTGGTGAAGAAGACCATCGGCTCGGCGTTCCCCGGCAGCGAAGTGCGCGAGATGGAAGTGAAAGGCCGCAACCTCGCCGAGGGCATCCCGCGCAGCTTCACCATTTCCTCCAACGAGATCCTGGAGGCGCTCACCGAGCCGCTGAACCAGATCGTCTCGGCGGTGAAGAGCGCCCTCGAACAGACCCCGCCGGAGCTGGGCGCCGACATCGCGGACAAGGGCATGGTGCTGACAGGCGGGGGCGCGCTGCTGCGCGACCTCGACCGGCTGCTGATGGAAGAAACCGGCCTGCCGGTGATCGTCGCCGAGGACCCGCTCACCTGCGTGGTGCGCGGCTCGGGCAAGGCGCTCGAGAAGATGGAGCACTTCGGGCCGATCTTCACCAGCGAATGATCCCCCGCATGACGCCGTGATGGCCTGAGATGGAGCACTCGCCGCCACCGTTTTTCAAGCGCGGCCCGGCTCCCCTCGTCCGCCTTGCCTTCTTCGCCTCGCTGTCCTTCGCCCTGCTGGTGCTGGATGCGCGCTTTCGCTATGCCGAGGGCCTGAGGAGCGTGCTCGCCCTGGCGGTGTACCCCCTGCAGGTGGTCGCGACCGCGCCGGTGCTGCTCGCCGAGCGCATCGCTGTGTATTTCGGCAGCCAGGCGCAGTTGAACGAGGAGAACGCGGAACTGCGCGCCCGGCTGCTGGAGGCCTCGCAGTCGGCGCAGCGCGAGGCGGCGGCGCGGGCCGAGGCGGCGCAGCTGCGGCGCATGATCGGCGCCGCGGAGCGCCTGCCGGTCCAGTCCATGCCGGCCGAGATTCTCTACAACAGCCGCGACCCGTACGCCAGGAAGATCGTGATCGACCGCGGCGCGCAGCACGGCCTTGCGCTGGGCTCGCCGGTGGTGGACGAGACCGGCGTGCTCGGGCAGGTGACCCGGGTGCACGCCATGGTCGCCGAGGTGACGCTGGTCACCGACAAGGACCAGGCGATCCCGGTGCAGGTGCTGCGCAACGGCCTGCGCGCGGTGGCCTTCGGCGGCGGCGCGAGCGGCATGCTGGAGCTGCGCTTCATGGCCGC
>JALHLN010000170.1 GCA_022844545.1 Burkholderiales bacterium | reverse complement strand
TCCAGCGGCACGCCGCCTTCCCCGATCAGCCAGGTGTCCGCGCGCGGATAGCGCTTGCGGAACGCGGCGAACCCGGGCGCCTTGCCGCCGCGCCCGCTCTTGACCTCGATCGCCCAGGTGCGCGCGCCGTGGCCGACGACGAAATCCACCTCGTCACCGTTGGCGCGCCAGTAGTTCACACTCCACTGCGGCCCCTGCAGGCCGCTCACGAGATGCGCGCCGACCGCGTTCTCGACCAGGCGCCCCCACCAGGCGCCGTCGGCCCGCGCCTGCCGGAACGAGAGCAGCGAGGGCGCGTTCACCAGGGCGTTGTTCCACAGGATGAGCTTGGGGCTGCTGGCGCGCTGCCGCACCTGGCCTCGGGCATGCAGCTCCAGGCCGCTGGCGAGGAAGGCCGTCTCGAGCAGGCGCAGATAGCCCGCCAGGGTGACGGTATTGCCCGCGTCCTGCAGCTGGCCGAGCATCTTGGTGTACGACAGGATCTGCGCAGGATAGGCGGCCGCCAGCGCGAAGAGCTGCCGCAGCAGCGCCGGCTTGGTCACCGTCTGCATCTGCAGCACGTCGCGCGCGATCACCGTCTCGATGAGCGCGTCGGTGACGTAGCGCTTCCAGGCCGGCTCGTCGCCCGCAAGCGGCGCCGCCCCGGGATAGCCGCCGAAGTAGATCCAGCGCTCCAGCGACCAGCCGAACGCCTCGCGGCACTCCGGCCAGCTCCAGTGGCCCGACCGCTGCAGGTAGAACCGCCCGGCCAGGCTTTCGGTGAGACCCTTTTGCACCAGCAGCGCCGAAGAGCCCAGGAGCAGCGGCCGCACCGGCCCGCCGGTGCGCACCTCCTCGTCCCAGAGGCGCTTGACCACTTCGCTCCAGCCCCGCACCTTCTGGATTTCGTCCAGCACCAGCAGCGCCCTGCGGCGGCCGGCGGCCGCACGCGCCAGGTGCCACTGGGTTTCGATCCACTCCGGCGGTTGGGGCATCGGCGCGTCGGCCGATGCGCTGTGCGTCGGCCAGGCGAGGCGCGCCGCGACCTGCGCCGCCGCCGTGGTCTTGCCCACCTGGCGCGGGCCGACCAGGACCTGCAGGCGCGGCGGGCGGCGGCCCTTCAGGGCGGCGATCAGCTCGGCGACGACGGGGCGCTCGAAGGCCATGGCGCCGCAGACTAGCACTTACTCAGTGATTGAGCAAATTTACTCAGTCACTGAGTAATTGAGCGCGCGCGGATCAGCTCGGCAGCTTTTTCCGCGATCGCGATCACCGCCGCGTTGGTGTTTCCCGAAACCACCGCCGGCATCACCGAGGCGTCCACCACCCGCAGGCCGCCCAGCCCCTTCACCCGCAACTGCGAATCCACCACCGCGTCCGCCCCGGTGCCCATCTTCGCCGTGCAGGTCGGGTGATAGATGGTGGAGCCGGTGTCGCGGAAGTACCCGAGCCACTCCTCGTCCGACTGCACCTGCGCACCCGGCAGGTGCTCCGAGGCAATGTAGGGCTTCATTGCCGGCTGCCCCAGGATCCGGCGCAGCAGCCGCATGCCGTCCAACATGGTGCGCCGGTCGTGCTCGGTATCCAGGTAGTTGTAGCGGATCGCCGGCGGATCGCGGGGGTCCGCCGAGCGGATGCGCACCGAACCGCGCGAGGTCGGCCGCAACTGGCAGATGGAGGCGGTGAAGCCGGAGAACGGATGCAGCTTCTCGCCCATGCGGTCGGTGCTGAAGGTGAGGAAGTGCGTCTGCACATCGGGGCGCTTCAGCTCCGGCCGCGTGCGCCAGAAGCCACCGGCGTAGCCAGCGCTGAACGAAAGCGGACCTTTCCGCAGGAACGCGTAGCGCAGCCCCATCCGCGCCATGCGCCAGAGGCTCCGCAGGTCGTCGTTGACCGTGATCGGCCGCGTGCACTTCAGCACGATGCGCGCCTGGAAATGATCCTGCAGGTGCTCGCCGACATGGGGCTGGTCGAGCACCACCGGGATGCCGTGCTCGCCCAGCAGGGCCGCCGGCCCGACGCCGGAGAGCTGCAGCAGCTGCGGCGTGTTGATGGCGCCCGCCGAGAGCAATATCTCGCGCGTCACCCGCGCAATGCGTTTCTCGCCGCCAACCAGGTACTCTACGCCCACCGCCTTGCGGCCTTCGAACAGGACCCTGGAGCTGAGCGCGTCCGTGACCACCGTGAGGTTCGCGCGCTTCTCCGCCGGGCGCAGGTAGCCCACCGCGGTGGAGCAGCGCCGCCCGTTCCTCGTCGTCAGCTGCTGGTAGCCGGCGCCTTCCTGCCGCTCGCCGTTGAAATCCGGGTTGCGCGGGTGCCCGGCCTGCACCGCGGCCTCGATGAAGGCGTCGCACAGCTCGTGCGGCTCGCTCTGGTCCGAGACCGACAGCGGCCCGCCGCTGCCGTGCAGCGAGTCGCCGCGCAGCGCGGCGCCCGACTGGTCCTCGGACTTCCTGAAGTAGGGCAGCAGCTCGCCATGGGACCAGCCCGGCGTCTCCCAGTCGTCGAAGTCCTCCGCCTGGCCGCGGGTGTAGACCAGGCCGTTGATCGAGGACGATCCCCCCAGCACCTTGCCGCGCGGGGTGAAGATCTGCCGCCCGTTCAGGTGCGGCTCGGGCTCCGAGTAATAGCTCCAGTTGACCGAGGGCTTCTTGAACAGCTTGCCGTAGCCCAGCGGGATGTGGATCCAGGGATCGGTGTCGCGCGGGCCGGCTTCCAGAACCAGCACCTTGGAGCGGCCGTCCGCGCTGAGGCGGTTGGCGAGCACGCAGCCGGCCGAGCCGGCCCCGACCACGATGTAGTCGAAGCTCGCGTCCATGGTCCCGTTCAACGGGGCGGCGTGATGTGCATGCCGCCGTCGACGTAGATGGTCTCGCCGGTGACCTGGCGCGCGCCCTCGACCAGCCAGACGATGGTGCCGGCGACATCCTCCGGCGTGGCGAAATCCTTCAGCGGCACCATTGCCGAATAATGTGCCGCCGCCTTGTCCGCGCCTTCCCTGCCGAGCGCATTGTGCTGCCAGGGGGTGTCCACATAGCCGGGGCAAACCGCGTTGACCCGCACCTCGGGGCCGAGCACGCGCGCCAGCGAGAAGGTCATGGAGTTGAGCGCCGCCTTGGAGGCCGCGTACGCGATGGACGATCCGGTGCCCAGCTTCGCCGCCACCGAGGAGACGTTCACCACCGCGCCTTTCTGGGCCCTGAGCGCGGCGGCGCAGGCGCGCGTCATCTGGAACGGGCCCACGACGTTGAGGCGGTAGATGCGCAGGAAATCGTCCGCCGACAGGCCTTCCAGGTCGCCATGCTTGACGAACTTGGTGGTGCCGGCGTTGTTCACCAGCGCGTCGATGCGGCCCCACTTGTCCAGCGCGGCCTGGACCAGCTTGCGGCACTGCGCGTCCTCGCCGACGTCGGCCTGGACCACGAGCGCGTCCGCGCACTTCGCGGCCACCGCCCTGGCCTCGGCTTCGCTTTTGGAATAGTTGACCAGCACCGACCAGCCGCGGCGCGACAGCTCGAGCGTGGTGGCGGCGCCGATGCCGGATGCCGATCCTGTGATGATTGCGACTTTGCTCATACGGTAGCCACCGGGGTTGCGGGTGAACCTACGGCGCCCGGCAGCCTGAGCGGCGGGGCGGTGAGGAGGAAGCGGTTGCGCCCGCGCGCGCGCAGCCATGCGGCGAGCGGCGTGAAATACCACAGCTCGCCCAGGTGGATGCCGTTCTTGAACAGGCAATGCTCATGCAGCGGCAGCGCCGCGTGCGAAGTGGCCTTCCACGGCGTCATGGAGAACAGCTCCACCGCGTAGTTGTCGGCGGCGAGCACCGAGAGCCCCGAATCGGTCACCCACTGCAGCAGCCGGTCGTCCTTGCCGTCCAGGCCGGTGCAGGTGTTGTGCAGCAGCTCCGGCGTGGGGTTCTTCTTCAGCTCCAGCAGCAATTCGGCGAAGCCGGTGTGCAGGCAGACGATGTCGCCGCGCTCGACCTCGACCTTGTCGGCCTCCATCACCCGCATCAGGTCGTCGTAGCCCACCGCGTGGCGCTTGCGGCCGTAATGCGCGTGCAGGTCGATCATCACGCCGCGGCCCTGCGCGCCGTGCTCGGCGAGGTTCTGGATGCCGAGCGCCCCGGCGCGCGAACCCTCGTAGCGGTTCCAGGACTCGGCCCCGGGGTTCTCCGGCGCCGGGACGATGTCCTTCCCGGCGCCAAAGCCGTTGTAGAACACCGCCTCGGGCTTGCCGTCGCCGTCGGCGTCGAACACGCTGCCCACGTGCGCGAACGAATCCCACTGCGTGGAGTACTGCAGCGTGAGCAGCACCACGTCGTCGCAGAACACGTCGGTGTGCAGCGGCTCGTCCAGCCGTCCCTCGTAGGCGAAGTTCTGCCGGCCGTTGCGCGCGGTGGCGGCCAGGCGCGGCGGGTGGCGCCGCGGGTTGAGGACGTTGCCACCGGGAAAGTCGAGCGGCAGCGAGAGCACGAAGGTCAGGCCCTCCTTAACTTCGCGGACACCCTGCAGCACCTTCTCCTTCGTCACCCAGTTCATGCGGCCGCGCTGGTCGTCGGGGCCGAACTCGCCCCAGTTCGAGCCCGGCGGCCGGCGCTTCCAGCGCTGCGCCACGGCTAGAAGTAGTGCCGCGAGATGGCCTCGGCGACGCAGACCGGCTTGTCGCCGCCCTCGCGCTCGAAGACCACGGACCAGGTCGTCTGCACGCCGTTGCCCTCGAGCTTCTCGAACCTGGCCAGCGTGAATCGGCCGCGGATTCTCGCTCCCGCCGGTACCGGCGCGGTGAATCTGACCTTGTTCAGGCCGTAGTTCACGCCCATCTTGCGGTCGGAGAACTCGAAGGTGGATTCCGACAGCTTGGGCAGCATGGACAGGGTGAGGAAGCCGTGCGCGATGGTGCCGCCGAAGGGGGAGCCCTTGGCGCGCGCCGGGTCGACGTGGATCCACTGGAAATCCTCGGTCGCCTTGGCGAAAAGATCGATCCGCTCCTGCGGCATCTCCACCCAGGGCGAGACGCCCACCTCCTGCCCGACGCGCGATTCCAGCTCGCGCAGGCTGACTGCGGTCTTGGCCATGATTCCTCCCTGCGAAGATTCTAACTGCGGGCGTCGCCGGCGAAGGCGGCGATTTCGCTGCAGACGAGCTCCGGCTTCTCGTGCACGATCCAGTGCGAGGCGTCCGCCACCCGGACCAGCTTCAAGTCCGGCACGCAGGCCTCAAGCCCGTCCAGGCAGCCGGCGAGGAGCGCGCTGTCGCGCTCGCCCCAGAGCACCAGGGTGGGCACCCGGACCATGAAATCCTTCGGCTCGAGCTGGATTTTCGCCGGCCCCGGGTCGTCCGCGGTCGGCGGATACAGCGGCGAGGCGCGGTAGTAGTTGAGCCCGCCGGTGAGCGCGCCCGGGCGCGACCAGGCCTGCACAAGTTCGTCGCGCCATTCCTGGGGCAGGTGGCCAAACGCGGCAAGCAGGCGCGCGTAGCCGTTCTCCGACAACAGGCGCTCGGCCTTGGGCAACCGGAACACGTTCATGTACTCGCTCGCCTTTTGCTGCGCCGGGTTGTCGCGCAGCTCGCGCCAGAACGTGTAGGGGTGGGGCGAATTGATCATCACCAGGCGCCCGAGCCGCTCGGGTTTCGAAATCGCGACCGCCCAGGCCACCGCGCCGCCCCAGTCGTGCGCCACCAGCACGAACTTGCGCACCGGGCTGTAGTGCGCGGCCAGCGCCAGCACGTCGGCGACCAGGGGCTTCGTCTTGTAGGGCTCGACGCCCTCGGGCTTGTCCGACAGGTTGTAGCCGCGCAGGTCCGGCGCCACGCACAGCCAGCCGCGCTCGGCGAAATGCTGCATCGGCCCGCGCCAGGCCGCCCAGAACTCCGGAAAGCCGTGCAGGAACAGCATCAGGCGATCGCCGCTGCCCCGCGTTTCCCCTGCCACCGCGCAATGCAGCCGCACGCCGCCGCAATCGCGCCACTCATGGCGGATGCCCGCGCTCACTGAGTGCGCTCGATCAGCGCGCGGGTCTCGGCGCTGCGCGTGGCCGCGCCAGCGGGGTCGATTCGGTCCATCTGCGACACCAGGTCCTGGTAGACCAGGAGTCTCTGCGGCAGGCCGGGATCCTTGCGCTCCCGCATCGCCGCCATCTCGCCCAGCAGGCGCTTGCGCTGCGCCTCCAGCGGCCCCAGCTGCGCCGGCGGCGGCGTCAGCGGCGGCAGGGCAAGCGGCGCGGCTTCGGGCCGCACCGCCGGCGCGCGCTGGCGCTCCGGGATGCGCTCCACCTTCGGCGCGCGCCTCTCGAGCGCCTCGTTGCCGTACCAGGGCGGCGGGTAGCTGTAGATCTTCACCGTGCCGGTGGTGGGGTCCTTCCAAAGGTACAGGTCCGCGACGGCGCCGCCGCACATGCCGGCCAGCGTGAATCCCGCGGCAAGGTTCCGGAGTTTCATTGGGTGGCGGGTCTAGAACCGCGAAAAGTCGGGCTTGCGCTTCTCGAAGAATGCGGTCATCGCCTCCTTCGCCTCCGGCGATTGCAGGCGGGCGCGGAACTCCGCGCCCTCCTCCGCCATCGCGGCGGCGACCTGGCCGCCGACGCGGGCGCGCATCAGCGCCTTGGTGGCGCGCACGGCCGAGGGCGGCAGCGCGGCTACCGCGAGCGCGGCCGCGC
>JALHLN010000169.1 GCA_022844545.1 Burkholderiales bacterium | reverse complement strand
CACTTCTGAGGAGGAGGAATCCCATGGATCGTCGCCAGTTCACCAAGGCCGCCGCCGCGGCCGGAGCCGTCACCGCGCTGTCCCCGTTGAACATCGCCCGCGCCCAGGGCGCGCGGCTCAAGGTCGGCGTCCTGCTGCCGCGCTCCGGCGTGCAGGCCGGCATCGGCCAGGATTGCCACCGCGTGGTCGATGTGAGCGTGGGTATCCTGAGGGACCTCGGCCTGCCCGGCCTGGACATCATGAACGGCGACACCGAGTCGAACGTGGATGTCGCCCGCTCCCGCGCCGAGCGCCTCATCTCCGAGGGCGCGCAACTGCTGGTGGGCGCCTTCGACTCCGGCCAGTCCACCGCGATCGCGCAGGTGGCCGAACAGCGCGGCATCCCCTTCGTGATCAACATCGCCGCCGCCCCGCCGATCACCGAGCAGGGCTACAAGTTCGTGTTCCGCAACTTCCCGACCGCGCCCATGATCCTGGGCGACGCTTTCGCCAACCAGCTGGAGGTGTTCCAGGCCACCGGCGTGTCGCCAAAATCCGCGGTGTTCATGCACGTCAACGACACCTTCGGCGTCGCCATGCAGAAGGGCTTCACCGGCGTGATGTCGAAGTTCACCATGCCCTACAAGGTGCTGCAGACCATCGCCTACGACCCGGCGGCGCGCGACCTGTCGGTGGAAGTGGCCAAGGCGCGAGCGAGCGGCGCCGAAGCGCTCATCATGGTGAGCCGCCTGAACGACGCCATCCTGATCACGCGCGAACTGGTCAAGCAGCGCTGGACCCCGGCCGCGGTGCTCAGCATGGGCCCGGGCTGGTACGAGGACCAGTACCTGAAGACACTGGCCAAGCTGGGCGACGGCCCGATCAGCTTCGTGCCCTGGTACGACCCCAACAAGCCGCTTGCGAAGCGGCTCGAGGCGGCGCACACCAAGGCCTTCCCCGAGATCAACCTCAACACCAACCATATCTACACCTTCGAGGCGCTGCTGGTCGCCGCGGACGCGTTCAAACGCGCGGGATCGGCCGACCCCAAAGCGCTTGCGGACGCCATCCGCGCCACCAACATCAAGGACAACGTCAGCACCGGGCCGGGGATCCAGTTCGACGCCAAGGGCCAGAACGACAAGCTGAGGAACTCCGCGATCCAGAACCGGGGCGGCAAGCTGGTGGTGGTGGCGCCCAAGGGCGCCGCCAACGCCAAGCCCGAGCTGCCGATGACCGCCTACGACAAGCGCTGACCGCGGGCGGCGCCAGGCCCGCCCATGCCGGTCGAGATCTACCTGAATGTCGCCGCCAGCGGCCTGCTGACGGGTCTCGTCTACGGGCTGATGGCGCTAGGCCTGTCGGTCATCTTCGGCGTCGTGCGCGTGGTCAATTTCGCGCATGGCGAGATGATGACCCTGGCGATGTTCCTCACCCTGGTGCTGTTCAACGCGCTGAAGCTGGATCCCCTGGTGCTGCTGGTCCCGGTGGCCGCGGTCATGTTCGCGCTGGGCTATCTGATGCAGGCCGGGCTGATCAATCCCTTCATCAACCGCCCCGAGCACAGCCAGTTCATGCTGCTGGTCGCGATCGCGCTCATCCTGGTAAACGTGCAGCTGATCGTGTTCGGCCCGGATGCGCAGGGTATCCGCACCCGCTACTCCTTCGACAGCTTCAAGCTGGGGCCGTTGGTGATCGACGCCTCCAAGGTCTACGCGGCGGGCGCGGCGCTGGTGGTCGCCGCGGCGCTGTTCGCGTTCTTCCGCTTCACCCTGCTGGGCAAGGCGATCCGCGCCTGCGCCGACAACTATGACGGCGCGCGGGTGGTGGGCCTGAACGTGAAGCGGCTCTACGCGCTCACTTTCGGCATCGGCTCGGCCTGCGTCGGCGCCGCCGGCGCCATGCTGATGGTGGTGAGCGACGTCACCCCGGCGATCGGGCCGGCCTACACGCTGCTCGCGTTCGTCATCGTCATTACCGGCGGCCTGGGCTCGATGCCGGGCGCCCTGCTGGGCGGGCTGCTGATCGGCGTCACCGAGGCGCTGGGCGGGGTGCTGTTCACGCCCTCGGCCAAGAGCATGTTCGCCTTCGCGCTGCTGGTGCTGGTGCTGCTGTTCCGGCCGCAGGGCATTCTCGGGCGGCGGGAGACGTGATCGCGCGCCTGCTCGAAGGCGTGCCGCGCCGGGGCCTCGTCGCCCTCGGCGCGCTGCTCCTCCTGCTGCTCGCATTCCCAGCGTTCGCCAGCGGCTACCTGCTCTCGGTGGGCTTCCTGATCCTGTATTTCGCCTTCGTCGGCCAGGCGTGGAACATCATGATGGGCTTCGCCGGGCAGCTGTCGCTGGGGCATTCGCTGTACGTGGGCCTGGGCGCCTACGCCGCCGCGGCACTCTACGTGCATTTCGGCATCAGTCCGTGGATCGGCCTGGGCGCCTCGGTCGGCATTGCCATGCTCGCCGGCGCCGTGCTGGGTTTCCTTGCCTTTCGCTTCGGCGTCGCCGGCGTCTACTTCGCGATCCTGACCATCGCCTTCGCCGAGTTCGCGCGCATCGGCTTCGATCATTTCTCCTGGGTGCAGGGCTCCTCGGGCTTCTTCCTGCCCGTGGCCAACTACGCCACCAACGACCTGTGGAACCTGCGCGGCAGCCCCAGGATGTTCTACTACCTGATGCTCGCCATGAGCGTGGCCGCCTTCGTCGCCTGCCACGCGCTGCTGCGCAGCCGGATGGGCTATTACTGGCAGGCAATCCGCGAGAGCCCCGAGGCCGCGCAGGCGCTGGGGGTCAACGTATTCCGCTACAAGATGGCAGCCGTCGTCATTTCCGCGGCGATGACCTCGCTCGCGGGCGTGGTGTTCGCGTTCTACTACAACAACCTGTTCCCCGAGCAGATCTTCCACATCTCGCGCTCGATCGAGCTGATCCTGGGGCCCATCATCGGCGGCATCGGCACGCTGGTCGGGCCGCTGGTCGGCGCGCTGCTGCTGACGGGTCTCGCCGAGGGCATGCGCGAGGTGATGCTGCAGCTGGGCGTCGAGGTCCCGGGCGTGAAGCAGGTGTTCTACGGCATCTGCCTGCTGCTGGTGGTGATGTTCCTGCCGCACGGGGTCTGGCCGCCGCTTGCACGGCGCCTGGGCCTGGAGCGCGGCGCCGGCGGCCGCGGCGGACACTGAGATGAGCGCGCGCCTGGATGTCGCGGCGATCTCGAAGAGCTTCCGCGGGCTGCGCGCGGTGCAGGGCGCCAGCTTCGAGGTGCCCGCGGGCGGCATCGTCGGCCTGATCGGCCCCAACGGCGCGGGCAAGACCACCTGCTTCAACATGATCGCCGGGGTCTTCGCGCCGGATGCGGGCGAGGTCCGGCTGGACGGACGGCGCATCGACGGCTGGCGCCCTGACCAGGTCTGCGCCGCGGGCGTCGGGCGCACGTTCCAGATCGTGAAGCCGTTCGTTGGGCTGACGGTGCTGGACAACGTGATCGTCGGGGCGCTGCTAAGGTCAAACGATGTCCCTTCGGCGAAAAAGCTCGCCGAAGGGATCGTGGAAAAGCTGGGACTCGGGCCGAAGCGGGACCTTCCAGCGTCTGCGCTGACCCTGCCCGACCGCAAGCGCCTCGAGGTGGCGCGGGCGCTCGCCACGCAGCCGCGCCTGCTCCTCCTCGACGAAGTCATGGCCGGGCTGCGCCCCACCGAGTGCGACCAGATGGTGGCGGTGTTCCGGGAACTCAACCGCGCCGAGGGCATCACCATCCTGCTCATCGAGCACGTCATGCGCGCCGTGATGGCGCTCGCGCAGCGCATCGTGGTGCTGCACCACGGCGAGGTGATCTCGCGCGGCACGCCGGAGGAAGTGGTGCGCGACCCGGCGGTGCTGGAGAGCTACCTCGGCGAGGAAACCGAGGTATGAGCGCGCTGCTCGAGGTCGAGGGCCTGGACCTGTACTACGGCGACGCGCAGGCGCTCGCTGGCGTCACGCTGGAGGTGCCGCGGGGCGAGATCGTCGCCATCGTCGGCGCCAACGGCGCCGGCAAGTCCTCGCTGATCCGGACCATCGCGGGCATCGAGCGCTGCCGCGCGGGGCGGATCCGCTTCAACGGCGCCGAGATCCAGGCGCTGGAATCGCACGCGGTATGCAATCTCGGCATTGGCCAGGTCGCGGAGGGCCGCCAGGTCTTCCCCTCGCTCACGGTGGAGGAGAACCTGGAGATGGGCGGCCTCGTGCCGCGCGCGCGCGCCGGGGCGAAGGCCAAGCTGCGCGAGGTCTATGCCATGTTCCCGCGCCTGGAGGAACGCCGCGCCCAGCTCGCCGGGACGCTGTCGGGCGGCGAGCAGCAGATGCTCGCCATCGGCCGCTGCCTGATGGGCAACCCGGAGTTCATCATGTTCGACGAGCCCTCGCTCGGCCTGGCGCCGAAGGTCGTGCAGGAAGTCCTGCACACCATCCGTTCCCTGAACGCGAAAGGCATGACCGTTCTGCTGGTGGAGCAGAACGTGGCGGTGTCGCTCAAGATCTCCAGCCACGCTTACGTGCTGGAGAACGGCGTGGTCGCCATGAGCGGCCGCGGCACGGACCTGCTGCACGACGACCGCGTGCGGCAGGCCTACATGGGACTGTAGCGAAGGCTGCGCGTTCTAAAACGGCGCGAGCGCGCCGTTGACCAGCTTCACGCGCGAACCCTGCTGCCACGCGGGATGCGTTTCCTGCGTGAACACGCGGCTGCTTCCATCGTCGAAGCGCACGCCGATCTCGTAGGTCCTGCCCTCGGGCGCCCGGTTCTCGATGACGTTGCCGGCGACCGCGCCGCCCGCCGCGCCGACCACGGTTCCCGCGGTGCGGTTGCCGCGGCCGCCAACTGCGTAGCCGAGCAGCCCGCCGATCGCCGCGCCCGCCGCCGTGCCGGCGCCGACTTTCCTCGGCTTCTCGATCTCGCGAATGCCGGTGACGGTGCCGCACTCGCTGCAGACGGCGGCCGCCGCGGGCGCGGGCGCGGCGACAGGGGCGCCGCCCCGCTTCGCCAGGATGCGCTGGATCACCGCGTCGCTGACCCCGCCCTGCTTCAGTTTCACCAGGCCATCGGGGCTGGTGTCGAAGCCGGGCTCGGCGCCGTCGATGGCCTGGAGCACGGTAGCCTCGCCCAGGCCGCCCTTCACCAGCTTGATGACATCGTCATTGGTCATGGGCGCGGCGGCGCAGGCCAGCGGCATCGCGAGGGCGAGCAGGCAAAGGAGGCGTTTCATGCGGGCGATTTTACCCCCGCCGGCTGCACGCGGTTGCGCCCCGCCTTCTTGGCGACGTACAGCGCGTTGTCCGCGGCCGACAGCAGCGCGTCCCAGTCGGCGCCGTCCACCCCGTAGCTCGCCACGCCGGCGCTGACAGTGACCTCGATGCGCTTGGCCGCCACCGTCACGCCGCGGCCCTCCAGTTCATGCCGCACCCGCTCGGCGATCCGGGTCGCGGTCTCCTTGCCGGTCTGCGGCATCAGCAGCGCGAACTCCTCGCCGCCGTAGCGGCCGACGACGTCGTAGGGCCGGATGGTCGCGCGCAGCACGTCGGCGAAGGCGCGCAGCACCTGGTCGCCGGCCGGGTGGCCGTAGCGGTCGTTGACCTGCTTGAAGCGGTCGAGGTCGAAGACCGCGAGGCTGAACGCAGGACCGCCGCGCGCCGCGCGCGCCTCCTCGCGCGCGAACTCTTGGAGGAAGGTGCCGCGGTTGTTCAGCCCGGTGAGCGAGTCGATGCGCGCCGCACGCACCAGGCCGGCCTGCAGCGTCTCGATTTCCATCCACATCACGCCGAGCGTCGTGACGAGGATGAAGCCGGCGTAGAACAGGAAGGTCGCCGTATTGAGCAGGTTGGAGGCCATCGGATCCTGGACCTCCGCCAGCAGCACCCCGACGACGCGTGCCGCGGTCATGGCCGCGACGCCCCAGAAGATGAACTCGGTGAAGCGCGCCGAATGGCGGCACTCCGCGGGCGCGTGCCGCCGCAGCAGCAGCGCACCGCGCACCGCGATCAGGATCAGCGCGGCCGACACCGCGAGGATCCGCGGCAGGTAGTGCGGGCGGATTTCCGAGTACACCAGCAGGAAGACGAACAACCCCGCGGTCAGGCCCCAGCCAAGCGCGTCCCGGGGACGCTGGCCGAGGAAGGCGCGCAGGGCATGCATCGCGATCACCAGCGCGGCGACGATGGCGCTGTTGGCGAGCGCGATCGAGATCCAGTCCGCAACGGCGCCGCGCAAGGCAAGTGCGAGCAGGCCCGCGGCGAGCACCAGCATCGCGCGTCCCCAGGTGCCGATGATGCGGTCCTCGCCCCGCAGGTGAGCGAAGGCGACCGATACCAGGCCCATCAACGCAGCGCTCATGACGCTGGCGACGATCAGGCTGCGGGGATCGAGTTCCATCTCGATTCGAGATTACAGGAACTCGCCACCCGGCGCGGGCTATTGCCCCGCAGCAAACCTGCGGACTATTGCGCCTTGATGCCGCCTTTGCGGATCACCTCGCCCCAGCGCGGCGTGTCGCGCCGGATCACCTCGGCCAGTTCCTCCGGCGTGGTGCCGGTGGCGAGCAGGCCGAACTTGAGCATCTGCTCGCGGCCCTCCTGGGTCTGGATGATCTTGTTGATCTCCGCGCTCATGCGCTCAACGATCGCCCGGGGCGTGCCCGCCGGGCCATGGATGCCGTTCCAGCCCGCGATGTCCAGCGGATAGCCCTGTTCAGCG
>JALHLN010000168.1 GCA_022844545.1 Burkholderiales bacterium | reverse complement strand
TACTCCTCGGCGGCACCGGCCTCGGCCCGCTCGCCCAGCTTCTCGCGGATCCGGGCGCTCTTGCCCGAGCGCTCGCGCAGGTAGTAGAGCTTGGCGCGGCGCACGCTGCCCTTTCGCTTCACCTCGATCGAGGCGATCAGCGGCGAGTAGGTCTGGAAGGTGCGCTCGACGCCCTCGCCGGAGGAGATCTTGCGCACGATGAAGGAGGAGCGCAGGCCGCGGTTCTTCTTCGCGATCACCACGCCCTCGAAGGCCTGCTCGCGCTTCTTGTCGCCCTCGACCACGTTGACGCGCACCACCAGCGTGTCGCCGGGGGAAAAGTCCGGGACCTGGCGGCCGATGCGCTTCAGTTCTTCGTTCTCGAGCGTCTGTATCAGGTTCATGTTCCGCTTTCTCCACGTTCAACACGTTCGCCACGTTCTTCGCGCTGGAACTCTTCCAGCAGCCTCGCTTCTTCCGGGCCCAGCTTCCTCGACTGCAGCAGGTCCGGGCGCCTGAGCCAGGTCCTGCCCAGCGCCTGCTTCAACCGCCAGCGCCGGATGTTCTCGTGGTGCCCGGTCATCAGGACCTCCGGCACCTTCTCGCCTGCATAGACCTCCGGCCGCGTGTACTGCGGGCAATCCAGCAGGCCGGTCGCGAACGACTCCTCCACCGCCGACTGGCCGTCGCCCAGCGCACCGGGCAGCTGCCGCACCACCGCGTCCATCACCGCCATCGCCGCCAGCTCCCCGCCCGAGAGCACGAAATCGCCCAGCGACAGCTCTTCGTCCGTCCGGCGCCGCACCAGGCGCTCGTCCACCCCTTCGTAGCGGCCGCACAGCAGCGTGACCGCCTCCCTGCCCGCCAGCTCCATCACCTTCGCGTGATCGAGCCTGCGTCCCTGCGGCGAGAGGTAGATCACCTTGCCTCCGCCCGCCTGCTTCACTGCATCCAGCGCCCTCTCCAGCGGCTCGGCCAGCATCACCATCCCGGGCCCGCCGCCGTAGGGGCGGTCGTCTATGGTGCGGTAGTTGTCGGTGGTGAAATCCCTCGGATTCCACGCCTGCAACCGCCACAACCCCGCCTGCAGCGCCCGTCCGGCGATGCCGCCCTGCGTCAGCGCCGCGAACATCTCGGGAAACAGCGTGATCACGTCAAACCGGATCACCAGTCCGCCTCCCACTCCACTTCGATGCGCCTCGCGGCCGGATCCACGTTGCGCACCACCGCCGCCACCCAGGGCAACAGGCGCCTTGCCCGCGGCGGCGCGTCCGGCGCCTGCGCCACTTCCATCACGTCGTGCGCGCCGTAGGCGGACATCGCCTGCACCGTCCCGAGCACCTCGCCCTTCGTGTTCACCACTTCCATCCCGACCAGGTCGGCGTGGTAGTAGTAACCGGCTTCCGGTTCCGGCAGCGCGTCACGCGCCACCGCCACTGTCCTGCCCTTCAGCCGGAGCGCCGCGTCGCGGTCTCCGAGCCCGGCCAGCTTCGCCAGCAGCGTGCCGGAATGTGCCTTCGCCTCCAGGACACGGTATTCGACGCCGTCGATCCACCAGTTCCTGCAGGACCGGAGCGCCTCGACCGGCTGGAACACCTTGATCCAGCCGAGCAACCCGTACGGGCCGGCAACCCGGCCCATCTCCACCAGGTTCGGGGGTGGACTAGGCGGCTTTCTTGGACTTGCCAAACTGCTTCACCAGGCGCTCCACCGTCGAGGAACACTTGGCGCCCTTGCCTTCCCAGTGCTTCACGCGCTCGACATCGATGCGCAGCGACTCGCGGCCCTCGGGCGCCTTCGGGTCGTAGAAGCCCACGCGCTCCAGGAACTTGCCCGAAGCGGCGCGCCGGGAATCGGCCACCACCAGGTGGAAGAAGGGACGCTTGTTGGCGCCGCCGCGCGCCAGTCGGATCACAACCATTTGAACCCCTGAGACTGCGAAAGGGAGCGGATTGTACACGCCTATCCCGCTTCGCAGGCGCGAAGCGCCGGTTAAAAGTAAAGTAGTAGTTTCATTACTTGTTACTTTGTGTCATTTATCTTAGGATCTCCCCCATGCCCACGATCAGAGTCGATCCGGAGGTCTTCGAAGGCCTGCAGAAGCTCGCCAGGCCGTTCGTCGATTCCCCCAGCTCGGTGATCCGCCGCCTGTTGGAGGACAGGGGCATCCTGCCCCAGAGAACCGACCCCGGGCAGCCGGCACGGCCGCAGGCCTCCGGCCCGCCCTCCGAACCGGTGGCGGTCGGGCTGACGCCACAGCCGGTCTACGAGAAGTACTTGCTCTGGGCACTCCTGAGGCAACCCGGGGGCCGGGCGCACAAGCGCGATGCGACGCACGAAGTCGTGAAACGGATGATGCAGGACCGGCATATCGGCGCGGCGGACCAGGAACTGGTGGCCACGGGCGAAACCAAGGCGGAGAACACCATCACCTGGGCACGGAACGCGCTGAAGGAAAGGGGGTTGATCAGCCGGACTTCGCCCAGGGGAATCTGGCAACTCACTCCCGAGGGCATGGAGGCGGCGAAGGAGATCGCCCTGCCGCGGCGCTGATCCGTCCGGTCCGCTAGCGCATCCCCGGCAGCATGCCCTTCATGTTGCGCATCATCCGCCCGAGGTTGCCGCCCTTCATCATCTTCATCATCTGCTGCATCTGCTCGAACTGCTTGAGCAGCCGGTTCACCTCCTGCACCGGGACCCCGGCGCCCGCGGCGATGCGCCGCTTGCGCGAGGCCTTGATCAGGTCGGGATGGGCGCGCTCCTTCGGCGTCATCGAGTTGATGATGCCCTCGATGCGGCGGAACTGGCCGTCGTCCTGCAGCTGCGCCGGATTGATCTGACCCATCAGCTGCGCCGGCAGCTTGTCGGCGAAGGCCGACAGGCCGCCCATCTTCTTCATCTGCTGGATCTGGCCCTTGAAGTCCTCGAGGTCGAAGCCCTTGCCCTTCCTCACCTTGTCGGCGAGCGCCTTGGCCTGCTCGACGTCCACCTGCTTGTGCGCCTCCTCCACCAGCGACAGGATGTCGCCCATGCCGAGCACGCGCGAGGCCATGCGCTCGGGATGGAAGGCCTCCAGGCCCGAGAGCTTCTCGCCCACGCCGGCGAACTTGATCGGCTTGCCGGTGACCTGGCGCACCGAGAGCGCGGCGCCGCCGCGCGCGTCGCCATCGAGCTTGGTGAGCACGATGCCGGTGAGCGGCAGCACGTCGGCGAAGGCCTTCGCCACCCGCACCGCGTCCTGGCCCTGCATCGAATCGGCGACGAACAGCGTCTCCGCCGGATTCAGTACCGCGTGCAGTTCGGCGATCTCCCGCATCATCGCCTCGTCCACCGCAAGGCGGCCGGCGGTATCCACGATCAGCACGTCGTAATAGCGCAGCCGCGCATGCTCGAGCGCTCCGCGCGCGATGTCCGCCGGCTTGTCTCCGGCCAGCGAGGGCAGGAAATCCACCCCCGCCTGCGCCGCCACGGTCTTCAGCTGCTCGATCGCCGCCGGGCGGTAGACGTCGCAGGAGACGACGAGGACCTTCTTCTTCTGCTCGCGCAGGTACAGCGCGAGCTTGCCCGTCGTGGTGGTCTTGCCCGAGCCCTGCAGGCCGGCCATCAGGATCACAGCCGGGGGCTCGACCGCGAGCGCGAGCGCCGCGTTCTCCCCGCCCATCAGCCGCGCGAGTTCCCGGTGCACCACGCCCACCAGCGCCTGCCCCGGCGAGAGGCTGCCCACCACCTCCTGGCCCAGCGCCTTCTCGCGCACCGCGGCGATGAAGTCCTTCACCACCGGCAGCGCGACGTCCGCCTCGAGCAGCGCGACGCGCACTTCGCGCAGGCTCTCCTGGATATTGGCCTCGGTGAGGCGCGCCTCGCCGCGGATCGTCTTGACGATCTTCGCGAGGCGTGAGCTGAGGTTATCGAGCATGGGGTGATAAACTGGACTTCGAGGCGTCCGCCATCAGGTGTCCCCCATTCTAATGCACGGCCCCGCAGTCCATTTCCTCGTCAGCGCCGGCTATGCCGGGCTCGCGCTCTGGTTCTGGAACACGCGCTGGCGCGCCGCGCCCGCCGCCGAAGGCCTGTCCCTTGCCGAGCGCCTGGCGGTTCTGGTGCCGCTTGCGTTGCACGCCTGGCTGCTGTCGGCGGACCTGTTCTTCGCCCCGGAGCTGCGCTTCGGCTTCGCCCAGGCGCTGTCGGTGATGCTGTGCCTGGGCGTCGCGATCTACTGGGTGGAGAGCCTGTTCCTGCGCCTGGACGGCGTGGAGCCCTTGCTGCTGCCGCTGGCGGCGGTGGCGGCGCCGCTGCCGGCGCTGTTCCCGGGCCTGGCGAGCAGGGGCCTGCCGGCCTCGCCCGAGTTCCGGGTCCACATCGTGCTGGCGATGGCGGCCTACAGCGTGTTCACCATCGCGGCGCTGCACGCGGTGCTGATGGCGCTGGCCGAGCGGCACCTGCACCAGAAGCGCGGCCGCATGCTCAACCTGCCGCCGCTGCTCACGCTCGAGCGGCTGCTGTTCCGCCTCATCGGCATCGCCTTCGTGCTGCTCACGCTGACGCTCGCCACCGGCGCGCTGTATTCCGAGACCCTGTTCGGCAGCGCGCTGCGGCTGGACCACAAGACGCTGTTCGCGATCCTGTCCTGGGCCACCTTCGCCGCGTTGCTGGCGGGGCGCTGGCTGCGCGGCTGGCGCGGCCGCACCGCGCTGCGCTGGACGCTGGCCGGCTTCGCCATGCTGCTGCTCGCCTACGTCGGCAGCCGCTTCGTGCTCGAAGTCGTTCTGCAGCGAAGCTGAGGCGCCGGCATGTACGACGTTTCCCTGGAGTGGCTGTTCGCGATCCTGGTGCTGCTGCTGGTGTGCTCGGCATTCTTCTCGATCTCGGAAACCAGCCTGATGGCGATCAACCGCTACCGGTTGAAGCACATGATCGCCCAGGGCAGCGGGGCGGCGGAACGCGTCGCCGGCCTGCTCAAGCACACCGACCGGCTGCTCGGCTCGATCCTGATCGGCAACAACCTGGTCAACGCGGCGGCGGCCACCCTGGCCGGCGTCATCGCGGTGCGCCTGTTCGGCGAGGGCAAGCTCGCCTACGCGGTCAGCACGGTCGGCATCGCCTTCCTGCTCATCGTGTTCTCCGAGATCACCCCGAAGGTGATCGGCGCCTCGCACCCCGAGCGCATCGCGCTGCCGCTGTCCTACCTGATCGGGCCCGTGCAGCGCCTGCTGCAGCCCGCCGTATGGTTCGTCAACCTCTTCGTGCGGCCGCTGCTGTGGGCGCTGCGCATCAATCCGAACGCCGACCCCGAGGCGCAGAAACTCTCGCCGGGGGAGATCCGCACCCTGGTCCTGGAGTCCTCCAGCTTCATGCCGAAGAAGCACGTCTCGATGCTGCTCAACCTGTTCGACATCCAGGAGATCACCGTCCAGGACGTGATGGTGCCCCGCGCCCGCATCGAGGCCATCCGCCTGGACGACGACATCGAGACCATCTCCCGCCAACTCACGACCTCACACCGGCGCTACATCCCCGTCTACCGCGGCCGCGGCGGCGACGACGGCGGAGATGAGATCGCGGGCGTACTGCAGATGCGCCGGGTGCTGGGGCTGCTCGCCTCCGGGTCGCTCGACAAGCCGGCGCTCGAGGGCCTGCTCGACGAGCCCTACTACGTCCCGGCGAGCACGTCGCTGATCACGCAGTTGCAGTACTTCCAGGAGAACCATGAGCGCATCGCGATGGTGGTGGACGAGTACGGCGAGCTGATGGGCCTCGCGGGACTGGAGGACATCGTCGGGGAGATCGTCGGCAAGGTCACCAAGTCGCTGCCTGGCGCGGCGCAGGCGCTGGCCTGGGACGCCGACGGCGTCGCCGCAGCCGAGGGCAGCACCCCGGTGCGCGAAGTGAACCGGGCGCTCGGGCTGGAGCTGCCCACCGACGGGCCGAAGACGCTCAACGGCCTGATCCTCGAGCACCTGCAGGACATCCCGGAGGCCGACGTGTCGATGAAGATCGCCGGCGTGCCGATGGAGATCGTCCACGCCCAGGGCCGGTCGGTGAAGACGGTGCGCCTCTTCCGGCCGCGCGAGGAGGCGCTGCCGGAGCCCGGCCAGGCCGCCTGAAATGCCAACTAATTCCACGACACGTCATGGCGTTAGAGCGAATTCCTCAGGCTTTACAAAAACTTGGCCGGAAGGCATTATCGCAAGCTGCCGGATAGAATCCGGCACGGGGGCGTACGACCCAGGGGAGTCCTAGACCATGGCGACAGCGGCAGCGGCGGCGGCAAAACCCAAAGAGTTCACCTTCACCTGGGAAGGCAAGGACAAGGCCGGCAAGGTGGTGCGCGGCGAAGTCCGCGCCGCCGGCGAGAACGTGGTGCAGGCGACGTTGCGCCGCCAGGGCATCACCGTCTCCAAGGTGAAGAAGCAGCGGGTCAGCAGCGGCGGCTCGGTGGGCGAGAAGGACGTCGCGCTGTTCACGCGCCAGATGGCCACCATGATGAAGGCGGGCGTGCCCCTGCTGCAGGCCTTCGACATCGTCGGCAAGGGCGCCACCAACCCCGCTGTGGCCAAGCTGCTGGGGGACATCAAGACCGAGGTCGAGACCGGGTCGTCCCTCGCGCAGGCGTTCCGCAAGTACCCGCTGCACTTCGACGCCCTCTACTGCAACCTGGTCCACGCCGGGGAGCAGGCCGGCATTCTCGAGACGCTGCTGGACCGCCTCGCGATCTACAAGGAAAAGACCCTCGCCATCAAGTCCAAGATCAAGTCGGCGCTGTTCTACCCGGTGTCGATCATCGTGGTCGCGATCGTCATCACCGCGGTGATCA
>JALHLN010000167.1 GCA_022844545.1 Burkholderiales bacterium | reverse complement strand
GGTGAGCACGCGCGTCTTGCCGCTGCCGGCGCCGGCGAGCACGAGCATGTGCTCGTCCCCGGCGGTGACGGCGGCGAGCTGTTCCGGGTTGAGGTGTTCGAGGTGCAGCGACAAGGCGCCGGGATTTTACCGCGCCCGCATCCTCGTCACACGGCTCAATCGACGCGCAGCCTCAGTTCCTTCGTCAAGCGGCCGAACTTCTCGTAGTCGCGCTTGAGGACCGCGCCCAGCTGCTCCGGACTGCCGCCCACGGGCTCCAGCGCCGCGGTGGCGTAGCGATCGCGGATCGCAGGCATGGCGAGCGCCTTCACGATCTCCGCGTTCATGCGCATGACGGCCTCGCGCGGCGTGCCGGCGGGCGCGAACACCGCCAGCCACTGGTCCATCTCCAGGTCCACGCCCTGCTCGCGATAGGTCGGCACGTCGGGCAGAGATGGCGCGCGCCTGGCGTTGGACTGGGCCAGGATTTTCAGCTTGCCCGCCTTGTGGTGCGGAATCACCGGCGTGGAGCCCAGCGACCCGACCTTCACCTGCCCGCCCACCAGGTCCGTGATGGCCTGGCCGCCGCCCTTGTAAGGCACGTGGTTGAGCGTCACGCCAACCGTCTTCGCGAACCATTCCGCCGTGAAGTGCTGCTGCGTTCCGGCGCCGGAGGTGGCGTAGCTCGTGTTGGGCGCCTTCTTCAGCGCCTCGATCAGCTCCTTGAGGTTGCCCACGCCGAGCGACGGGTGCACCGCCAGCACCACCGGCTGCAGCGTGAGCTGGACCACCGGCGCGAGATCCTTGAGCGGATCGAAGTTGAGCTTGAACAGGTGCGGCGTCGAGGCCAGCGAGTCGGCGGATGCAAGGAACGTGTAGCCGTCGGCGCCGGCGCGGATCACCGCCTCGGCGGCCACCGAGCCGGAGGCGCCCGGCCGGTTCTCGATCACCACCGGCTGGCCGATGGCCTGCGACACCGGGTCGGCGATGGAACGCACCGCGACGTCGGTGGCCCCGCCCGGGGCAAACGCGATGACGATGCGCACCGGCTTCGAGGGCCAGGCCTGGGCCAGGGCCAGCGAGGGAAAAAGCGCGGCGATGAGGGCTGTGGCGATTCTCTTGATCAGCATGGGGCCTCCTGTGGTCCCGTACCGTAGCAAAAATCCCCCCGCCCGTATAATCCGCGCCTTCCATCATGTCATCCACGCCAATGCAGGAGCAGTACCAGCCAGCGGACATCGAGCGCGCCGCCCAGTCGTTCTGGGCGGCGAAGGGCTCGTTCCGCGCCGTCGAGGACCCGGCGCGGCAGAAGTTCTACTGCCTGTCGATGTTCCCCTACCCCTCGGGCAAGCTGCACATGGGGCATGTGCGCAACTACACCATCGGCGACGTGCTGACGCGGCACCACCGCATGAAGGGCCTCAACGTGCTGCAGCCCATGGGCTGGGACGCCTTCGGCCTGCCGGCGGAGAACGCGGCAATGGCCAACAAGGTGCCGCCGGCGAAGTGGACGCGCGACAACATCGCGTACATGAAGCGGCAGCTGCAGGGGCTGGGCTTCGCTCTCGACTGGGAGCGGGAACTCGCCACCTGCGACGCGAGCTACTACAAGTGGAACCAGTGGCTGTTCACGCGCCTGTTCAGGAAGGGCCTCGCCTACAAGAAGACCGGCGTGGTGAACTGGGACCCGGTGGACCAGACCGTGCTCGCGAATGAGCAGGTGATCGAGGGCCGCGGCTGGCGCACTGGCGCGGTGGTGGAGAAGCGCGAGATCCCGATGTACTTCTTCCGCATCACCGCCTACGCCGAGGAATTGCTCTCGGCGCTGGACGGGCTGCCGGGCTGGCCCGAGCAGGTGAAGCTGATGCAGAAGAACTGGATCGGCCGCTCCGAGGGCGTGAAAATCGGCTTTCCCTACGAGCTCGCGGGCGAGAAGCGCACGCTGTGGGTGTTCACCACCCGCGCCGACACGCTGATGGGCGCCACCTTCTGCGCCGTGGCCGCCGAGCACCCGATCGCGACCCATGCGGCGAAGACCAATCCGGAGCTGGCCGCGTTCGTCGAGGAATGCAAGCACGGCGCGGTGATGGAGGCCGAGCTCGCGCAGATCGAGAAGAAGGGCATGCCCACCGGCATCTTCGTCACCCATCCCCTGACGGGCGCGAAGCTCGAGGTCTGGGTCGGCAACTACGTGCTGATGGGCTACGGCGAGGGCGCGGTGATGGGCGTGCCGGCGCACGACGAGCGCGACTACGCCTTCGCGCACAAATACGGCCTCGCCATCCCCTGCGTCATCCGCCATCCTGCGGGGGACGGAGTGCCTTTGCCTTGGAATCCTGCTTATGCGGAGCACGGCACCTGCATGAACTCCGGCAAGTACGACGGCCTGGATTTCCAGCAGGCGGTGGACGCCATTGCCGCGGACCTGCAGGCGAAGGGGCTGGGCGAGAAGCAGGTGCAGTGGCGCCTGCGCGACTGGGGCATCTCGCGCCAGCGCTACTGGGGCTGCCCGATCCCGATCATCCACTGCCCGGCCTGCGGCGACGTGCCGGTGCCGGATGCCGAGCTTCCCGTGGTGCTGCCGGACAACCTGGTGCCCGACGGCACCGGCAACCCGCTGGCGAAGCTGCCCTCGTTCTACGAGTGCAAGTGCCCGTCCTGCGGCCGGCCGGCCAGGCGCGAGACCGACACCATGGACACCTTCGTGGATTCGTCCTGGTACTTCGCGCGCTTCGCCAGCGCGGGCTCGACGGACGCGATGGTGGACGAACGCGCGCGCTACTGGATGGCGGTGGACCAGTACATCGGCGGCATCGAGCACGCCATCCTGCACCTGCTGTACTCGCGCTTCTTCCAGCGCGCGATGCGCGACGAAGGGCTGATCCCGGACATCGCCGAGCCCTTCACCAACCTGCTCACCCAGGGCATGGTGCTCGCAGAGTCGTACCACCTGGACAACCGCGAGGGCCGGCGCGAGTGGGTGCACCCGTCCGAAGTGGACGTCGAGCGCGATGCGAGGGGCCGCATCACCGCCGCCAGGCGGCGTTCCGACGGCGCCGAGGTGACCTACGGCGGCATCGGCACCATGTCGAAGTCGAAGAACAACGGCGTCGACCCGCAGGCCCTGATCGAGAAGTACGGCGCCGACACCGCGCGCTTCTTCATCATCTTCGCCTCGCCTCCCACCCACACCCTGGAGTGGAGCGACGAGGGGGTCGAGGGCTCGTACCGCTTCCTGCGGCGCCTCTGGGCCTACGCCCTGAAGTACTCCGGCCGGAGGCCGCAGTCGGGGCAAGCGGATCGCGCCGCCCGGCACGAAGTCCACTCGATCCTGAAGCAGGCCAACTACGACATGCAGCGCCACCAGTTCAACACCGTGGCCTCGGCCTGCATGAAGATCCTGAACGCGCTCGACCGGCTGCCCGACCCGGCCAACCCGGCGGCGGCCGAGGGCTTCTCCATCCTGCTGCGGCTGCTCTCGCCCATCACCCCGCACGTGTGCCATCATCTGTGGACCGCGCTGGGCTTCGGCCCGGACATCATGCAGGCGCCCTGGCCGGAACCGGACCCGGCGGCGCTGGAGCAGGACGAGATCGAGTACGTGGTGCAGGTGAACGGCAAGACCCGCGGCATCGTCCGGGTGCCGAAGTCGGCCGACCGAAAGGCGATCGAGGTGAGCGCAGTCCAGAGCATGCAGAAGTACGTCGCCGGACAGGCGGTCCGCAAGGTGATCGTGGTCCCCGGCCGCCTGGTGAACCTGGTCCTCTGATGCGCGCGCTCGCCGTCGTGCTCGCTCTCGCGCTCTCCGGCTGCGGCTTCCAGCTGCGCGGCGCCGCCGACCTGCCGTTCGAGACCGTCTTCGTGCCCGGGGCCACCTCGGGCGTGGCGCTGGACATCAAGCGCAACATCCAGTCCGGGACCCGCACCCGCGTGGTGGATGACGTCAAATCCGCGGAAGCGGTGTTGCAGTTCCTCCAGGAGGTGCGCGAGAAGCACATCCTGTCGCTCACCGGCACCGGGCGGGTGCGCGAGTTCCAGCTGCGCTACCGCGTCGGCTTCCGGCTGCACGACGGCAAGGGCGGCGAGTTCCTGCCGGCCAACACCATCGAGCTGACGCGCGACGTCACCTTCAACGACGCCCAGATCCTCGCCAAGGAGACCGAGGAGCAGATTCTGTACCGTGACATGCAGTTCGACATGGTGCAGCTGGTCATGCGGCGCCTCGCCGCCGCGCAGCGCCCGAAGGCGCAGTAGCGCTCGATGCGCCTGCGGGCAGAGCAACTCGGCGCCCAGCTCCAGAAGACGCTCGCGCCGGCCTACCTGATCCACGGCGACGAGCCGCTGCTCGCGCTGGAGGCGGCCGACGCCATCCGCGCCGCGGCCAGGAGAAAGGGCTTCGCCGAACGCGAGGTGATGTTCGCCGAGAAGGGCTTCGACTGGGGCGCGCTCGCGCATGCCGGCGCCAGCCAGTCGCTGTTCGGCGAGCGCAAGCTGGTCGAGCTTCGCCTCGCCTCGGGCCGCGTGCCCGCCGGCGGCGCGCAGGCCATCGAGGCCTGCCTCGCCAGGCCCAATCCCGACATGCTGCTCATGATGAGCATGCCCAGGCCCGAGGGCAGCAACTGGTGGAAGGCGGGCTGGTTCACCGCCTTCGAATCGAAGGGTGCCGTCGTCGAGGCGCAGCCGCTGGCGCGCGCCGCGCTGCCGCAGTGGATTGCGGGCCGGCTCGCGCGCCAGAAGCAGCACGCCTCGGCCGAGGCGCTCGCCTTCCTCGCCGAGCACGTCGAGGGCAACCTGCTCGCCGCGCAGCAGGAGATCGCCAAGCTCTCCCTGCTCGCGCCCGAGGGCGCGATCGGGCTGGAGGAGGTGCGCGCCGCGGTGTCCAACGTCGCGCGCTACGATTTCGAGGCGCTCGCGGAGGCACTGCACGGCGGCGACTTCCCGCAGTTCGCGCGCGCGCTGGCCGGGCTGCGCGGCGAGGGCGAGAGCATCGCCGGCATCGCCTGGCGCCTGGGCGAGGAGCTGGCGGCGCTCTCGCGCGTGAAGGCCGGCCTCGCCCAGGGGCGCCGCCAGGAGCAGCTTTTCATGGAGAACCGCATCTTCCGCGCCGCGCAGCCGCGCTGCGAGAAGGCGCTGCGCCGGCATTCCGCGGCGCGCCTGCGCGAGGCGGTGGTCCGGATGTCTCGCATCGAGCGCGCGAGCAAGGGCGTCGGCAGCGGAGAGCCCTGGGATGCGCTGCTGCGCCTGGGTTTAGAATTCGCCCATGGATCAGGGCATTAGGGACATCGCCGGGGACATCGCCGGCTACATGCGCGAGCTGGGCCGCTCGGCCCGCGAGGCCGCGCGCGCGCTGGCCCGCGCCGACACCGCCACCAAGGACAAGGCGCTGCACGCGATGGCCGCGGAGATCCGCGCCCGCGCCGCCGAACTGCAGGAGGCGAACCGCGCCGACGTGGAGCAGGCGACCAGGGAGGGCCGGGACGCCGCCTTCGTGGACCGGCTGACCCTCAAGCCCGCCAACATCGAGCAGATGGCCGAGGGCCTGGAGCAGGTCGCGGCGCTCGAGGATCCGGTGGGCCGGGTGAGCGAACTTCGCCGCCGCCCGACCGGCATCGAGGTGGGCCGCATGCGCGTACCCATCGGGGTCATCGGCATCATCTACGAATCGCGCCCGAACGTGACCGCGGACGCCGCCGGCCTGTGCCTCAAGGCGGGCAACGCCTGCATCCTGCGCGGCGGCTCGGAAGCGCTGCATTCCAACCAGGCCATCGCCGCCTGCGTGCGCGCCGGCCTCAGGGCCGCGGGCCTGCCCGAGGCCGCGGTGCAGGTGGTGGCCACCGCCGACCGCGCTGCGGTGGGCGCGTTGATCACCATGGACGAGTACGTGGACATCATCGTGCCGCGCGGCGGCAAGGACCTGATCGAGCGCCTCGCGCGTGAATCGCGCATCCCGATGATCAAGCACCTGGACGGGGTCTGCCACGTCTACATCGACGATGCCGCCGACCCGGAGATGGCGGTGCGCATCGCCGACAACGCCAAGACGCAGCGCTACGGCACCTGCAACACCATGGAGACGCTGCTGGTGGCCGAGGCCATCGCGCCGAAGGTGCTGCCGCGGATCGCGGACATCTTCAGCGCCAAGGGCGTGGAGATGCGCGCCGACGAGGCGGCCCGCAGGCTCGCGCCGGCCGCGAAGGCCGCCACCGAGGAGGACTACTACACCGAGTGGCTGGCGCCGGTGGTGTCGATCCGCGTCGTCAAGGGGCTGGATGAAGCCATGGCGCACATCGCCAGGTACGGCTCGCAGCACACCGACGCCATCGTCACCTCGGACCGGGCGCACGCGGACCGCTTCCTGCGCGAAGTGGATTCGAGTTCGGTGATGGTGAACGCCTCGACCCGGTTCGCGGATGGCTTCGAGTACGGCCTGGGCGCCGAGATCGGCATCTCGACCGACAAGCTGCACGCGCGCGGCCCGGTCGGGCTCGAAGGCCTCACCACGCTGAAGTACGTCGTGCTCGGGCACGGAGAAGTCCGTCAGTAGTGAATCCCTCCCCGACCGGTCCGGTCGCCGTCCTGGGCGGCACCTTTGACCCGGTCCACAACGCCCATCTCGCCATCGCGGCGCGCGCGCTCGAGGCGCTCGGCGCGCGGCGGGTGCTGTGGCTGCCCACCGGCGCGCCCGGCTACCGGCGCGCGCCGGTGGCGCCGCCCGAGCACCGCCTCGCCATGCTGCGGCTGGCAATCGCCGGCGAGCCGCGCTATGCCATCGACGAGCGCGAGCTGGCGCCCGGGCACTCCGGCTACTCCTACGACACGCTCGCGGCGCTGCGCGCCGAGCTGGGCGGGGAAACGCCGCTGGTCATGCTGATCGGCGGCGACCAGTA
>JALHLN010000166.1 GCA_022844545.1 Burkholderiales bacterium | reverse complement strand
CGCGAGATGTAGTCGTCGAACTCCTTCGGGATCGGCTGCCACAGGTTGTGCGCCACGCCGAGCGCGGTGTAGCAGTCCTTCAGGTCCGGCACGATCACGCGCAGCGCGCGCACGTCGTACACCTCGGAGAAGTCGAGGCTCTTGGCGCGCATCTTGTTCCAGATCGAGTAGATGTGCTTGGGCCGGCCGGCAACCTCCGCGGTGACCCCGGCCGCGGCGAGCTCGCGCGACAGGAGCGCCATGGCGTCGGCGATGTAGTGCTCGCGCTCGGTGCGGCGCTCATCGAGCATCTGCGCGATCTTCTTGTACAGCTCGGGCTCGAGGAACCGGAACGACAGGTCCTCCAGCTCCCACTTCAGCTGCCACACGCCCAGCCGGTTGGCCAGCGGCGAATAGATGTCCAGCGTCTCGCGCGCGTACGCGGCGCGCTCGGGCACCGGGTTCTTCGCCATCCAGCGCAGCGTCTGGGTGCGCGAGGCCATCCGGATGAGCACCACGCGGATGTCCTCGACCATGCCCAGCACCATCTTGCGCAGGATCTCATTCTGCTGCTCCGCGGTGGCGCGGGTGACGGTGCGCAGCTGGTAGAGCTTCTCGACGCCGGCGGCGAGGGAGGCGATCTCTTCGCCGAAAGCCTCCTGCAGCTTCTCGATCCCGCCCAGCTGCTTGGGCGCGGCGAACAGCACGCCCGCGGCGCGCGCCGCTGGGTCCAGGCCGATGGCGGCGAGTCCCGCGCCCAGCCCGAGCGCATGCGGCCACACTGGCTCGCCGGTGGACAGCGCCTGCCCGGCGTACAGCGGTTCGGCGAACTCGAGCGCGCACGCCACCAGCGCGCGATCGGCGCCGGCGAGGCCCTCGGCAAGCGGATCCAGCGCCGCCGCGGCCGACTGCGGATGAAATTGGACCACCGAAACCATGCGGTATTGTACGGCGATGGGTTGGTTGAAGAGCTTGGCCAGACGGCGCGTACTCGCGAAGCACGGCATCAGTGCGCGCAGGTGGGCGCGCGCCCGCCGCCACCTGCCCTTCCTTGCCGGATTGTCGGAGGACGAGGCGCAGCGCCTGAAGGACATGGCGGTGATCTTCCTCGCCGAGAAGGAGTTCACGCCGCTGCACGGACTGGAACTGTCGGAGGACGACCGCGTCGAGATCGCGCTGCAGGCCTGCCTGCCGGTGCTGGAACTGGGCCTGGACGCCTACGAGGGCTGGGTCGGGATCATCGTCCACCCGTCAGATTTCCATGTGAAGCGCACTCGGGTCGGCGAGGACGGCGTGGTGCACGAATGGGACGACGAGCTCGCCGGCGAATCCTGGCCCGGCGGGCCGATCGTGCTGTCCTGGGAGGCGCTGGACGACGCCGGATCCGTGGCCGACGGCGGAGCCAACGTCGTCATCCACGAGTTCGCGCACAAGCTGGACATGATGGATGGCGAGGCCGACGGCGTGCCGCCGCTGCCCTCGAGGCAGGCGCGCGAGCGCTGGATCGAGGTGTTCGACGCCGAGTACGAGCGCTTTTGCCGCACCGTGGAGTCCGGCGAGGAAACCTTCCTCGACCCCTATGCTGCGGAGGAAGAGGCTGAGTTCTTCGCCGTGGCGAGCGAGGCCTTCTTCGAGACGCCGAATGCGCTGAAGGGCGAGTTCCCGCGGCTGTACGAGCTGTTCAAGGGGTTCTACCGGCAGGATCCGGCGCGGAGGCTGGAAACCTAGCCCGAGTGCCGGTCAGCCGGCCTGGTCGCGATCCACGTAGCCGGCTTCGCGCTGGTGCCGCAGGGCAAGCACCACGACCCGGTCGTTCGGCGCATCGAACTCGTACAACGCGACATAGCCAGCCTTACCTCGCGAGATGAGCAACTCGCGCAGCCCGTCGGCAACTGGCCGGCCGATAAGCGGGTAGCGTTCCAGCACAGCGAGGCCACCGACCACCAGGTCGAAGGTTTCCAGCGCCGCGGCGGGTTCCAACTCGAGAAGAAACCCGACCAGGCGCTCCAGGTCGGCATCAGCGCCTGCGGATATGACTACTTCGGCCACACTTTGGGCTTGGGCCTTCGAGTCTTTCGGCCATGCAGCCTGGCGCGGTAGTGCGCCTCGATATCCGACAGCGCATATCCCAGCCCTGTAGCGCGGAACGCCGCACGCGCTGCCAGGGCATCAGCGTGGAATCGCCGCCTCGCTTCCGCCCGCTCTGTCTCCACGCGGATCGCCGCCACCATGAACGCATGCACGCTTTGCTCGGTCCCCTTGACGACACGCGCCACGCGTTCCTTCAGTTCATCCGGCAATTTGATCGAGGTCGCCATGTCCGGCTCCGCTATGCATCCAAAGTATCACCATGGTATCACTGCGGTTCGCGATCGTCGATAATCCGCGCTACGCATGAAAACCCTGCTCATCGTCTACCACACCGGCGGCGTGAAGACCGCGCAGATGGCCGAGGCGGTCGCGCGCGGCGCGCGCGCCGAAGGTGGCGTCAACGTGATCCTGAAGCGCTGCGCCGACGCCGGCCCCGAGGACCTGCTCGCCGCCGACGGCCTGATCCTCGGCACGCCGGAGAACTTCGGCTACATGTCGGGAATGATGAAGGACTTCCTCGAGCGGGTGTTCTACGCCTGCGAGGGCAAGGTCAACGGGCGCCCCTGGGCGCTCGTCGTGAGCGCCGGCCAGGACGGCAGCGGCGCGGTGAATTCGGTGGAGCGCATCGTCACCGGGCTCAGGCTGGAGAAGCGCGCCGAGCCGATCATCGCGCTGAAGGAGGTGACGCCGGAGATTCTTGCCAGGTGCGAGGAGCTGGGCGCCGCCTTCGCCGCCGGGCTTGCGCTCGGCGTGTTCTAGGAAAACGTGGACTGTCCCTGATTTCCCGTCCCGGCTAGAGCATCAGCGCCGAGCCCTCGGCCGGCGCCTCGCACTGCACCTTCGAGCCCAGCTGCGCCAGCGCCTTCCTCGTCTCCTCCAGCTTGAGGTCGATGTCGGCGTCGGTCTGGTCCGGGTCGTGGTGGAACAGGTGCAGCCGCTTCACCTCGGCGCGCGCCGCGAGGTCGGCCACCTGGCTGACGCAGGAGTGGCCCCAGTCCACCTTGGAAGGGTACTCGTGGTCGCGGTAGGTGGTGTCGGTGATGAGCACGTCCGCGCCGCGCACGAAATCGGCCAGCCGCTCGACGTAGCGCGCGTCGTGGCGCGCGTCGGTGGGCAGGTAGAGCTCGTTGTCGGTGATGTAGCACACGCTGCGCCCGCGGCAGGAGAGCTTGTAGCCCAGACAATAGCCCGGGTGGCGCAGCAGCATGGTGTCCACCCGCACCGGGCCGAACTCCAGCCGCTCCTCGCGCAGGTCGCGGAACATGAGGCGCGCGCCGAACTCGCGCACCGTGACCGGGAAATAGACGCTTTCCATCTGCGCGCTGATGGCGCGCTCGATGGTGAGGTCGCCCTGGTAGGGGCCAAAGATCTCGATCTGGTTGCCGCGCAGGTACAGCGGGGCGAAGAACGGCACCGTGTTGATGTGGTCCCAGTGCGTGTGCGAGATGAAGATGCGGCAGGAGAAGCGCTCGAGCGGCGTCTTCATGATCCGGTCCGAGAGCCGCTTGATCCCGGAGCCGCAGTCGAACACGTACAGCGGCTCGCCGCCGACCTCGACGCTGACGCAGGGGGTGTTGCCGCCGTATCGGTTGTAGGCCTCGCCCGGCACCGGGAGCGTGCCATGCACGCCCCAGTAGTTCACCGCGATCTGGTCGGTGACCAGCTCGCTGATGCTCTGCAGGAAGGTCTCGCGGTTGATCGGCTTGGTGATGTAGCCGTCGGCGCCCATCTCCTTCGCCCGCCGGCGGTCGAAGTCGTAGGTCTTGGCCGAGAGCACCACGATCTTCATCTGCGCCAGCTCCGGCCGGCGGCGCAGTTCGCGCGTCAGCTCGAAGCCGTCCATCACCGGCATCATGACGTCGGTGATGACGCAGTCGGGCCGGATGTCGGGGATGTCGCGCAGCGCATCGACGCTGGAACTGCGCACAATCACCTCGTGGCGGGCGCCGGTGAGCAGGCGCGTCAGCAGCGCGAGGCTGTCCGGATCGTCGTCTACGACAAAGAACTTCATGGCTCCGAATATACTTCGCAATCCGATGATGGCAAGCCTCTTTTTCGATGGTTCGAGGATCGCGCCCGAAGCCTTCGAGGACGCGGTGCTGCGCGCGGCATCCGGGCTGGAGCGCCTCGGCGTGGGCGAAGATGACGTCGTCTGCCTGATGCTGCGCAATGACCCCGCGTACCTGGAGGGCATTTTCGGCGCGCGCCGCCTGGGCGCCTACACCTGCCCGGTGAACTGGCATTTCAAGGCCGACGAGGCGAACTGGATCCTGCGCGACAGCGGCGCCCGGGTCCTCCTCGCGCAGTCGGATCTTCTCGCCCAGATCGAGGGCGGCATCCCCCCGGAGGTCGCCGTGGTGCCGGCCGACGGGCCGCGCTGGCGCGAATGGCTGGCGGCGCAACCGCGCCACGCCGGGCCCGGGAAGCCGGCGCGCTACTCCATGCCCTACACCTCCGGCACCACCGGCCGGCCCAAAGGCGTGCGCCGCTTTGCCCGCTCCCCGGAGGAGGCCGCCCGCTCGGCCGCGGTGATGGCCGAGAACGTGCGCAAGGTCTACGGCCTGGAGCCGGGCGTGAAGGCGCTGCTGCCGGCGCCCCTCTATCACAGCGCGCCGAACACCTACGCCATGCAGGCCGTGCTGCTGGGGGCGAATCTCTACCTGGAGTCGCGCTTCGACGCCGAGGCCGTGCTCAGGCGCATCCAGGACCACCGCCTGGACCGCGCCTACCTCGTGCCCACCATGTTCAGCCGCATGCTGAAGCTGCCGGATGAAGTGAAGCGCCGCTACGACCTGTCTTCCATGAAGTTCGTCATGACCATGGGCTCGCCCTGCGCGCCCGAGGTGAAGCGCGCCATGATCGACTGGTGGGGCCCGGTGATCCACGAGAGCTACGCCGCGAGCGAACTGGGGCTGGTGACCTTCATCAGCGCCGAGGAGGCGCTCGCGCGCCCGGGCTCGGCCGGCCGCGCCGTCGGCGACACGCGCCTGAAGATCCTCGACGAGGAAGGGCGAGAACTGCCGCCGCGCACCCCGGGCCTGGTCTACGCCCGCCAGCCGCACTACACCGACTTCACCTACAACAACAACGACGAGGCTCGCCGCAGGCTGGAGCGCGACGGGCTGTGGACGCTGGGCGACGTGGGGTGGCTGGACGAGGACGGCTACCTGTACCTGTCGGACCGCGCGGTGGACATGGTGATCTCGGGCGGGGTGAACATCTACCCGGCGGAGATCGAGGCGGCGCTCATCACCATGCCCGGGGTCGCGGATTGCGCGGTATTCGGGATCCCGAGCGCGGAGTTCGGCGAATCGCTCGCCGCCGCGGTGCAGCTGCAGCCCGGCGCGACGCTGGACGAGGCGGCCATCCAGGCCTGGTTGCGCGGGCGCATCGCGGACTACAAGGTGCCGCGCCTGGTGGCGCTCCATGAGCAGCTGCCGCGCGAGGACAGCGGCAAGCTGTTCAAGCGAAAACTGCGCGCGCCCTATTGGGAAAAGGCAGGGCGGGCGATCTAAGCCGGCGGCCCCTTCATCAGGCTGCTCAGTTCGGCGGTGGGCAACGACGTGCCGACGTAGCCGAAGCCGCCCTGGTCCCGGATCTCCCTGGCCGCGCTGACCAGCCCGCTCATCGCCGCGCGGTAGAGCGAGGTCGCGACGCTGATGCGGCGTACGCCGGCGGCCTCCAGTTCCGCCACGCTGAAGGACTTTCCCGGTATCCCCGCCATGAAATTCACCGGCTTGCCCACCGCCGCGCACACCGCCTTCACCGCCGCGAGGTCGGGCAGGCCCGGGGCGAACAGCACGTCCGCGCCCGCCTGCTCAAAGGCCTGCAGGCGGCGGATGGTGTCCTCCAGGTCGGGCTTGCCGCGCAGGAAATTCTCCGTGCGCGCGCTGAGCAGGAACGGGAACGGCAGCGAGCGCGCCGCCTGCACCGCGGCGGCGACCCGCTCCACCGCGTGGCTGAAGTCGTACAGCGGCCGGTCCTTGTCGCCGGTGGCGTCCTCGATGGAGCCGCCGACGAGGCCGACCCCGCCCGCCATGCGGATCGTGGCCGCCGCGTCCTCGGGCTTGTCGCCGAAGCCCTTCTCCAGGTCCGCGGACACCGGCAGGTCCACCGCGGCACAGATCACCCGCGCGTGCTCCAGCGCCTCCTCGCGCGTCACCTGCCCGTCGCGGCGGCCCAGCGCCGCGGCGCAGGCGCCGCTGGAAGTGGCGAGCGCCTGGAAGCCCAGGCCCTGCAGGATCTTCGCCGAGCCGGCGTCCCAGGGATTGGCGATGACGAAGGCCTTCGGTCCCTGGTGCAGGGCGGCGAAGCGGGCGGCTTTCTCGGACTGCGAAGCGGTCATGTCGACTCCCTTGTCAGGCGGCAGGCCCCAGGGGCCGCCAAAATGTTACCGATCGTGCACATTTGCCGCCGGGCGCGGGCGCGTGAACCACTGCGTCACCAGCGCCGCCGCCACCGCGGCGAGGTAGGTGAGCGCCACGCCCCACTCAGGCAGGAACAGCGCGATCACCACGCAATAGGACGTGAGCGCGTAGAGGCCCTTGGCCAGCCCGCGCAGCATGGTGACCGCGAACCCGGGCCCCTGGCCGCTGTGCGAGAACACCGCGAGGATGGTGCTCAGCAGCGGGAACATCGCGATCAGCCCGGTCCACTCGCTGCCCACCTTGTCCGCGATGCCGGTGGTGAACAGCACCAGCGACACGGCCACCACCATCCGCAGCGGCAGGTCGTAGCGCCGCCCCGCGCGCAAGGCGCCGAAGGCCGGCGGCACCGGGAACAGCCGCGGCGCCACCAGCAGCGAGACGATCGCC
>JALHLN010000165.1 GCA_022844545.1 Burkholderiales bacterium | reverse complement strand
GGAAGCGCAAGCTGGCCGCCGCGGTGAAGCGCCACCACAAGCGCCTGCGCAGCCAGATGCTGCCGGCAAAGATGTACTAGATCCGGAAGGCATTCCGGCCACGACGCCCTGGCTTGCCGCCGGGGCGTTTTCATTTGGGGGTCCAGACGACATGACGCTCAAGGAACGCATCACCGAGGACATGAAGGCCGCAATGCGCGCCAAGGACAGCCAGCGCCTGTCCGCGGTGCGGCTGCTGCTGGCGGCGATGAAGCAGAAGGAAGTGGACGAGAGGGTCGAGCTCACCGACGCCGATGTCCTCTCCATCATCGACAAGATGGTGAAGCAGCGGCGCGAGTCCATCGCCCAGTACGAGAAGGCGGCCCGCGCCGACCTCGTCGCGCAGGAGCAGTTCGAGATCGGCGTGCTCTCGGCCTACCTGCCGCAGCAGATGACCGAGGCCGAGGTCGCCGAGGCGGTCGCGGCCGCGGTGGCGGAATCCGGCGCCGCCAGCGTCAAGGACATGGGCAAGGCCATGGCCCTGCTCAAGCCGCGCCTGGCGGGCAAGGCCGACATGGGCAAGGTCTCGGCGCTGCTGAAATCCAAACTGACCTGAAAACAGGGACAGACCACGATTTTCAGCGGAAAATCGTGCGACCTACCTGGTTGCCTGATTTAGTTCAGTGATCCCCGACAGCTTCAAGCAGGACCTCCTCAACCGCGTCGACGTCGTGGACGTGGTGTCGCGCTTCGTGCAGCTGAAGAAGGCCGGCGCCAACCTGCAGGGGCTGTGCCCCTTCCACACCGAGAAGTCGCCCTCGTTCACCGTCAGCCCGGCCAAGCAGTTCTACCACTGCTTCGGCTGCGGGGCGCACGGCAACGCCATCGGCTTCCTCATGGCCTACTCCAGCCTGGGCTACGTGGACGCGATCAAGGAGCTGGCCTCCGGCGTCGGCATGCAGGTGCCGGAATGGCAGCCCAGCACGCCCGAGGCGGCGGCGCGCAAGGAGCGCGAGACCGACCTGCTGCCGCTGATGGAGAAGGCGATGGAGTTCTACCGCGGCGAGCTGAAGAAGTCGCCGCGCGCGATCGAGTACCTGAAGGGCCGCGGCCTGTCGGGCGAGATCGCGGCGCGCTTCCGCATCGGCTACGCGCCCGACGACTGGCAGGGGCTGAAAGGGGCTTTTCCGGATTACGACGACAAGGCGCTGGTCGACGCCGGCCTCGTGGTCGTCAACGAGGACCGGCGCTACGACCGCTTCCGCGACCGCGTCATGTTCCCGATCCACAACGCGCGCGGCGCGGTGATCGGCTTCGGCGGCCGGGTGCTTGGAGAGGGCGAACCCAAGTACCTGAATTCCCCCGAAACGCCGCTGTTCGAAAAGGGCCGCGAGGTCTACGGCCTGGTGCAGGCGCGCGACGCGATCCGCACTGCAGGGCGCGCGCTGGTGGTCGAGGGCTACATGGACGTGGTGGCGCTGGCGCAGTTCGGCGTCGGCTACGCGGTGGCCACCCTGGGCACCGCCACCACGCCGGTGCACGTGGCGAAGCTCCTGCGCCTCGCGGACGAGCTGGTGTTCTGCTTCGACGGCGACGCGGCGGGCCGCAAGGCGGCGTGGCGCGCGCTGGAAGTGAGCCTGCCCCTGGCCACCGATGCCAAGCCGGTGAAGTTCCTGTTCCTGCCGGAGAAGGACGATCCGGACAGCTACATCCGCGCGCACGGCAAGGACGCCTTCGAGCAGATGGTGCGCGAGGCGCAGACGCTGTCGGGGTTCCTGATCGCGGAATTGCAGGCGGGCCTGAACCTGGGCAGCCCCGAGGGGCGCTCGCAGTTCGTCGCCCGCGCCACGCCGCACCTGCAGAAGGTCACGGCGCAGGTGCTGCGGCTGCAGGTCGGACGCGAGGTGGCGCGGCTCTCCGGCCTCGCCGTCGAGGATATCGAGCGCCTGGTTTCCCCGGGCAACGCCCCCTCGCGCTACCAGAACCGGGCGCCGGCGCGGCTGGCGCCGCCGATGACCGGCTCCCAGGAACGCAACCTGTTGCGCTGCGTGCTGTCCAATCCGGCATTGGCGGCGGAGATCGACGACGCGTTGCTCGATCCGGAACTGCCCGAGACGGCGGCGCTGCGCGCAGTGGCGGACCTGGCGCCGGAGTCCGGCGTGAGCGGGGCGGTGCTGGTGGAGCATTTCCAGGGCACGGACCATGAGCAGATCGTGTTCCAGGCGATGGCTTCGACCATGGCGGGCGAAGGCAACGACGGCGCGGCGCCGGATGCCGGGGTGGCGCAGGAGTTCCACCAGAT
Organism: Burkholderiales bacterium; assembly: GCA_022844545.1. Lineage (GTDB taxonomy): Bacteria > Pseudomonadota > Gammaproteobacteria > Burkholderiales > SG8-39 > RBG-16-66-20. The sequence continues at coordinate 4,626 of JALHLN010000165.1, read as the reverse complement.
CCAGCTCGCGCTCCGGATCAAGCGCATGCACCAGGAAATCGATGTGCTCACCAGCCGGGTCGGCAGCAACCCGGCGCTGGCGGCGGAATTGAACCAGCGGGTCAAGGAGCTGCACCTGCTGAAAGCGAAGCGGGCCTGAAAAGCTGCCTGAGGACGCGGGTTTACGGTAAAATCCCGCACTTTTTTTCGGCCCATCTGTAGTTGGGCCGTAGTCGCACTTTTCCAGGGGCAAGCATGGCGAAACCCAAGCGCAAACCGAAGCCGACCGCAGTTCGTAAGACAGCCAAGAAAGCCAAGTCAATCAAGGTGTTGAAGAAGAAAAAGGTCAAGGTTTCCGCGCGCCCGGTGGCCAAGAAAGCCAAGCCCCCGAAGAAGCTCCTGAAGAAGGTTGCCGCGAAGAAGCCGGCCCCGGCTGCCGCCAAGGCGGTCGCGAAGGTGGCGGCCAAGGTCGCCGCCGCCAAGCCCGAGGACAAGGCCAAGCCGGGCAAGGCCGGCGCCAAGGCCCCGATCAAGACCAGTGCCAAGGCGGCCCTGGAGCTGCTCGAGGCGAAGGTCGCCGCAGTGAAGTCGAAGGCCAAGGGCCGCCCGGGCCGCAAGGGCCGCAAGGACGCGTGGTTCATCCCCGCCGAGCTGCCCAAGGAGGATGCCGAGACGCGCCGCACGCGCCTCAAGAACCTGATCAAGCTGGGCAAGGACCGCGGCTTCCTCACCTATTCGGAGATCAACGACCACCTGCCCGACGACCTGGTGGACGCCGAGCAGATCGAGGCCATCATCTCCACGTTCGGCGACATGGGCATCCAGGTCTACGACCAGGCGCCGGACCAGGAGCAGCTGCTCATCGCCGCCGACGCGCCGGCCGTGGCGCCCACGGACGACGACGTCGAGGAGCAGGCCGAGGCCGCGCTCTCCACGGTGGATTCGGAGTTCGGCCGCACCACCGACCCGGTGCGCATGTACATGCGCGAGATGGGCTCGGTGGAGCTGCTGACCCGGGAAGGCGAGATCGAGATCGCCAAGCGGATCGAGGAAGGCCTGCGCCACATGATCCAGGCCATCAGCGCCTGCCCGACCACGGTGCAGGAGATCCTCGATCTCGCCGACAAGGTCGAGAAGGAGGAAATGCGCATCGACGAGGTGGTCGACGGCCTCATCGACCCCAACGCCAAGGACGACTTTGACGCCAAGAAGGCCGAGTCCGCCGCCGCGGCCGCCGCGGCCGCCGCGGCCGAGGACGACGACGAAGAGACCATCGAGGAGGAACTGGAGTCGGAGGAGGAGGCCGCGGCCGCACAGACCGCCAGCCTGCTCAAGCTGCGCACCGAGGCGCTGGAGAAGTTCGCCCGCATCCGCCGCCTGTACGAGAAGCTGAAGCGCGTGCTCGAGAACAAGGGGCCGCGCGACAAGGACTACCTGCGGGTGCGCGACCAGATCGGCGCCGAACTGATGACCATCCGCTTCACCGCGCGCACCGTAGAGCGCCTGTGCGACAGCGTGCGCGGGCTGGTGGAGCAGATCCGCAGCCACGAGCGGGGCATCCACGACATCAGCGTCGACAAGGCCAACATGCCGCGGCCGCACTTCATCAAGGTCTTCGCCGGTACCGAGGGCTCCAAGCGCTGGCTGACGGCCGAGATCAACGCCGGCCATCCCTGGAGTGAGGCTCTTATCCGCCTGGAGCCCTCCATCCTGGAGCGCCTGGGCAAGATGCAGGCGGTGCAGGAGAAGATCGGCATCCCGATCAAGGACCTGAAGGACATCAACAAGCAGATGTCCACGGGCGAAGCCAAGGCGCGCCGCGCCAAGCGCGAGATGACCGAGGCCAACCTGCGCCTGGTGATCTCGATCGCGAAGAAGTACACCAACCGCGGCCTGCAGTTCCTCGACCTGATCCAGGAAGGCAACATCGGCCTGATGAAGGCGGTGGACAAGTTCGAGTACCGCCGCGGCTACAAGTTCTCGACCTACGCCACCTGGTGGATCCGGCAGGCGATCACGCGCTCGATCGCCGACCAGGCTCGCACCATCCGCATCCCGGTGCACATGATCGAGACCATCAACAAGATGAACCGCATCTCGCGCCAGATCCTGCAGGAGACCGGGCAGGAGCCGGACCCGGCGACGCTGGCGCTGAAAATGGAGATGCCCGAGGAGAAGATCCGCAAGATCCTCAAGATCTCCAAGGAGCCGATCTCGATGGAGACGCCGATCGGCGACGACGACGATTCGCACCTGGGGGACTTCATCGAGGACCAGTCCACCATGGCGCCCTCGGACGCGGCCACCTACGCCTCGCTGCGCGACGTCACCAAGGAGGTGCTGGACACGCTGACGCCGCGCGAGGCGAAGGTGCTGCGCATGCGCTTCGGCATCGAGATGAGCACCGACCACACGCTGGAGGAGGTCGGCAAGCAGTTCGACGTCACGCGCGAGCGCATCCGCCAGATCGAGGCCAAGGCGCTGCGGAAGCTCCGCCACCCGTCCCGGTCCGAGAGGCTGAAGAGCTTCCTCGACCAGGAAGGATAGGATTCCCCGGAGGGGTTGGGAGAGGCAGGAGGGAACAGGAGGCCGCCCGGGGAAACCGGGGCGGCCTTCTGCTTTCCGGACCCGCTCAGGACTTGATGCTGCTGCGCCGGTTCGCCATCGCCACGACTGTGCCCGCCAGCGCGGCCTCGGCGGCCTTGATGCGCTCGTCGGCGGCGCGCTTCTCCTGCGCCATCCTACGGAACTTCTTCTTCAGGTCGGTATGGACCGACGGCGTGTAACGGAAGGCCTTGTCAGTAATATGGATCATTTCCAGTTCTCCGGAAGGTAACCCGGCAATGGTCATCCTCCGGGCGGTACCGGTCGGTGCGCTAACGTACGAATAACCCGAGTCGCGAAAGAGGAGGAAGGATGGGAAAAGTCGTCGATTACTACCTTACGCCGTCGTCGCCGTGGACTTACCTCGGCCACGCCCGATTCGCCGCCCTGGCGACGAAGTCCGGCGCCACGGTCCAGGTCAAGCCGGTGGATTACGGCGTCGTCTTCCCGCAGTCGGGCGGGCTGCCGCTCGCCAAGCGCGCGCCGCAGCGGCAAGCCTACCGGTTGGTGGAGCTAAAGCGCTGGAGCGAGTTCCTTGGCGTACCGATCGTGATCCAGCCGAAGTTCTTCCCGGTGAACGCGACGCCCGCGGCTGAACTCATCTGCGGTGCGCCGGCGGCGAAGCGCATGGCGCTGGCGGGGGACCTGCTCTCGGCGCTGTGGCGGGACGATCGCAACCTCGCCGATCCGGTGCTGCTGCAGGAACTCGGGCAGAAGCACGGCGCCACCCCGGGCGACAAGGCCTTGTTCGAGGCCTACACCCTGGAGGCGCTTGGGCGGCAGGTGTTCGGCGCGCCGAGCTACGTCTACCGCGACGAGATATTCTGGGGGCAGGATCGCCTGGAGTTGCTCGAGCGCGCGCTCTCCAAGTAGCAGTAAGCTTGCGCCACATGGGCCGGTAGCTCAGCCGGTCAGAGCAGGGGACTCATAATCCCTTGGTCCTTGGTTCGAATCCAAGCCGGCCCACCATGACCTTCCCTTGGCAGGGTTGACGTGGCCGCCGGCCGCCGCTACCATGTATCTACATGGCTACACACTGGGTGGATGCATGACGACGGCGAAGGAGCGCGGGCGCGTAGGTCTGGTGGTGTCGAAATGGGGCAACAGTCTCGCGGTGCGTCTGCCGGCGGAGTCGGCCAGGCTGCTGGGCGTCGGCGAGGGCGATACGCTGGTGGGGGAGGTGGCAGCGGACGGACGGCTGATCCTGAGCGCCGAGGCCCGCGTGGTCGGGCCGCCCGAGGTACGGCGGATGCGAGCGTTCCTCGCGCGCCAGAAGGTGACCGCGCCGGTGGTGGGACAGATGCGACGAAGCGCACGGTACTGATGGTTTACGTCGACACCAGCGCGCTCGTTCCGGCATTCATCCGCGAGCCAAACAGCGAGGCGGTGCTGGCTTGGATCGAAACCTCTGGCGAGAGCCTTCTGGTGAGCGAGTGGACGATCACGGAGTTCTCGAGTGCGGCGGCGATCAAGGTCAGAACGGGCGAGCTCGCGTCGGCGCTGGCGAAACAGGCGCGGATGCGGTTCCTCGAGTTCGTGCGGAATTACTGCGCTCTCGCCGTTCCGCAGCGGACAGAGTTCCGTCGTGCGGCCGAGCTCGCAGCAGACGCTGATCTGAAGCTTCGCGCGGGCGACGCGCTGCACCTTGCGATTGCAGAGGCGACCAGGGCGCAGGGCATCCTTTGCTTCGACGAGGCGATGAGTGCCGGGGCGCGGTCGATGGGCTTGAGGATCGTCACGGTTTAACGCCAATCGGCGCGCGCGATCTTGATTCGAGATGAATTGACGCTTCCCCGGCGTCAGCGCATTCTTCCCGGACAACAAGTAAAACCCACGAACCGCAGCGCCGAGGAAAACGCAGGGAGGCGTTTCCTTGCCATCTCCCGCCGTCCATCCGGATGCGCCGATCGAGGCCGCGGACCTGGTCTGGGCCCTGGCCGCGCTCGCGGGCGCGCACCGCGTCGCCTTCGACGCGCGCGCCACGCTGCAGCAGTTCCCGCCGCCGCTCGACCTCGGAGCGCTGAGCCATGCCGCCGCGGACCT
>JALHLN010000164.1 GCA_022844545.1 Burkholderiales bacterium | reverse complement strand
CGTCATCGAAAGCGCCTGTTGCTTCATTTGGTTATCGCTCCGTCGTCCCATTACTATTCAACGCATGATCGAGCTTCGGGATGACAGAAATGACCGGTAATTCAGAGTTTCCCTAGGCGCTGAAAGCGAAGTCGACCTCCGGCCTCCTGCCGCTCACCAGGTCCGCCAGCGCGCGCCCCGAGCCGCAGGCATGGGTCCAGCCCAGGGTGCCATGGCCGGTGTTGAGGAACAGGTTCGGAATTCTCGTGCGCTCATGGCTTCGTCGCGGCTGGCCAGCTTGTGAAATTTAGGGGATTCTATCGATCTCGAATTGAGATCGTTGGATACAATGCGCCATGGTTCGTGAATCCAGCAGGGATGAGGCGGACGCCGCGCTGACCGGCTGGGAGCATCCGGCCGCGCGCCTGCGCGAGGCGCTGGACTACGACCACTTCCGGCTCTATGGGCAACCCATCCATGCCCTGGCGGCGCCCGGGGGCGTCGCGATCGCGGAGGTGCTGGTCCGCCTCTCCGAGGAGGAGACCCGCATGCTGCCGCCGGGGGATTTCCTGCCCGCGTTCGAGCACTACGGGATGATGGCGGAACTGGACCGCTGGGTGCTGCGCAACGCGCTGCGGCGCCTGGAGCAGGGCGGCGGGGTGGCGAAACTCAGCCTCAACCTGTCGGCGCAGGCTCTTGAAGAGCCGGGTTTCGTGCCCTTCCTCGCCATGCAGCTGCGCATGACCGGGGTGGACCCCTCGACGCTGGTGTTCGAGCTGGACGAGAACGACGCCCTGGACCGCCGCCTCGCCTGCGAGCGCTTCGCCTCGGACCTCAAGAAGCTGGGCTGCGGCGTGCTGCTGGACGGCTTCGCGCGGCGCTCGGTGTCCTTCGAGCCGCTGAAGGCGCTGCTGGCGGACTACGTCAAGGTGGACGGCACCCTCATCCGGCCGCTGCTCGCCTCGGGCGCCGCGCAAGCCAAGCTGAAGGCCATTGTCCGGGTCGGGCAGGTGACCGGCGTGAAGGTGATCGCCGAGTGCGTGGAGGAGGACGCGGTGAAGGCGAAGCTGGCCGAGCTGGGCGTGGAGTTCGTGCAGGGCTTCGGCGTCGCCAAGCCGCTGCCGATCGACCAGCTGTTCCCGGCCTAGCGGTCGCGGCGCGGCCTGGTTCACGCGGCGGTTCTTCCCCTTCCCCTACGGCGCTGAGGGTACGCGCGTGCTATCCTTGTGGCCACATATGTAAATTGTGGACACAGTATGGACGCCAGCATCCGTCAGCTGAAGGCCGACCTGAGCGGCTACATCCGCCGCGCCGCGGCGGGGGAGGCGGTCACGGTGAAGGTGCACAACCGACCGGTGGCTCGGATCGTGGCGATCCAGTCGCCGGCGCCGCTCGCCCAGCTGCGCCGGATGCAGGGGCTGCAATGGAGCGGCGGCAAGCCGGCCGGACTGCCCAGGGGCGAGGCCATGCGCCGCGGCGTGTCGCTCGCCGCCTGGGTCGCCGACGACCGCCGTTGATCCTCTACCTGGATACCTCCGCGCTGGTGAAGCTCTATGTCCGTGAGGACGGATCCGCCCCCTTGCGCCGGCGCACCGCCACAGCACGAGCGCTCGCGACTTCGGTCGTTGCCTACGCCGAGGCGCGCGCCGCGTTCGGGCGTCTGCGGCGCAGCGGCATGAGCAGCGATTCGCTGCACCGGCGCCGGGTGGCGCAGCTCGACCTGGACTGGAATGACTGGTTGCGCGTGGAGTTGGCGCAGGATGTCACGCGCAGCGCCGGCGAGCTGGCCGACAACCTGGCAATGCGCGGCTTCGACGCCATTCACCTGGCAAGCGCCTTGTGGCTGTCGGCGCGTACCACGGAATCGGTCGAGTTCGCGGTCTGGGATGCGCGGCTGGCGGAGGCGGCCGTGCGTGCAGGGCTGGTGGTGTTTCCGGGTCTGTCTTCGCCGGGAGTGTCTCGGGGCTGAACTCGGAATCCCCAGCCTGCTCCGCCGGAGTCGGATGAATCCTGCATTTCCTCTGCTTGTCCGTGGGTCGCCTGATGAATGCGCGACACGTGCATCAACAGCCGGAAGTCATTGATTCCCGCTGGAGTTGAGCGCGTGCTGGCGCCGGCGCGTTGGCGAGCCGGAAACGGGGCGTGTACACTTCGCCATCTGACTAGTCAGGAGCGACGATGAGCCGCTTGAGCGTGTACGATGCCAAGGCGCGATTCTCCGAACTGGTGGACCGGGCGCAGAACGGCCGCTCGACGACCATCACCAAGCGGGGGCGCGTCGTGGCGAAGATCGTGCCGGCCGCGGCGCCGGCCTGGGATCGCGCCGCGGTGCTGGATGCCGCCGAGGCGCTGCGAAAGTCCCTCAAGGTCGCCAGGCGCGTCAATCTGGGCAAGCTGATCGACGCCGGCCGCCTGTAGCGCATGGCGTTCGTGCTCGATGCCTCGGTCGCAGCGGCCTGGGTGGTGCCGAGCCAGGCAACGGAATACGGCAGGCGCATCCGGTTGCGCGCGCGACGCGAGCCCTTCCACGTGCCGGAACTGTTTGCTGCGGAAGTCGCCAACGTCCTGGTGACGCTCGAAAGGCGTGCGATCCTGAGTGCAGACGGCGCCGCCGCCGCCGCTGAGGTTCTGGGCCGTTTGAACCCGATCGTTCATGGTTCGACGCTGGGCGTGCCCGAGTTGCGCAGCCTGGCCAAGCGCCACGACCTCAGCGCGTACGACGCGACCTACCTTGCGCTTGCGCTCGAATTGAGGATGCCGATCGCCTGTGGTGACCGCCCGCTGCGGCGGGCGCTCGCTCGCGCTGGCGTGAAGCTGGCCTGAGCCAGAAGCTGTAGTACGGCACCCCCGCGGATCAATCCTCGACCGCAGGCCGCGGCGCGATCCCCAGCTTCTCGTAGATCGGGCGGATGGCGCTGCGAATGGCGGGGAGCTGCCTCCAATAGACTGCGGCGGCCGCGAGCGCCACCGCGCCGCCCAGCGCCAGCACCGCCGGCGGGCCGATGACCTCGGCCAGCGAGCCCGCGAACAGCGCCCCCAGCGGCGCCATGCCGAGGAACGCCATCATGTAGATGGAGACCACGCGCGCGCGCATGTGGTCCTCGACGATGGTCTGCAGCACCGTGTTGGTGGAGGCCGCGGTGAGCATGCCGCCCACCCCGACCACCACCAGCAGCGGGATCGCCAGCCACAGCGTGGTGGAGAAGGAAAAGCCGATCAGGGCCGCCCCCGCGGCGGCGCCCGCCACCGGCATCAGCGTGAGCAGCCCGCGGATCGTCGGCCGCATCGCCAGGTAGACCGTGCCGGCGGCCGCGCCGAACCCCCCGGCGCCGATCAGCCAGCCCAGCGTCACCGAGTCGCCGTGGAACACGTCGCGCGCGAAGTAGGGCGCGAGCGACTGGTAGGGCTGCACCGAGAAGCTCACCGCCGCCAGCAGGAGCAGCGCGCTGCGCGTGGGCAGGAAGCCGAAGGCGTAGCGAAAGCCCGCCGCGAGCTGGCGCAGCCAGCCGTCGAGGCCGCGCTCGGTGGCGCGCGGCGTGGCGCGGATCAGCGCGAGCGCGACGATCACCGCGCCGCGCATGAGGCAGTTGAGGGCGAAGCCCCAGGCCACGCCGAGGGCGCCGATCACCGCGCCGCCGATCATCGGGCCGATGAAGCGCGCGCTGTTCATCAGCACCGAGCTGAAGGCGATGGCGTTGGGCAGGTCCTCGCGCCCGCCCACCAGCTCCACCAGCTGCGCCTGGCGCGCCGGGGACTCGATGGCGTTGAGCACGCCCAGCACCAGGTTGGCGAGGATCAGGTGCCAGGCCTGGACCTCGCCCGAGGCCACCAGCGCCAGCATCGCGAGCGATTGCAGCAGAGCGCCGTTCTGCGTGATCAGCAGCACCTTGCGCTTGTTCATGCGGTCCACCCAGACCCCGGCGAAGGGGCCCAGCACCAGCATCGGGATCTGCTGCGCAAAGGCGGCCAGGCCCAGCAGGAACGCCGAGCCGGTGAGCTCGTACACCAGCCAGCTGGTGGCGATCAGCTGCAGCCAGGTTCCGGTCTGCGAAACGCCCTGTCCTGCGAAATAGAGCCGGTAGTCGCGGTGACGGAAGGCACTCAGGCCGTGGGGCAGTGGCATCAGGCCGCGACGGTCGGCAGGGACTCGTCGCTGTCGGGTCTGCTCATCCGGTCCATCGTACCAATTCCGGCGACGGAACCGGCATGGCCCGGAGATTCAGGGGTCGAGCTTGGCGCTTTGCACCTTCTCGGGCGAGGTCGCGATCCACGCCACGTGCTGCAGTGAATCGAGGTAGCGCGCGCCCCAGTCGCTGCCGGGCAGGCGGGCGTGCATCACGCCGATCTCGAGGCTGTCCGCGACCTCGGTCGCGGACAGGCCGATGCGCCAGAGGAGCGCGACCGCGATCCGGTCGGCCTCGCGCTGCTGCTGCAGCGCCCAGCTGTTCACCAGCGCGTTCGACCCCAGCGTGGTGGCGGCGAACCGGAGTACGACATTGACGCCGGGCAGGAACGCGCCCAGCGCCGTGAACAGCAGCGTGGCGCCGGAGTTCTCCTCGCCGTGCCGGGCGATCACGTGCGCCATCTCGCGGGCGACCAGGAAGGCGAGCACGGCATCGGTCGGCTCCAGCCCGGCCAGGCCCGCGCCCAGCGCGATGCGTCCGCCCGCGCTGGCGGCGGTGCCGACGCCGAGGGTGTCGCTGACTTCGATCCGGAAGCGGCCGATGCGCGCCGCGAGATCAGGGGACATCGCCTGCGCGGCGGGTTCCAGTTGCGCGCCGATCCGCTCGACCCGCCGGGCGAAGCGCGCCGCTTCGTCCGCGCGTTCGCAGTCCTGCGCGCAGGCGGGCGCCGCGACCAAGGCCTGCGCCACCGTGTAGGCCGCGAACTTCGCCTCGGCGTAGGCGGTCTGCACCGCGGGCAGCGCCAGGATCTGCTCGCGGCCGGTCAGCGGGTTCGTCGAGCAGGCGGGCAGCAGCGCGATAGCCAGGAGGAGGGCGGGGATCCGCATGCGGGAAAGCTTCCCATCGCGACGAGGCCCGGTTCTGTGCGGTACCGAGCATTGGCCGCGGCCCCGCCGCGGCCACGATGTAACCGATCGGTTACATTGTGGGCCGCCGGCGGCCCCTCAGTCCAGCCGGAACAGCTCCACCGGCTGGTTGCGCCCCTTCACCGCCACCGGCCCGATCGACGCGGCGCCGGTCTCGCCTGCCGCCGCCAGCACCTCCGCCGAGGCCAGCACCTGCGCGTCGTGCTCCTTGGTGAGCTGCTCGATGCGCGCGGCGACGATCACCACGTTCCCCGTGATGGAGTACTGCTTGCGCTGCGCCGAGCCGACGTTGCCGGTCACCGCCTCGCCGCAGTGCAGGCCGATGCCGATGCGCGTCGGCGGGATGGTCCCGCCGGTCGATAGCGCCCCGACCCGCGCGACCAGCTCGCGCGCCGCAGCGATCGCGTCGCGGCATTCCGCGCCCGTCGCCAGCGGCGCGCCGAAGCTCGCCATGAAACCGTCGCCGAGGAACTGGTTGATGACGCCGTGGTGCCGGTTCACGACCTCGATCGCCGCGCCAAACACCGCGTTCTGGATGGCGACGATTTCCTCGGGCGACTTCATCTCGACCATGGGCGTGAAGCCGCGGATGTCCATGAACATGACGCAGACGAACGCGCGCCGGCTCTCGGGGCCGGTGCCGCCCTTCAACAGCGCCTCGACGATCTCCGGCGACACCTGCTGGCCGAAGGTGCCGAGGATCCGCTCGCGCTCCGCCTGCGCGCGAAACGCATTGCCGACCCGGCGCTTGAGCTGGTGGGCGACGAAGCCCGCGGCGAGGCCTGCCAGCAGCAGCATGGCGCCCTTGGCGAGGTAGAAGGGCGGGGATTCCAGCGGCGTGTCGGCGAGCGCAGCCCCGCCGGCTCCGGCGTAGTGGATGCAGAGGGCCACGTACTGGACGGTCGCGACGGTTCCGGTGAATACCGACAGCCGGAAGTCGAGTCGCAGGGTAGACAGGACGATGAACACGCCGTAGAGCAGGACTGCCGCGCCCTGCAGGACGAAGGCCGGGTTTGCGTGGCGGGCGACCAGCACGATCAGGATGCTTGGAACGCTGGTTTCGACGAAAGCGTTCAGGTAGCGCAGGCCTTCGGGAATTCCCCTGCCGTCTCGCGCGCGGCGACCCACCGCGTGGCGCACCGCGAGCTCGTAGACGAGCAGGAGCAGGATCACCAGGCCCGACGAGACCATGCCCCTGGCGCTGGTGAAGAACTGCCGGTAGCTGTCCTGGAACAGTCCGTAGAAGACGGGGAAGATGAGGAGCAGGGCGCCCAGCAGCGCGGCGAGCGCTCCCATCCGCAGCCGTTCGCTCTCGACGATCTCGCGCGCGAGGTGGTCCTCGAATGAAACAGCCGGCGGCATGCGGCAAGAATACCCTTGCCCGGGCGCTATACTCCGGCGTCCCAGAACGGAGGCGCAAGACGATGCCGAACCTGACCATCCAGCGCGTAGGCCACGCCTGCGGCGCGCGCGTGACCGGAGTCGACCTCTCCAAGCCCGTCCCGGCCGACACGCTTGCCGCCCTGCGCAAGGCCTGGCTCGAGAACCTGGTGCTGGTGTTTCCGGAGCAGAGGCTCGATCCGGACTCGCTGGTGGCATTCACGCGCAACTTCGGCGAGCTGGACGATTTCTCCTCGCAGCCGTTCAACCGGCACCCGGACAACAAGGAAGTCTTTCTCCTGAGCAACAAGAAGAAGGACGGCAAGGTCTTCCCGACCTACAACGCCGGGCAGAACTGGCACACCGACCTCTCCTACACCACGCGCCCGGCCAAGGGCACGGCGGTGTACTGCCTGGAGAAGCCCTCGGTGGGCGGCGACACCATGTTCGCCAACATGTACCTCGCCTACGAGCGCCTGTCGCCCAAGATGCGCGAGTTCCTGGACGG
>JALHLN010000163.1 GCA_022844545.1 Burkholderiales bacterium | reverse complement strand
GATCACGGTGCCGAAGAACGCGCCCCCCAGCAGCGGCCCGTGCAGCGCCGCGGGCGCGCCGATGTCGAAGCCCAGGCGCGCCAGGCCGGCGGCGATGCCCGCGGCCAGGCACAGCATGCCGGCGACGAGCAGCGGCAGCCGGGCGGCGACGGGCAACGGCGCTACGTCCAGTTGAAGAAGCTGCGCGCGGATTCCGACATGCGCTCGGGCGTCCAGGGCGGATCCCAGACCATCTCGATGCGCACCTCCGAGATTTCCGGGAAGCGCCCCTGCAGCGCCTCGCGCACCGCGCCTTCGAGGTAATCGCCCATCGGGCAAGCGGGCGAGGTCATGGTCATGCGCACCGTGGCGAGGGGCGGCGCGGCCGAGGCCTCGTAGACCAGGCCAAGGTCGACGATGTTGACCCCCACTTCCGGGTCATCCACCGCGCGCAGCGCCTCCAGCAGTTCTTCCTCGCCGGGCATCGTCCTCCCTAGCCGTGCAGCGCATCGTACTTCTCCTTCAGCTGCTCGGGGCTTTCCTGGAAATCGGGATTGACCACGATGCAGTCGGCCGGGCACACCAGCTTGCATTGCGGCTCGTCGTGCGCGCCCACGCATTCGGTGCACTTGGCGGGGTCGATGACGTAGACCGGGTCGCCGATGGCGATGGCCTCGTTCGGGCAGACCGACGGGCAGGCGTCGCAGGCGGTGCAGATGTCGTTGATCATCAGTGCCATGGAGGTCTCCTTCGCTCAGGCCGCGGCGCGGCTCTGCAGTTCCTGCAGCCGATCGTGGCGGAACGCGCCCCAGAGGGCGGCGCCGATGGCGCCGGCGTAGATCGAGTCCGGGTGGTTCATCGCCGCGAGGCCGGCGATCTTCTCGTTGACCAGTTCCTCCTGCAGCGCCTTGAGCAGCCCGGCGTCCAGCGCGAGGCCCCCGGTCAGGAGCACCGTCCCCCTGGTGATGCCGGTGACCTTGAGCAGCTTCACCAGGCGCGAGGCCATCGAGACGTGGATGCCCTTGAGGATGTCCGCGGTCGGGATGCCGCGCGAGACCATGTTGATGACGTCGGTCTCCGCCAGCACCGCGCAGATGGAGCTGATCTTCTCGGGCGCCCTGGCCGCCTGCGACAGCGGCCCGATCTCCTCCACCGCGACGCCGAGGTAGCGCGCGATGTTCTCGAGGAACTGCCCGGAGCCGGAGGCGCACTGGCTGGTCATCTTGTAGGCGAGCACCTTGCCGCGCTCATCGACGTAGATGGCGCGGCCGTTCAGGGCGCCGATGTCCACCACCGCGCGCGCCTCCGGGTTGAGGAAGATGGCGCCGCGCGCGTGGGTGGTCATGGAGTAGAAGTGGCCGGTGGCGAAGGGCACGTTCTCGCCCTCGCCGGTGGTGGCGACGTAGGCCACGTCGGCGGGCTTGAGGCCGGCCTCCTCGAGGACCTCGTCGTAGCCCGCGCGCGCCAGCTGCAGGTTGTCGCGCTTGCGGATGCGCTCGCAGCGCCGGGCGAGCCAGCGCTCGCCGTCGAACAGGACCGTCTTCACCACGCCCGAACCGATGTCGATGCCGACTGTGCAGGTCATTGCGCCGCCTTTTCCCGCGTTTCTTCCCGCTTCTCCGCGGTCTTGCCTTCCTCGGTCACCGCGCGCCAGGCGAAGGTCGCCCCGCCCAGCGCGCCGGTGTAGATCGAGTCCGGGTTGATGTTGAGCGTCACCTCGCCGTAGTTCTCCCGCACCAGCTCCATCAGGGCCTTGACCGCGGCCTCGTTCTTGGCCACCCCGCCGGTGAAGGTGAACTGGTCGCGGATGCCGCCCGAGCGCGCGAGGATGGACATCGCGCGCAGGATGATGGCGCGGTGCAGCCCGGCCATGATGTCCTCGCGCTTCTCGCCCAGCGACAGCCGGTCGCGCAGCTCGGCGCCGGCGAACACCGTGCAGGTGGAGTTGATGCGCACGGTCTTGGTGGACTTCATCGCCAGCGGCCCCAGCTCGTGCAGGCCCATGTTCATCTCGTCGGCGATGTAGCCCAGGTAGCGCCCGCAGCCCGCGGCGCAGCGGTCGTTCATCTGGAAGCTCTCGACGATGCCCTTGGGATCCACCTGGATCGCCTTGGTGTCCTGGCCGCCGATGTCGAGGACGGTGGCGGTGTGCGGGAACATCACGTGCGCGCCCAGCCCGTGGCACAGGATCTCGGAGCGGACATGCTCCTTGGAGAAGGGCAGCCGGGCACGGCCGTAGCCGGTGCCGACGACGTAGGTTTCCTCCAGCGCGGTGTCGAGCATGCCCTGGATCGGCGCGCGCACCGCATCGCGGGTGGCGGGCGCGGTCTTCAGGAACCCGAAGCTGCGGTCCAGCGCCGCGAGCAGGTGGCGCTTGATGGACTCCCCATACACCCGGTTCTCGACCTCGATGATGGAGCGGTCGAAGACGTTGAGCAGCATGTCGTAGCGCACGCCCGCGTCCTTGGCGACCTGCTCGCCGACGGCGAGGTAGCGGCTGCCGGCGATGTCGCGGAAGAAGTCGCTCTTTCGCTTCGCGCCGGGCGCGAACTGCTCCGGCGCCTCGGCCTTGAGCAGCGCGAACAGCTTCTCCAGGGCGAGCGCGACGCCTTTCGCGGCCTCGCCGAAGCGCGTTCCCTCGGCGTTGCGCAGGCAGGTGGCCTCGAGGTCCCCCAGCTGCTCCAGGAACTGCTCCAGCCGGAAGTCGCGCTCCAGCTGGGCGAGGAAGTCCTCCAGCGCGCCGTTGAGCGCGCCGGAGCGCGACAGCGCCTCCCGGAACAGGTGGAAGCGCGCGTTCACCAGCGCCTCCTGCTTGGCGATGGCCGCCGCGGTGTCGTAGTTGGAGCGCGAGTTGGTGATGCCGCGCCCGAGCACGTTGCGCGCCTCGTCGATCACCACCGCCTTGGTGGTGGTCGATCCGAGGTCGATGCCGATGAAGGTCCGCATGGTCAGTGCGCCCCCGCCGCGGTCCTTTTCTGCTTGATCATCTGGAAGTAGCTCTCCAGCCGGTTCTTGATGTTGGCCGCGGAGAAATAGCGCGGGTCGACGAGGTCGGACTCGATGAACGCGGCCGGCTTGCCGGTGCGCTTCTCCACTTCGCGCAGGATCAGCAGCTGCCCGGCGGAGAAGCTGTTGCAGCTCTTGATGGAGTTGATCAGCAGGCCGTCGGCCTGGTACTCGTCCATGTACTTGCAGATCATGTCGATGCGCTGCGGGAAGTTGAGGTTGGTGTAGCAGCCCAGGCAGTACTCGGCGAGCGACTCCAGCGGATGGTCCGGATCGTGGCGGAAGCCGAAGTCGTAGACCCCGCCCACCTTGGAGTAGGTGGAGGCGACCACCACCGCGCCCTCGTCGTAGAACATCTTCCAGAACTCGCGGAAGCTGGTCCAGTTGGGCGGGCCCTCCACCACCAGGCGGTACTTCTCCTCCGGCATCTCGCCCTCGGGGGTGATCGGGCCCTTGCCGTCGCGGATGCGCTGCTCGATCTCGGCGCGCAGCGTGGCGTAGAACTTCGTTGCCTCAGGCGTGCCGCGGAAGGCGGTGAAGATCGGGCCGATGTAATACACCGCGCCGAAGTAGCCGTCGATGGGAGAGGGCTTGCGCTTGGCCGACTGCAGCGTCCAGACCAGGTCCTCCTCGGCCTTGGCCGATTCGCGCATGTACTGGCGCAGGCGGTCGATGTCGAACCTGACGCCGGAGACCCGCTCCAGAGTCGGGATCACGTTTTCCTTCAGTTGCTTGACGACGTAGTCGCGCATGCTCTGCGTCACATGGCCTTCGCCCTGGTAGGGCACGTGCAGCATCACCGTCTCGCAGTCGTACTTCTGGCGCACCAGCTCGAACCACTTCATGAAGGTGAAGCAGCCGGTGTAGGACAGCAGCAGCACGTCGGGCGTGGGCAGCGCCTCGCCGGTGGGCCCGACCTGGCCCTGCAGCATCATGCCCAGGTCGGCCTTGACGTAGGTGCAGACGTCCTCCGAGTGCCCGTCGCGCTCGGCGTCCATGATCATCTTGCCGGACTTCTTGCGCATGCCGTTCTGCAGCGCGTTGGTCTCGGGCAGGCTGCGCGCGAAGTCGAAGCACATCAGCAGCTCGTTCAGGTTGCCCGGCACGAAGGTGGCCGAGACCTTCTTGCCGAGCTGGCGAGCGTTCGCCAGTTCCGTGTAGTTGCCGTTGACCAGCTCCTTCTGCAGCCACATCGCGTCTTCCTTCTGCACCGGCGCGGCGGGCTTCTTCGGCGCGGCGGAGGAAGGCATCATCCGGACGGGGGTTGTGCCGGAAGGATTCGCACTCATGCTCATGCGGCGCTCCACAGTTTGATCGAGTCGGCGAAGGTGCCGGCCTGCTCGCGGATCGGCGCCATCTGGCCGGTGTTCTCCGCGTACTTGAAGGCGGTGTAGGGGATGCCGTGCCTGGCCAGGATCTCCTGCAGCATCGGACGCTCGAGCAGCGCCGGGTCGCAGAAGGAGGGCGCGGCGAAGATCACGCCCTCGGCGCCGCGCGTCTTCACCTGGCGCAGCAGGAACTGGCCCTTGTCGGCCTTCTTCTCGTCGTACTTGGACGCGGTGGAGGCCGAGCGGTGCAGGAAGGCCTTCGACAGCTCCTGCAGCGGGTCGCCGTCCGCCGGCACCTCGTCCAGCAGCCAGCTCTGGATGAGCTGGAAGTCGTCGTCCACGACGTAGCAGCCGGCGATCTCGATCGACTTGATCAGGCCCAGCGGCGGCTGCTCGCAGAACGAGCCGGTGAGCACGACGCGCGCGTTGTCGCGGCGGGGCCGCTGCTGAGCGTCGGCGGCGGCGAGGTAGGCGCGGACCAGCCGGGTGTGCTCCTCGGGCGGCAGCACGCAGCCGGCGCGCAGCACCAGGTAGACCTCGGAGGTGGGCGCCTGCCAGGGCTTCTGCGCGCGGTAGGCGTAGAGCTCGCGGATCGCCTTGCGGTTCTCGTTGTACACGGCGATCGAGGCATTCAGCGCCGCGTCGCTGATCTCGCGCCCGGCCAGGCGCGCGAGGTCCTCGCGCAGCGCCTGCATCTCGCGCACGTAGAAGCTGCCGCCGGTGGCGTCGTCGTAGTTCTGCGGCAGGTCGAGGTACTTGACGTACTTGTCCTTGAACAGCACCTGCCACATCCCGGAGAGGTTGCGGATGACGTCGCAGATGGACGGGAACAGCAGCCCGTCCAGGCAGTCCAGCCGGCCGGTGAGGCCCAGCTCCAGCGTGCTGCGCGGGATGCGGCAGATGTAGCTCTGGTAGTAGGCGTCGCCCTGGATCACCTCCAGCTGGTCGCCGCCGCCGAAGATCCCGACCGGCAGCATGCCGGCGGCGTGGATCAGCTCGCGCGGCACGTAGATCGGCATGTAGCCGATCGCCTTGCGGCCCGGCGCCGCCGCCTTCCAGTCCCGCACCGCGCCGAAGCGCGTGTCCTCGAACAGCGCCTCGCAGCGATCGACGATGTCCTTGAGCGTCATGGTCCGTGCCTCCTAGCGGTTCTGGTAGCGCGGCGCGCGCTTGTCGATGAAGGCCTGCAGCCCCTCGGCCGCGTCGCGCGTGCGCATCAGCTCCTCCAGGTACAGCGCCTCGACGTCGGCCAGGCGCAGGCGGGCGAGTTCCGCGAACGGGCCGCGCGCGGCGCGCAGCGCGAAGCCGAGCGAGCTCGCGCTCTTGGCGGCGAGATGGCGCTCGAAGTACGCCAGCGCCGCGGCCGCCGGGTCCGCCGCGATCTCGTTGGCGAGTCCCCAGTCGAGCGCGGTGCGCGCGTCCACCGCGCGGCCGGAATAGAGCAGGTCCTCGGCGCGCGACTGGCCCACGCGCAGCGGCAGCAGCACCGAGGCCGCGGGCGCGAACACCGCGAGCTTCATCTCCGGCTGGCCGAACTGCGCATCGGGCGCGGCGAACAGCAGGTGCCCGGCGAGCGCGAACTCCAGCCCGCCGCCCAGGCACTGGCCGCCGGCGGCGACCAGGATCGGGCGCGGGTAGTCGAGCATGCGCCCGATGAGCGCGTGCAGCGCCTCCAGCATCGCGGCGCAGCGCTCCGGCAGGTGCTCCTCGACGCTGGCGCCGAAGGAGAAGTTCGGGCCCTCGTGGTCCACCAGCACCGCGGCGAGGCCCGCGCTGCCGGCGTGGCGGGCGAAGGCCTGCGCCAGCGCGGCGATCATCGCCGCGTCGAGGATGTTCGCCTTGGGCCGGGCGAGGCGCAGGCGCAGCAGCCGGCCCTCGCTTTCCAGCCACTCCCGGAGCGGGGCCTCGGCCATGGCTCAGGCGGCCGACTTGGCGCGCGGCTGGATCTCGTCGTGCAGCGGCCCGACCCAGCTCTGGTTGCGCGCCAGCTTCTGGCGCAGCAGCACGAAATCCACCTCGCGCTCGGCCTTGGTGCCGGCGTTGAAGGCGGTGAAGCCGGCGCGCGCCTCGGTCATCATGTTGAGCGCCAGCCAGGCGCGGGCGTCCTCCTTGTTGCGGTTCCACGCCTCCAGCTTGGGCTTGCGCAGTTCCTCCAGCGTCTTGGTGGTGCAGTCCGGGAAGGTGAGCAGGATCTTGGCGCAGAGTTCCTCCACCTTCGCGTCCAGCCGCGACAGGTCCACCTGCCCGCGCGCCATCAGGTCCTTGCCCGCCTTGAGCGCCTCGCCGGTCCTGGGCCGGCCGAAAACCTGGCGGCCGTACTCGTCGTAGACGCGCTGGGTCTCGACCAGCGGGTTGGCGACGAACTTGCCGTCCACTTTCAGCGCCGGCGCGAGGTCGGTGATCATCCCCATGTGGTAGGCCTCGTGCGCCGAGAACGGCTCGCACAGCACGCAGGCGGCCATGGCGCGCTCGGCGCCCACGATCACCGGCAGGAAATCGGTGGCGCCGCCGATGGGCGCCGAGCCGTGCTTGGGGCCGGCCTGGCCGAAGCGCGCCAGGTCCTGCGCCACGGTGAAGTCGCAGGCCATGCCGATCTCCTGGCCGCCGCCGATGCGCATGCCGTTGACGCGGCAGATCACCGGCTTGTCGCAGGCGAGGATCGCCGACACCATGTC
>JALHLN010000162.1 GCA_022844545.1 Burkholderiales bacterium | reverse complement strand
GTTGCAAAGGGAAGCAAAAACACGCACTCTTAACCCCGCCAGAGATGCCCGTTTCCCTCACCCGAAACTGGTCCCATTACGCCGGAAATCCCTGGCTCCATTACGGCGAAAGATGACACTTGCGGCTGAGGTCCGCTGAACGTTGCAAGGCGGCGCGCCAGAGGAGGTCGGCCGAGCCGTAGCGTCCCGCCGCGACATCCTCGTCGAACGAGGCCAGCGCATCGTCCCTCGCCCCGGCGCTGATCGCGCCCCGGAACGCCGCGAGGCAGATGCCATTCACGATTTCCGCCTGCCCATGCAGCGTGAGGACGAGGGCGCCGCGGGTCCGCCGGCGCCAGGCGTTCATGGCGGCCGACTCGGGCTGGTGCAGGTAGAGCTTGAGGAGCGCGCTGGGATCCGCGTAGACCGACTCAGCGCCCGCCACGGTTCTCCTCGTCCAGCGCCGCGGACGCCGCCGCGCCCATCGGCCTCGGCTGCAGGCGCTTGAGGCGCGCGAGATAGTCCTTGGGCGCGGGTTCCGAGGCGGCGGCGGGGCCAGCGTAGAGCGTCAGCCTGTAGCGGGCGACGCCCCGGTCGGTCAGCAATACCTCCCCCTTCGATTCGACGAGCGCGCGCACCTTGGGGAAGCGGTTGCGCAGGTCGCGGATGCTGACGCGGGCGGACATGATGTGAGACAAGATCGTATCACACGTTCGGAGGCGGCGGCCTGGGGCTTCGTCGGATGGTCCGGCACCGCCTCCACTGCCGGCCGATGCAGCTCAGATCCCGGACACCAGGAAATCCACCGCCCCCAGCACTTCGGCGGAGCGATCGGACAACGAGGCGGATCTCGCGCCGAGGATCCTGCCGTCGACGCCCGCCATCTGCGCGGTGTCCAGGACGTAGCTGCGATTGCCGATCCGGAACGCCGGGTTGAGCCGCGCCGCGGGCGGGCCGAACGCCGAGGCGGGGATGAGCGGAGCCACCAGCCGGGTGCCAAGGTGGGACAGCATGTCCGCCTGCAGCTCGAGCAGGAAAGGGACCCGATCGCGCGTCGAGCGGTCCAGGTTGGCGCGGACGTCGAAGCGCGCCATCAGAAGCCCCTGAGCTTGTCGCTCCAGACGCCGTCGCGCTCGACCCGGGCGTTGTAGGCCTCGATCGCCTTGCGGTTGGCCTCGACCCAGGCCTTCGCCTCCGCCTCGCGCACCAGCTGGGTCAGCCGCTCCTCGAGGGTCTGCGACAGGTTGATGTTCAGCTGCTTCGCCTTGTCCAGCAGCTGCGAGCTGATGGTCAGGTTCGCCGGGCGCTTGCCGGGGATCGATTCGCGTCCGCCCATGGTGCCTCCTGCGTGCCGGTGATGCGCATAAGATACGCGCATCCCGGGGCGACCGCAATGCGCCGGCGCCTGCTCTCGCGGTACCGGGTCCAATGTAACCGATCGGTTACATTGCGTGGCCCTCAGGCCCCCGCCAGCACCGCCCCCAGCGCCCGCGCCGCCGCCTGCAGCTCCTCGTCCGGATTGAGGATGTCCGGGCACAGGCGCAGGTACTCGCCGCGGGCGTCGGTCTTGACGCCGCGACGCATCAGCTCCGCCGAGATCCGCGCCGCTTCCGGATGGCGCACGGTGAGGAACGCGCCGTGGTCCTCGCCCGCGCCCGCCGCCTCCACGCCCTGCGCCCGCAGCAGGTCCGCCAGCCGCGCCTTCTGCGCGAGGTTCCAGGCGCGCAGCCGCTCCACGCCCAGTTCCAGCGTCACCTCCAGCCCTGCCAGCGCCTGCGCCGGCCCGAGCACCGGCGGCGTGGATTCCAGCCAGGCGTCGCCTCCGGCGCCGAAGCGCGGCGGGTCGGGGCGCTCGTAGGCGAAGGGGTTCTCCTTGGCGAACCAGCCGGTGTCCAGCGTGCGCAGGGTGTCGATGAGCCCCGGTCGCACGTAGAGCCAGCAGGCCCCGGGGCCGCCGCGCAGGTACTTGTAGGAGCCGCCCACCGCGAAGTCCACCTCCAGCGCGCCCAGGTCCAGCGGCAGCGCGCCGGCATGGTGGTACACGTCCAGCAAGACAAGGGAGCCCGCGCTACGCGCTGCGCGCACCAGCTTGGGCAGGTTGTCCACCACCTCGCCGGTGCGGAACTGGACGCTGGAGAGGACCACCAGGTTGGCATTGGCCAATGAGATCTCGCGCCAGGGCATCAGGCGCAATTCGATGCGGCCCTTCTCGCGGTACACCCGCAGGATGAAGTCCAGCGAATCGAACTCGCCGTCCGAGGCGACGACGCGGGGCTTGTCGCGCGGGTCGCTGCCGATGGCGTTGAGGACCGCGCGCAGGCCCTGTCCGGCGCTCGCCTTGGGGATGATGCAATCGGCGCGCGGCGCGCCGACCAGCTTCGCGGTGAGCGCGCGGTGGCGGTCGCGCAGCGCGTTCCACTCCTGCCAGGCCTCGCCCATGTCGCGGTACCAGGCATCCATCGCCTGCGTCACGTCGGCCGCCGTGCGGTCGGGCGGGCGGCCGAGCGAATGATTGGCGAGGTAGATGGCCTTCTGCTGGCGGACGCGCGAGAACAGCGGCCAAACGTGCGCGCGCAGGTTCGCTTCCGTGAGCGGGCCTTGAATCATGCCGCGCCGATCTCGGTCCGCACGTCGATGAGCTCCGGGAACAGCGTGCGCTCCAGTGTCTTCCTCAGGAACGCCACGCCCGAGGTGCCGCCGGTGCCGCGCTTGAAGCCGATGACGCGCTCCACGGTCTTGACGTGGCGGAAGCGCCAGAGCTGGAAGTTCTCCTCCACGTCCACCAGCTTCTCGCACATGTCGTAGGCGTCCCAGTGCGCCTTGGGATCCTGGTAGATGACGCGGAACACCGCGACCACGCCGGGGTGCGCGGCGTAGGGCTGCGTCCAGTCGCGCTCGACCACCTGCGCCGGCACCGCCATGCCGCGGCGCGCGAGGTGGCGCAGGAATTCGTCGTAGAGGCTGGGCGACTCGAGCAGGCCCCTGAGCCAGCCGTGGATCGCGGCGTCGTGGCGGTGCACCTCCAGCATGCGCGCGTTCTTGTTGCCGAGCATGAACTCGATGGCGCGGAACTGGTAGGACTGCAGGCCGGAGGCGGGCCCCAGGTCCGGGCGGAACTGCGCGTACTCCGAGGGCGTGAGCGTCTCCAGCACCGCCCACTGCTCGAAGAGCTGGCGCTGCACCTGCTTCACGCGCGCCAGGATCTTGAAGCAGGGCGCGAGCTCGCCGGCGCGGATGTGCGCGATCGCGGCGCCGAGCTCGTGCACCATCAGCTTCATCCACAGCTCCGAGACCTGGTGCTGGAGGATGAACAGCATCTCGTCGTGGTGCGCGGAGCGCGGCTTCTGCGCGGCCAGCAGCTGGTCCAGGCAGAGATAACCGCCGTAGGACGCCTCGCGCGCGGGGGGAACGATGATGCCGGGGTCGTCTGCGGGAGGCTCCCGGTCCATGGCCAGGCTCAGGCGCCGATCGCCGCGAGGAAGCGGTCCGGGCTGACGCGGATCGCCGCGCCGGTCGGGCAGGCGCGCACGCAGGCGGCGCCGCCCGAAACGCCCTTGCACATGTCGCACTTGACGGCTTTCTTCGCCGCATCGGCGCTCTTGTAGGTCGCTTCGCGCCCCGGTTCGGCTCCCAGGCCGAACAGTAGCCAGGACAGCAGGCCCGGGCTGCGGCGGTCGGGGTCGACCTGGGCGAGCTGGATCACGCCATAGGGACAGTTGCGCTCGCAGTTGCCGCAGCCGATGCAGGTGTTCTCGATGTACACCTCGCCGCCAGGGTTGCGGTGGATCGCATCCGGCGGGCAGTCCTTCATGCAGTGCGGGTTCTCGCAGTGCCGGCAGGAGGTCGGGACGTGGATATTGGCGTAGGTCGGCCCGGCCTCGCGGTCCAGCCGCGAGGTGCCCTCGTGCGTGGCGGCGCAGGCCTTCTCGCAGTTGTCGCAGCGGATGCACAGGCTCTCGTCGATCAGCAGCACGTCGGTGGCCTCGCCCATGCCCTGCTGGATCAGGAAGCCGATCAGGTTGCTCGGCTCGGCGAGGCCCTCGCGCGAGGCCGTCTGCACCGCTCGCGCCAGCGCGCGCTCCTGCAGCGCCGCGCGCAGCTTCGGATTGCGCGCCAGCACCGCGTTGAAGACCTCAGCCTTCAGCAGGATGGTCTCGGTGGCGACCGCCGCGCGCACCGTGGCCGAGCGCACCGACTGCGACAGCAGCGCCATCTCGCCGACGTAGTTGCCCGCCGCCAGGTAGAACAGCACCGCCTCGCGCCCGCCCAGCGTCTTCGAGATGGTGACCGAGCCGCGGCGGATGAGGTACAGGCCGTCGGGCGCGTCGCCCTCGCGGAACAGCACCTCGTCGGCGGCGAAGTTGCGGATCTCGGCGTCCTTCACCATCTCGTCCAGGTCGTGCTCGCCGACCGCGAACGCGGTGACGCCGGAGCGCACCGCGCGCTTGATCGATACCTCGTCGACGCTGCGGCGCACCGAGGGCACGCTGGCGATCAGCCGCAGCATGGTCCGGCGCGGCGTGTCCACCAGCAGGCAGTTCTTCCCCGCCAGCACCGTCGAGTTGCGCCGGCGCCCGGACAGCAGGCCCATCTCGCCGAAGAAGTCTCCCTTGCCCAGCGGCACCTTGACCGGGCCGCCGCGCTCGGACTTGAGCATGATCTGCACCTCGCCCTCGACGATGGTGAAGAAGGAGTTGGTGTAGTCGCCCTGCTCGTAGACCGCGCTGCCGGGCGCCGGCGACTTGATCCGGCTTTCCATCACCAGCTCGCGCAGCTGCAGGTCGGTGACCCCGGCGAACAGCGGCACGTTGCCGCGGATCAGCGCGAGGGCATCCTTGACCCCGGAGACGCCGCGGACCTTGGCGAACTTCTGGGCCAGAAGCGGCTCGTCGGCCGGCTGCACCGAACGCCCGAGGATGTGCTCCACCACCTCGTAGCCCTGGTTGATGCCCTGCTTGATCAGTTGCGCCCCGGCCAGGATGCCGATCACGTACATGCCGGGGACGCTGGATTCGTAGCTCGACGAGACGATCGGGGCGGCGTTCGGGTCCTCGCTCGGGAACTGCACGCCGAAACCCTCGACGCGCTTGCGCGGCGGCATCGCGCCGAGGCGCGCGATCACGCGGTCGCAGGCGATCACTTCCTCGCCCTTCGGGGTCTGCAGCACGATGCGCAGCGGCTTTTCGCCGTCGGCGATCTCCTCGACCGACTGCACGCCGCTGCGCAGGCGCCACTCCATGCGTTCCTCGCGCACCGCGGCGGTGAGCAGGTCCAGGTTGGCCTTCTTGCAGCGCGCGAAGTCCTCCGCGCGGTTGATGATAATCACCCGGTTGCCGCTCTCCATCAGGCCGAGCGCGTTCTCGGCCCCGGCGTCGCCGGCGCCGACCACCACGATGGTCTCGTCGGCGTACGCCTCCGGATCGTCGAGCTGGTACTGCACCAGCGTCAGGTCCTCGCCGGTGACGCCGAGCTTGCGCAGGTTGCCCTGCGTGCCGAGCGCGAGCACCACGTGCTCGGCGAGATAGCTCTCGCCCGCCTTGGTCTGCAGCTGGAACGCACCCTTGCGCCCGCTGATTGCCACCACGCGCGAGTGGTAGCGGATGTCCACCTTGTGCCGCTTCAGCGCCTGGTCCCAGGCGGCGAGCACCTCCTCGCGCCGCCCGGGCGCGAACGGCAGCGGGCTGCGCAGCGGCAGCACCGCGGGCTCCGCCATCACGTGCTTGCCCTTCTGGTACAGGAAGATGGTGTGGGCCGGGTGCGCCTCGGCCTCGAGCAGCACATGCGACAGGCCGCATTCGGCGGCGCGCGCCGCGCAGGAAAGCCCCGCGGGGCCGGAGCCGACGATCGCGACCCGGACCGCGGCGCCGGGACTGTCGCGGGCGGAACTGCTCATCGCCGCGCCCCCGCGGCCAGCGCGGCGCGCAACTCGCGCAGCGCGGCCTGGAATCCCGCGGCGCTGAACGACTCGTCGTCCGAAACCGAGGCCAGCACGCGCTTCATCGGGGCCCGGGCGGCGTCGCGGGACAGGGCGCCTCGCTGACGCAGTCCACCCGCCAGGCTCTGCAGCGCCATGGTGGCCTGCTCGGCGCCCGCGTAGTCGGCATACTGTCCGGCGATTCCGTCATCGAGAAGCGTCGCCATCATGCCGCGAAGGTCCTCCACGGTAAAGCGATGCGCGGCGATCGCCGGCAGCAGGCGTTCGACCAGCTGCAGCATCGCCCGGGCCTCGGCCATGCCGTCGCCTCCGCCGCCCGACAGCGCGAGGTGCAGCCGTCCGGTCTGCGCGTGCAGGTCGGCGGCCGTGCCGGCATCGACGCGCCCGGCGACCTGCCGCAGCATCAGCAGGCTGGAATCGTTCAGGCGCACTGCTCCGGGACCGGCGGGCAGCCGGCCCTTGTTGCGCCGGTTGGCCATCGGCTGGTGGCAGGCGTGGCAGTCGAACAGCACCAGCTCGGGGAACAGGCCGTCGCGCCCGCGCACCGGATCGAGCAGCATCCTCAGCAACTCGCGGGCGGCGACCGCCTGGCCGACCGCCCAGCTGGAGACGCCGTCCCAGGCGCCCTTGCGGCGCAGCCAGTCCTGGTCGATGCGGAAATGCGCCGGCATCAGCCGGGTGAAGGTATCGAGCTCGAAGCTGAGGCGCGGATGGCCCGCGCCCATCATGCGGTGGCTGACGAACTTGCGCGCATTGCCGAAGTGGCAACTGAGGCAGAGCTGCGCGCGCTGCACCACCTCCGAGGTCGGGTACATGCCTTCTGCGAGATTGTCCGCGTGCTTCGCCCCGGGCGCCACGTGCGGGCCGATCCAGCGCCCGGCCGGACCGTGGCAGGATTCGCAGCCGACGCCGTCGGCCAGCACGAACTCCCTTTCGCGCCGCGCGGCGGGGACGTTGTGCGCATGGCAGTCGAGGCACACCGCGGCGCGGTGGGCCGGCTCCTTCATCTCGAGCTTCCTCGCAATGGCGCGCGAGCGCTCGTTCAGCAGCACCGCGTAGGCGCGCGCGTGCTTGTCGCTGCGCCGCCAGGCGTGGTACTCGGTCTGCGAGACGCTGGAGCCCTTCCAGGTCTCCGCCGCGCCGTGGCAGGTGCTCGCCGCGCAGCTGCCGACGCCGAGCGAGCGCTGCGGCGATTCGTCCGGCAGCGGCGCGGCGGCGAAGCCGGCGCAGGGCAGG
>JALHLN010000161.1 GCA_022844545.1 Burkholderiales bacterium | reverse complement strand
GAAGGCGAACAACACCATCTCGCGCACCGCCCGGCGCTCCATCGCGCGGGGCGGGCTGGCGAGGAACTTCTGCGGCGCGGCGGCCGCCTGCGACAGCAGCCGCTCGTCGGGCGCCTCGCCGGCGGGCAGGTTCGCGAACCCGCGCCGCGCCGCGCCCACCTGCCCGTTCTCCAGCAGCAGCCGCAGGCGCTGCCAGACCACCTCGGGGGCGGCCTCGCCGGCGCCCACCTTGCGGCCGGCGAGCGCCACGCAGCCTTCGGGCAGGTCCTTCGGCTCGCTCCAGATCACGCGCGCTTCCTCGAAGGCAGTGGCGTCGCCACGCTCCAGGCGCGCGATCCAGCTGTAGCAGCGGATATCCAGGTCGTCGGTGACCAGGGGCCCGAGCTCGCGCTCGAAGGCCTGCCACTCGCCGCGCTTGCCGAGGACCTTCAGCCAGTCCGCGCGCAGGCGGTCGGCAAGATAACTGCCCGCCTGCGACCGCAGGAAGGACTGGATCTCCGCCTGCGGCATCTCCTCCAGCCGCAGCTGCAGGCGCCAGTACTCCAGGTACGGCGCCAGCACGTGCCGTTCCATCCCGGCAGAGGCGCGCGCCAGTTTCATCGCGTCGCCGGCGCGGAACGCGGCGTGCGCGGCTAACATGGCGTCGTCCGGCGCGGCGGACTTCGCCGCGCGTTTGCCTTGCGCAAAGCCCGGCGCGGCAAGACCGGCCAGCAGCAGCAGGACCAGGAAGCGAGGCAGGAAACGTCTAAAAATCATGAGCTAAGCATACACCGCGGATGGTAGGAAAAGAACTCATCGAGTGGCGCAAGACCGAGCGGCGGCGCCTCATCGCGGCGCGCGAGGCGCTCGATGCGGCGACACTGGAGCGCTTGCGCCAAAGGATTGACGCCGCGCTGGAGCGATCGTTCCCCGGGCTGGCCGCGGCGAGACTCGCGTTCTGCTGGCCGATCAGGGGCGAGTACGACGCAAGGCACCTCGCAAGAACGCTGCGCGCGCGAGGTGCGTTGACAGCCCTGCCGGTCGTGGTGGCGCCGAAGCAGCCCCTGGTCTTCCGCGAGTGGCATCCGGGCGTCGAACTGGCCATGGGCCCGCTCGACATCCCGTATCCGAAGGCCTCGGCCGAAGTGACGCCGACCGCAGTGCTCCTGCCGATGAACGGCTGGGATCGCGCCGGGTACCGGCTGGGCTATGGCGGCGGCTTCTTCGACAGGACGCTGGCGGCGCTCGCCGCAGGTTCCGGGCGAAAGCCGGCGGTCATCGGCATCAGCTACGAACTGGGGCGCATGGACACGATCCATCCACAGCCCTGGGACGTCCCGGTAGACTGGGTCGTGACCGAGCGGGGCGTGTACCGCCGCGATCGGGAAGGGCTGGCATTCCTTGGCGCGCCGATCGAAGGCGAACCCAGCGCCCTCGCCTCTCCGGTCTGCTACGCAGGCGAAGTCGCACCCGGGTATTTTGGTGAATCCGGGAACTGAAGACCGCGCCCTCGGGCTGCTGAACACGGTCTTCGGCTTCCCCGCCTTCCGCGGCGCGCAGGCGGAGATCGTGCGCCACGTCGCCGGCGGCGGCGATGCGCTGGTGCTGATGCCCACCGGCGGCGGCAAGTCGCTGTGCTACCAGCTGCCGGCGCTGCTGCGGCCGGGCACGGCGGTGGTGGTCTCGCCGCTCATCGCGCTGATGCAGGACCAGGTCGCGGCGCTGCGCCAGCTGGGCGTGCGCGCCGCGTTCCTCAACTCCACGCTGGAGGGGCGCGAAGCGAACGCGGTCGAGCGCGCGCTGCGCGAAGGCGAACTGGACCTCCTCTACGTCGCCCCCGAGCGCCTGACCATGCCGCGCATGCTGGAGCTGCTGGAGGAGTCGCAGCTGGCGCTGTTCGCCATCGACGAAGCGCATTGCGTGTCGCAGTGGGGCCACGATTTCCGCCCGGAGTACCTGCAGCTCTCGCTGCTGCACGAGCGCTTCCCGGCGGTACCGCGCATCGCGCTCACCGCCACCGCCGACCCGCAGACGCGCGCCGAGATCATCCGCCGCCTGGCCCTCGATGACGCGCGCGTCTTCATCTCCAGCTTCGACCGCCCGAACATCCGCTACGCCATCGTCGACAAGCAGGACGCGCGCGCGCAACTGCTCGCCTTCGTGCGCGAGGCGCATCCGGGCGAGGCCGGCATCGTCTACTGCCTGTCGCGCAAGAAGGTGGACGAGACCGCGGCCTGGCTCGCCGGCCAGGGCCTGCGCGCCCTGCCCTACCACGCCGGAATGGACTCCTCGGCCCGCGGCGCCAACCAGGAGCGTTTCCAGCGCGAGGACGGCGTAGTCATGGTCGCCACCATCGCCTTCGGCATGGGCATCGACAAGCCCGACGTGCGCTTCGTCGCGCATCTGGACCTGCCCAAGAGCATCGAGGGCTACTACCAGGAGACCGGGCGCGCCGGGCGCGACGGCCTGCCGGCGGACGCCTGGATGAGCTACGGCCTGGCCGACGTGGTGCAGTTGCGGCGCATGATCGAGCAGGGCGAAGGAGGCGAGGATTTCCGCCGCGTCTCCTTCGCCAAGCTCGATGCGCTGCTCGGGCTGTGCGAGACCGCCGGCTGCCGGCGCGTGCGGCTGCTGGGCTATTTCGGCGAAGCGAGCGAGCCTTGCGGCAACTGCGACACCTGCCTCGATCCGCCGCAGACCTGGGACGCCACCGAGGCGGCGAGGAAGGCGCTGTCCTGCATCTACCGCACCGGGCAGCGCTTTGGCGCGGTGCACCTGATGGATGTGCTGCGCGGCAAGGCCACCGACCGCGTGACGCAGTGGAACCACGACCAGCTGAACGTGTTCGGCGCCGGCGCCGACCTGGACGAGGCGACCTGGCGCAGCGTGTTTCGCCAGCTGGTGGCGCTGGGCTACGCCAGCCCCGACCACGACGCCTACGGCGGGCTGCGCCTGACCGAGGCTGCGCGCGCCGTGCTGAAGGGCGAAGAGAGAGTGGAGATGCGGCGCGCCGCGCCGGGAAAGGGCCGCAAGCCGAAGGCGCGGGCGCCCTCCGGGATCCCGGGCGGGGACGAGGCGCTGTTGGCGCGCCTCAAGGCATGGCGCAGCGGCGAGGCTCGCGCGCAGTCGGTGCCGCCCTACGTGGTGTTCCACGACCGCACGCTGGCGGAGATCGCCGCGGCGCGGCCCGGGAGCCTGGATGCGCTGGGCGGGATCCCGGGAATCGGGGCGAAGAAGCTGGAACGCTACGGGCCGGCGCTGCTCGATCTGCTGCGCGGCGCCTGAACTCAGCGCACCGCGGTAAAGGCGAAGGTCCGCGTCTCGTTGCCGTCGCTGGCGCGAAGCTCGCCCGTGATGCGCTCGCCCTGCACCGTGCCGGTGAAGACGTTGCGCCACGCGCGCCGGCCGACGATGCCGTTGGTCACCAGCGACAGCTCCGCGCCGCGCAGGCGCACGCCCGGCACCACGAAGTCGCGCCCGCCCGTGGCCGCGACCTCCACATCCAGCAGCTGGTAGCGCTGCGCGATGCGCAGCGTCCAGCGCCCGCCGTGCTCCGGCAGCTCGAGGCTCCAGTTGCCCGCGACGCGCGCCGGCACCACCCACAGCTCGACGCGGGAGAAGCCGTCGCCCACCGGCTTGTCGGGCACGCGCAGTTCCAGCCGTTCGTCGAAGGGCCAGTCGCCGATGCCGGCGTCGTGCGAGACGATGCGGGTCCCGGGCCTGAGCGCGAGCAGCTTCGGCAGCAGCTTCGCGTTCAGCTCCGGCAGCAGGTAGATCGTCACCACGGTCGCGGCCGAAAGGTCGGCCGTGAACAGGTCCATGGCCTCGAAGCGCGCGCGGTCGGCGACGCCCGCGGCACGAGCATTCTCCGCGGCCGCCGCGACCAGGGACTTGTCCAGCTCAAGCCCCAAGCCCCGCGCGCCGCGCCTGGCCGCCTCGATGACGATGCGCCCGTCGCCCGAGCCGAGGTCGATGACGGTGTCGCCCGGCCCGACCTCGGCCAGCTGCAGCATGCGCGAGACGACCTCCATCGGCGTCACCACGAAGGGCACGCTGCCGTCGTCCCAGGTGTAGGCCGGCATCTGCGCCCGCGCCGCGGCGGGCCCGAGCAGGACCGCGAGGCCCGCGCCCAGCAGCCGCCGGCGGTTCATCGCCGCAGTGTCACCGGAGAAAAAGCCGGTACGCCGGGTTGCGCGACTCGTCGGCCCAGGGATAGCCCAGGCGCGCGAGGAACCTGCGGAAGTCGCCCATCTCGGGGCGCGGCACCTGCATGCCCACCAGCACGCTGCCGTAGTCGGCGCCGTGGTTGCGGTAGTGGAACAGGCTGATGTTCCAGGACGGATTCATGGCGCGCAGGAACTTCATCAGCGCGCCCTGGCGCTCGGGGAACTCGAAGCGGTAGAGCAGCTCGTTGCGCACCATGGCGGAGGGCCCTCCCACCATGTGGCGCACGTGGGCCTTGGCAATGTCGTTGTCCGAGAGGTCCAGGGTGTGGCAGCCGGCGCGCTCCAGCCGCCGCGCCAGGCGCGCCGTCTCCTCGCGCCCCGTCACGCCGACCCCGACGAAAATGTGTGCGCTGCTCTCGCCCGACATGCGGTAGTTGAACTCGGTGACGTTGCGGTTGCCGAGCGCCTCGAGGAAGCGGCGGAAGCTGCCGCGCTTCTCCGGCACGGTCACCGCCAGCACCGCCTCGCGGTGCTCCCCCAGCTCGGCCTGCTCGGCGACGAAGCGCAGGCGGTCGAAGTTGGTGTTGGCGCCCGAGGCGATCGCGACCAGCGTCCTGCCCTTCACCTTGCGCTTCTCCACCCAGGCCTTGGCGCCGGCGATCGCCAGCGCGCCGGCGGGCTCCAGCACCACGCGGGTGTCCTCGAACACATCCTTGATCGCGGCGCACATCTCGTCGGTATCCACCAGCACGACGTCGTCCACGTACTTCTTCGCCAGGCGGAAGGTCTCCCGGCCGACTTCCTTGACCGCGACGCCGTCGGCAAACAGCCCCACCTGCTCCAGCTTCACGCGCCGGCCGGCCTTGAGCGAGCGCGCCATCGCGTCGGCATCGGAGGGCTCGACGCCGATCACCTTCACCGACGGGCGCAGGCGCTTGATGTAGGCCGCGATGCCGCTGATCAGGCCGCCGCCGCCGACGGGAACGAACACGGCGTCGATCGGGCGCGCGCTCTGGCGCAGGATCTCCATGCCGATGGTGCCCTGGCCGGCGATCACGTCCGGATCGTCGAACGGATGCACGAAGGTGAGGCCGGCGCGGCGCCGCATGCGGTTGGCCTGCTGGAACGCCTCGGCGACGGTATCCCCGTGCAGCACCACCTTCGCGCCGCGGGCCGCTACGGCATCGACCTTGATCCTGGGCGTGGTCACCGGCATCACGATGGTGGCCCGGCAGCCCAGCTTCTGCGCCGCCAGCGCCACGCCCTGGGCGTGGTTGCCGGCGCTGGCGGCGATGACGCCGCGAGCCAGCTTCGCCGCCGGCAGCTTCGCCATCTTGTTGTACGCGCCGCGCAGCTTGAACGAGAATACCGGCTGCAGGTCCTCGCGCTTGAGCAGCAGCCGGTTGCCCAGGCGGCGCGAGAGGGCGGGCGCCAGCTCGAGCGGCGTCTGCTGCGCGACGTCGTAGACGCGCGCGGCGAGAATGCGCTCGAGATAGTCTTTGCCCTTCATCGAAAAAGCCTAACACATTGAACGTGTTGCTGACCCCCGAGGGCGGGCTCGCCGGCGTCTTCCTGTCGGCGTTCCTCGCCGCGACCGTGGTGCCGTTCTCCTCGGAGGCGGTGCTGTTCGCGTACCTGCGCCTGCATCCGGAGCAATCGGTCGCGGCGATCGCGCTGGCGACGCTCGGCAACACCGCGGGCGGCATGACGAGCTACGCCATCGGGCGTTTCCTGCCGGCGAAGGTGCAGCAGAAGCTGGAGCCGCGGGCGCTGGGCTGGCTGCGGCGCTACGGCGCGGCGGCGACGCTGCTCGCGTGGCTGCCGGTGATCGGCGATGCGCTATGCGTCGCGGCGGGCTGGCTGCGGATCGCGTGGCTCCCGGCGCTCCTGTTCATGGCCGCGGGGCGCCTCGCGCGCTATCTCGTCGTCGCGGCGATCTGACGCGAAGCCGGACTTCCAGCAAGCTTCAGCAGTCTCGCAATGGCGCTGGACAGGTCGAGCATCCCCCGCGTCGCGTTCGCGGCCGGTCCCCGCGCCTGGCATACGAGGTAGCGATGCTCCGCCGCCGCCAGGTCGGCGGCGCGCTCCAGTCGGGCCAAGTCCTGCGGCGCAGGGCTTGCCGAGAGCTTGACTTCGACCGCCACCGTGCCGCCGGCGAGATTCAACAGCAGATCGATCTCGTAGCCGTCGCTGGTGCGCAGGAAATGAGGCTGCGCGTCCGCTCCGGCGGCGGCAAGGGCGCCCAGGATCGCCTCGATCACGAATCCCTCCCAGCTCGCACCTGCGGCGGGGTGGCGCAACAACGCGGTGCGCGAGCCGACGCCGAGCAACGCGTGCAGGAGCCCCGAATCCCGAAGGTAGACCTTTGGGCTCCTCACCAGGCGCTTGCGCAGGTTGCCGCTCCAAGGCGCAAGGCGGCGCACAAGGTAGGCGCCTTCGAGGTAGTCGAGATAGCCGTTCACGGTGTGATAGGAGAGCCCCAGGCTCTGCCCGATCGCGGAGGCGTTCCAGACTTGGCCGTGGACTGCGGCGAGCATGTGCAGCAGCCGGTCCGTGACCTGGGGTCGTGCGGACAAGCCCCACGCCGGCAGATCGCGTTGCGCCATCAGCGACAGGTAGTCGCGCTGCCAGACCGGGAAGCGCGAGGGCCGCAGCACGCCGCCGTCCGGAAAGCCGCCGCAGACCCATAGCCGTGCACGCGCCGTCTTGCCCAGTTCGGCGGGCAGGAACGGCGTCAGCTCGACCCGGGCGAGCCGACCGGCGAGCGACTCGGAAACCTCCCGCATGAGCGCGGGCGACACCGAACCGAGCAGCAGGAAGCGTCCGTTGCGGCGCCGGTCGGCGTCGATCGCGCCGCGCAGGCGTGGAAAGAGCGCCGGCCAGGCCTGCGCCTCGTCGATCACGACCAGCTCGCGGCCGGCGGCGATCGCATCCCAGTCGAGGTCCAGCCGCACCCGGTCGGCGGGCTGCTCGGCGTCGTAGTAGCGCCGCGAGAGCATGCGCGCGAGCGTGGTCTTGCCGCACTGGCGCGGCGCGAGCAGCGCC
>JALHLN010000160.1 GCA_022844545.1 Burkholderiales bacterium | reverse complement strand
AGGTCCACGCCCTCGGTGCGGCACTTGAACACGTACTCCACCTGCGCGCCGGGGAAGTGGTGCAGCACCACCTGCATCATGGTGAACTTGTACAGGTCGGTGTCGAGCAGCGACTCGATGAGCATGGAGGGGATTCTAACCCCTGAGATAATCCTCCCTTTGGGAGTCCAGGTCGGATGTGCGGCCGTTACGCCTTGCACGCCAGCCCCGAAGTCCTGGCCCTGCAGTTCGGGCTCGCCTCGGTGCCGGCGTTCGCGCCTCGCTACAACATCGCGCCGACCTCGCAGGTCCTGGTCGTCAGGCAGGACGGCGCGGCGATGGTGAAGTGGGGCCTGGTGCCGCGC
Organism: Burkholderiales bacterium; assembly: GCA_022844545.1. Classification (GTDB taxonomy): domain Bacteria; phylum Pseudomonadota; class Gammaproteobacteria; order Burkholderiales; family SG8-39; genus RBG-16-66-20. The sequence goes on along the minus strand of JALHLN010000160.1, from coordinate 6,859 downwards.
TGGGCGAAAGACCCGTCGATAGGCACGCGCATGAACAATGCCCGCGCCGAAACCGTGGCCGAGAAGCCCTCCTTCCGCGAAGCCTTCCGCAGGCGCCGCTGCCTGATTCCGGCCAGCGGCTTCTTCGAATGGAAGCTCGAGGGCAGGCTGAAGCAGCCCTACTACATCCATCCTGCGGCGGGCGAGCTGCTCGCCTTTGCCGGCCTCTGGGAGCGCTGGGAGGGCCCGGGCGGGCCGCTGGAGACCTGTGCTGTCATCACCACGGAACCCAACGCGGTCATGGCGCCGATCCATGAGCGCATGCCGGTGATCCTGGACCCGGCGGACTACCGGGCGTGGCTCTCTGGCACCGTTCCCCTGCGGCCCCTGCTGAAGCCCTGCGCGCCGGCGCGTATCGCGGCGCACAGGGTCTCGAGGGCGGTCAACGGCGCGAGGCGGGATGACCCTGGCCTGGTCGAGCCGGAGGCCGCTTAACGGCCCAAATGTAACCGATCGGTTACATCTGCAGGCATTGGCGGGCGCATCGATACTGGATATAATGCCACCACTGAACAAGAAACCAGGAGGACGCGCATGTCCGACCGCCTATCCGAACCGCTCACCGAGCGCCAGGGCGAGATCCTGCGCCTGATCAAGGAACTCACCGAGGTTTCCGGCTTTCCCCCGACCCGCGCCGAGATCGCCGAGCGCATGGGCTTTCGCTCCGTCAACGCGGCGGAGCAGCACCTGCGCGCGCTGGAGAGGAAGGGCGCGCTGGAGATCTCCGCCGGTTCCTCGCGCGGCATCAAGGTGCGCGAGCGCGGCGGCCCGAAGATCAGCCGCCTGCTCGAGCTGCCGGTGATCGGCCGGGTCGCGGCCGGATCCCCCATCCTCGCCGAGGCGCATGTGCAGGCGCGCTACCAGGTGGACCCGAACCTGTTCACCCCGCGCGCGGACTACCTGCTCAAGGTGCGCGGCCTGTCCATGCGCGACGCCGGCATCCTCGAAGGCGACCTGCTGGCGGTCCACCGCACGCAGGAGGCCCACAGCGGCCAGGTGGTCGTGGCGCGTCTCGCCGACGAAGTGACCGTGAAGCGCCTCAAGCGCCGCGGCAACGCCATCCAGCTGCTGCCGGAGAACCCGGATTTCGAGCCCATCGAGGTCGATGCGCGGGACGGGAATTTCGCCATCGAGGGCGTCGCGGTCGGCGTGATCCGCTCCGGAAAAGGTTTGTAAGGCGTCGTCGCGAAACGCCGCCGCGCGGAACGCGGCGCCGGGCACCGCTATGCCTCTATAATCGGCCGGCTAACGCTCCATGGCCGATTTCAGCGCATCCACCACAGCCGAACTCGCCGCCGCCACCCGCGGCGCGAGCGAGTCCGTCGATCCGCGCAAAGTCCTCGCCGACCGCGTCGACCAGCTCTATTCGCAGCTGCCGCTGGGCATTGCCGGCACCATCGTCGTCGGTACCGTCGCCTCCTACGAACTGCGCCAGGGCCGCTTCCAGGAACTGGTCGCCGGCTGGGGCATGCTGGTGTTCCTGATCACCGCCGCGCGCCTGGGCCTGTACCTGGGCTACCGGCGCAGCGCGAACCACGCCGCCAACGCGCAGCAGTGGCTGCGCTGGCTGGGCATCGGCGCGCTGGCGAGCGGCGCCACCTGGGGTATCGCCGCAGCGATCTTCTTCCCCTCCCACGCCGACGAGCAGCAGGTGTTCCTGGCGCTCATCCTCACCGGCGTGCTCTCGGGCGGCATCCCGATGTATGCCGCGTCCTGGCCGATGTTCGCCGCCTACGCCGGCGGCATCGCTCTGCCCTTCACCTACGTGCTCGCCACCTTCGGCAATCGCCTGTTCACCGAGATCGCGCTGCTGGTGCCGGCGTTCTATGCCGTGAGCGTCGGCATCGCCTGGCGCCTCAACCAGGTGTTCGACGCCGGCTACCGCCTGCGCCACGCCTACGGCAGGCTGACCGAGGACCATACCTCGCTCAACCGCCGCCTGCAGCAGCAGCTGCACGAGTTGGACGAGGCCCGCCGCCAGGTGGACGCGTCGGGGCGCAAGCTCACGCTGTTCGCCGAGCGCTCGCCGATCGCGGTGATCGAGTTCGACCCGGATGCCCGCATCCAGCAGGTGAACCGTGCCACCGAACTGCTGTTCGGCTATACGCCGTCCGAGCTGGTCGGCCTCACCGCGCACAAGCTGATCCTGCAGAAGTTCCATGGCGAGTTCGACGCCAGCTGGCGCAGGATCATGGAGACGCGCGAGCCCTTGTCCGGTCTCAAGCTGCGCAATCCGCGCCGCGACGGCATCGCCATCGTCTGCGAGTGGACCGTGACGCCGCTGGTGAGTCCCGGCGGCGAGATCGTCTCGGTGATCGCGCAGGGACGGGACATCACGCAGCAGCTCGAGGCCGAGCGCCTGAAGAAGGAGTTCACCTCCACGCTGTCGCACGAACTGCGCACGCCTCTTACTTCCATCATCGGCTCCCTGCAGTTGATCAATTCCGGCGTGCTGGGCGAGCCGGACAAGGACGTCAGCGAGCTCACCATGGTCGCCGAGCGCAACGCACAGCGCCTGCTCGACCTGATCAACGACATCCTGGACATCGAGAAGATCGAGTCCGGCAAGCTCTCGCTGGTGCCCGAGGTGCTGTCGCTGGAGGAGCTGGTGCGCGAATCGCTGGTGCTCAATCGCGCCTTTGGCGAACGCTTCAAGGTGCGCTTCGAATTTCCGGGCGGCCCGGCGGCGGCGCGCGTCAACGTCGACCGCAAGCGCATCCTGCAGGTGCTGACCAACCTGCTGTCGAACGCCGCCAAGTTCTCACCCGAGGGCGGCACCGTGGAAGTCAGCATGACCGTCGGCGGCGGCCGCGTGCGCGTCGGCGTGCACGACCGCGGCCCGGGCATCCCGGAGAGCTTCCGCGCCCGCATCTTCAGTCGCTTCGCGCAGGCTGATTCCGCCTTCACCAGGCAGAAGGGCGGCACGGGCCTCGGCCTCGCCATCTGCAAGCACATGGTAGAGATGATGGAAGGAACCATCGGCTTCGAGGACCGCGAAGGTGGCGGGACCACGTTCTGGTTCGAGTTTCCCCTCGACACACCGGTTGCGCCGGCCGCAGCCGCCCCCGGCGCTACCTGAGGATCCCATGCCCGCCACCCCGCTCACCCGCATCTGCTACGTCGAGGACGACGAGGACATCCAGCGCATCGTGCGCATGTCGCTCGAGCGCATCGGCAAATTCACCGTCGAAGTGGTTGGCGACCCGCTCAAGGCCATAGACGCCATGGCCGCGTTCAAGCCCGAACTGGTGATGCTCGATTGGATGATGCCCGGGATGGACGGGCCGACGCTGTTCCGCAAGATGAAGGAGTTCGAGCACACCAAGGGCCTGCCGGTGGTGTTCATCACCGCCAAGGCCTCCAGCGCGGAGATGAACGAACTGATCGCGCTGGGCGCGGCCGCCACCATATCCAAGCCGTTCTCGCCCAAGGACCTGCCGGATCAGCTGCGCAGGATCTGGGGGGAGCTGGCCTGACCTGACACGGCCTGCTCAGGCCAGCTTCTGGGTCTTCTCGGCGCCGAAGGCACCGGTGCCCTGATGGTACTTGCGCGAAAGGAATCCGATCACCTCGTCGGCGTTCCTGAAGCGCGCGTCGCGGTCCTTCTCCAGCAGCTTGTCCATCATCGGCTGGAAGCGCTCCAGGTGCCCGGGGAGAAGCGGCGGCTGGGTGTTCATGTGGTGCAGCGCCACCTCGACCGCAGTCTCGCCGTCAAACAGGTGGTCGCCGACGATCATCTGGTAGAACAGCACCCCGGCGCTGTAGATGTCGGTCCGAAGGTCAAGAGCGAGACTCCTGACCTGCTCGGGGCTCATGTAGCGCGGCGTGCCCAGGATCTCGCCGGCGCCGGTGCGGTCGATGGCGTCGATGTGCTTGGCGATGCCGAAGTCCACGATCGCGAGGCTGCCGTCGGCGCGGAACATCAGGTTCTGCGGCTTGAGGTCCCGGTGCAGGATGCCCTGCTCGTGGATGTCCCCGAGCGCGAACATCAGCTCGCGGAAGACGCGCAGCGCCTCCTCCGGCGCCATGGACTTGCCGCCCAGGCGCTGGCTGAGGTCGCCGCCGTCGAAGAATTCCATCACCAGGTAGGCGTTGTCGCCGGAGACGCCGTGGCCGTGGATGCGCGCGACGTGGCGGCTGGTGATGCGGGTGATCAGGTTGTATTCCTCGACGAAGCGCTCGAGCGCCTTCTGGTCCTTCATCACCTCGCTGCGCAGGATCTTCACCACCAGCGGCTCGTCGTCGGATTCGCGCGACGCGAGGTAGACGCGCGACATGCCGCCTTCGCCGATCAGCCGCAGGACATTGATGCCGGGGATCCGGATGCGCGCCCCCAGCAGATGGCCCTCCATGCGCGCCGCCATCTCCGGCGAGGCGGTGCGGTCGCTCTGGGCGCCCTGGCCGCGCGTCAGCTCGCGCACCGAGGTCACCAGCCGCTCGCGCGTCAGTTCCTGCTTGCGCTGGTAGTCGTCGGCGCCCGCCTTCATGGCGCGTACCGCGATGCTCTCGTTTCCCGCGCCGGTGAGGAACAGGATCGGCGGGCAGCCCGGGCGGCGCTTGAGGATCCTCAGCCACTCCAGGCCGTCGCCGCGCCCGAGCATGTAGTCCAGGATGATCAGCGCGTAGTCTTCGAGCGGAAAGTTCTCCTCGGGCAGCTCCTGCTCGAGCGGATCGAGCTTGCCGACGTCCATGTCAGGCCATTCCTGCTTCAGGTAGTGCGCGAGCAGGTTGCGCAGATCCTCATCGTCATCGATTATGAGGACGCGCATGGCGGGCGGGTTCAGGCGGCGACCTTCAGCGCCAGCACGCCCACCGGGCCGGCCTTGCCCTTCAGCGCCAGCTCGCGCCGGTCTAGCGAGGTGTCGCGCCCGAGCATCCGGTCCAGCGACAGCGCCGCGCGCGGCCCGATCAGAATCTCATTTGCTTTCGCGTTCTGCATCAGGCGCGCGGCCACGTTCACCGCGTCGCCGATGATGGTGTAGCTCACGAAGCTCGGCGCGCCGACGTTGCCCGCCACCACCTCGCCCGCCTCGATGCCGATGCCGATGCCGAGGGTGAAGCCGTAGCGCGCCGCCCAGCCGGCGGCCACCGGCCCGAAGCGGCCGATCATCGCACGCCCGCAGGCCACCGCGCGCTCGGCGGCGTCGGGCTGCGGCACCGGCACGTTGAACCCGACCAGCAGGCTGTCGCCCGCCATGCTGAACACCGTGCCCTCGTGCTCGTGCGCGGCCGCGGTGAGCACGGTGAAGAACTCGTTGAGCATCGGCACGATTCTGGACACCGGCACCGTCTCCGACAGCCGCGTGAAGCCGCGCAGGTCGGCGAACAGCGCCACCACCGCTGTGCGCTCGCTCAGGTTGCGGAACAGGCTCTGGCCGCCGGCGGCGTCGCTCAGCACGCGCTCGGCGAGCTGCGGCGAGAGGTAGCGCGAAAAGGTCTTGCGGATCGCTTCCTTCTCCTGCACCTCCGCAGCAAGGCGGCGCGCCTCCAGTTCCTTGCGGGTGTCGTGCAGCCGCCGCAGCGTCTTGACCCGCGCGATCAGCTCTTCCCGCCTCACCGGCTTGGAGAGGAAGTCGTCGGCGCCCGCCTCGATGCCGCGCACCCGGCTGTCCTGGTCCTCCAGTGCGGTCACCAGCACCACCGGGATCAGCGCCGTGCTCTCGTCGGCCTTGACGCGGCGGCAAATCTCGAAGCCGTCGGGCCCGGGCATCATGACGTCGCACAGCACCAGGTCCGGCGCCTCGGTCATGATCTTCACCAGCGCGCTGTCGCCGTCCTGGGCGATCAGGGTCTGCATGCCCTCGCGCTTGAGCCACATCTGCAGGAAACCGGCCATGTCCGGGTCGTCGTCGACGATCAGGACACGGAAGGGCGCGGGCGCAGCGCCCTCCCCGGCTTCAGGCATACACCACTTTTACTTTGGCGAGGTAGTCGGCGTAGTCGGCGAGGCAGCCCTCCAGCGCCGCCTTGTCGATGGCCCTGGCGTTGTCCTCGATCAGCTTGCCCAGCTCCGAGACTTTCTCAAAGCCGTAGGAAGTACCCACGCCCTTCATGCGGTGGCCCAGCTGGCGCAGTTTCTCCATGTCGCCCTTGTCGAGCGCAGCACGCAGCGCCTCGACCTCCTTGGCGCGGTTGGACATGAAGGTGGGCACCAAGTCTTCGAGGTCCTTCTGGACGGTGACAACGTAGGTTTCGTCGTTCATGAGAGGCATTATAAGGAACATTGTCGGACAACCGTCCGCGGCGGCCCGGGCCCCGGTGTCAAGCTTAGTGAAAGTCCCTGGAGCGCGGGGCGAGGCTGCCGAACAACGGATCGAGCAGCCGGCCATGGTCCCGCAGCCGCCTGGCCACCAGGTGCACCACGTCGCCTTCGCGCTCGATCACGCCCTCCACCCCCAGCAGGCGTGCTCCCAGAAGCTCGTGCCGCTGGCGTTCGGCAAGGTCGCGCCAGACGATGACGTTGACGCAGCCGGTCTCGTCCTCCAGGGTCACGAAGGTGACCCCGCTCGCGGTATCCGGGCGCTGCCGGCAGGTGACCAGCCCGGCGGCGTGTGCGCGACGACCGTGGGCGAGCGCGTGCAGCGTCTCGGCGCTCGCCAGTCCCGCCGCGTCCAGCTGCGAACGCAGCAGGGCCAAGGGATGGCGGCCCAGGCTGAGGCCCAGGCTGTCGTAGTCGGCGGCGATCGTTTCGGCCTCCCCCGGCGGCGCGAACAAGGCAGGAGCGCCCTCGCGCGGCGCAGCCATCGCCGGCCTGCCCTCGCTGCCCGAGGCGAGCCAGTGCGCGCCTCGTCGATGCCCCGCCAGCGGGCGCAGCGCGCCC
>JALHLN010000159.1 GCA_022844545.1 Burkholderiales bacterium | reverse complement strand
TGCTGGCGCGCGGCTACTCCATCACGCGCGCGGCGGACGGCAAGGTGCTGACCCGGTCGTCGGCCGTCCGCGAGGGCGACCGCCTGAGGACCACGCTGGCCGATGGCTGGATCGAGAGCGAAGTGCGGGGCCGGCGCGGCGCCTGAGGCCCCACGATGTAACCGATCGGTTACATCGCGCCCCTGCTCGGGACCCTAGCGCGCCTTGAGCAGCCGCGCCGCGCGCGCCACCTGCGCCTTGCGCACCCAGAAGATCATGCCGTAGCGCCCGCCGCCGGCGGCGACCGCAGTCATCGCCACCAGGTTGATCCGGGCCGCCGCCAGCTTGCCGAGCACGCCGGTCAGGGCGCCGACACGGTCTTCGCCCTGGACCAGGAAGGCGATCTTGCGCGCCGAAACCTTCAGCTTCAACTTCCGCGCCGCGCCGCGGAACCTGGCGCCGTTGTCCGGCATGAAATCCACCTGCGCGCCGCCGCCTGCCGGAAAGCCGTGGAAAGCGCGCAGGTTGACGCCGGCCGCCTTCATCGCCGCGAGCAGCGCTGCGCCGGCGCCGGGGCGCTGGGGAACCTTCATCGAGTAGTACTCCACCTTGCGGATGCTGGCCATGTCTGCCTCTCCTCGTCGAATGGGACCGCGAGCCTATAATTCTGCTCCACTCCCGACCGGAAGACGGCCTTTTTCATGGGCAACCGCCTCTCCAAGATCACCACCCGCACCGGCGACCGGGGCGAGACCGGCCTCGGCGACGGTTCTCGCGTGCCCAAGGACGCGGCCCGCGTCCAGGCCATGGGCGACATCGACGAGCTCAACTCCGCGCTCGGCGTCCTGCTCGCGGAGAAGATGCCGAAGGCGATCCGCGACGCCCTCGCCCAGGTCCAGCACGACCTGTTCGACCTCGGCGGCGAGGTCTGCATCCCGGGGCACCAGATGGTCGGCGAACCGCACGTCGAGCGCCTGGAGCAACTGACGCAGGCGAACAACGCCGGCCTCGCGCCGCTGAAGGAGTTCATCCTCCCCGGCGGCACGCGCGCCGCGGCGATGGCCCACCTCGCCCGCACCATCTGCCGGCGCGCGGAGCGCAGCCTGGTCGCGCTCGGCCGCACGGAAGACGTGGGCGGCCCGGCACGCCGCTATCTCAATCGGCTATCGGACCTGCTGTTCGTGCTCGGGCGCAGGCTCAACAAGTCCGCCGGCCGTGGCGACGTGCTGTGGAACCACGCGCGCGGCAAGCGCGCTAAGAAAAGCTGAGCGGCCCGCGCCGCGTTGGTTAGAATTCCGGGATGGTCAAACGCACGGCCCCGCGGCCGCCCGCGGTGAAAGCGCTGGTGTTCGACGTCTTCGGCACCGTCGTGGACTGGCGCGGCTCGCTCATCCGGGAAGGCCGGCGCCTGGGCAAGCGCAAAGACCTCAAGGTCGACTGGGCGGCCTTCGCCGACGCCTGGCGCGCCGGCTACAAGCCCGCCATGGCTCGCGTGCGCTCGGGCGAGCTGCCCTGGACCACGATCGACCGCCTGCACCGCATGATCCTGGAGGGCCTGCTGAAGCAATTCGGCATCCGCGGCCTGTCGGAGGCGGAGAAATTCGAGTTCAACCGCGCCTGGCACCGGCTCGCGCCCTGGCCCGACGCGCGCGACGGCCTCGCGCGCCTCAAGCGCCGCCACGTGATCGCCACGCTGTCCAACGGCAACGTCGCGCTGCTCGTCAACATGGCGAAGAACGCCGGCCTGCCCTGGGACACGGTGATCTCGGCCGAGCTGTTCCACCATTACAAGCCCGACCCCGAGGCCTACCTCGGCACCGCCGCGCTGCTCGACCTCGCGCCGGCGCAGGTGATGCTGGTCGCGGCGCACAAGGATGACCTGCGCGCGGCGGCGGCCTGCGGCCTGAAGACCGGCTTCGTCCCGCGGCCCCTGGAGAAGGGGCCGACTTCGGAGCCCGACACGAAGCCCGGGCGCGAATTCACCGTGAACGCGAAAGACTTCGTGGACCTGGCGCGGAAGCTGGGCGCATGAGCACCACCCCCGCCCCGGCGACAGCCACCGGCACCGGCGCGAGCCGCCACCGCGTCCTGATCGTGGACGACGAGGAGTCCATGCGCCTGCTGCTCGCGCACATCCTCAGCAACGACCTGCAGGTGGACGTGACGCTGGCCGGGACCTGCGAACAGGCACTGAGGCTCGCGGGCAACTACGCCTACGACGCCATCCTGCTCGACCTGCTGATGCCGGGCATCGGCGGCATCAAGGTGCTGGACGAGATCCGGTCGTCGTCGCCCAATACCACCACGCCGGTGATCATCGTCTCGGTGCTGTCGGACCCGGACACGAAGAACCGCTGCATCGCGGGCGGGGCCACCGCCTACGTGGTGAAGCCGGTGGAGCGCAAGTCGCTGGTGGCGACGGTGCGCTCGCAGATCGAATCGCGCAGGAAACCGAAATCGACGGGCAACTGAGACTGGGAAAAGAACATGGCGGACATCAGCATCGAGAACGTGGAAGCCCTGGGCAAGCCCCTGGGCCAGTACTCGCACATGACGCGGGTGAAGAATGCGAAGGAAACGCTCTACATCGCCGGCATGCTGGCGCCCGGCGACACGTTCGACGCGCAGTGCAGCGGCTGCTTCGAGCAGGTGGGCAAGGCGTTGAAGGCGGCAGGCGGGGGCTGGGGCAACGTGGCGCAGTTCACCACCTACCTGGTGCACTCCCAGGACATCCCGAAATTCATGGCGTGGCGCCTGCGCGAGTTCCCGAAGATGTTCCCGGACGGGAAATTCCCGCCCAATACCCTGCTGATCGTCGATCGCCTGGTGCAGGAGCAGTTCCTGGTCGAGGTGCAGACCATCGCCGCCCTCTAGGCGGCGACTCAGTCCGGCTTCGCGCCTGAGCGCTTCACCAGTTCGGCGTAGGTCTTCTGCTCCGCGGCGACGAACGCGGTGAACTGCTCCGGCGTGCGGATCGCCGGCTGCTCCGAGCCCATGGCGCGCAGGCGCTCGCGGACGTCGGGCGCCGCCATCGCCTTCAGGACCTCGGCGTTGAGCCGCTCCACCACCGGCTGCGGCGTCTTGCCCGGGGCCATGATGCCCCACCAGGTGGTCATGTCGAAGCCCTTGAGGCCCGACTCGTCCAGCGTCGGCAGATCGGGCAGGAAGCCCGAGCGCGCCTTCGTGGTGACCGCCAGCGCGCGCACCTTGCCCGAGCGCACGTTGGCGAGCGCGCTCGCCAGGTTGTCGAACATCAGGTGCACCCGGCCGGCCATGAGGTCCAGCACCGCCGGCGCTGCGCCCTTGTAGGGAATGTGGACCATGAAGGTGCCGGTCATGCCCTTGAACAGTTCCCCGGCCAGGTGCCCGGTGGACCCGGTCGAGCCGGAGGCGAAGTCCAGCCGCCCGGGGCGCGATTTCGCCAGCGCGACCAGCTCGCCGACGCTTTTCGCCGGCAGCTCCAGGTTCACGATCAGGATGTTGGGCACCTGCACCATCAGCGTGACATGGCGGAAATCCTTGATCGGGTCGTAGGGCACGCTGCCCATCAGGGTCGGGTTGATGGCGTGGGTGGCGATGGCACCGACCACCACGGTGTGGCCATCAGGCGCGCTCTTGGCGACGTAATCCACGCCCAGATTGCCGCCGGCGCCGGGCCGGTTCTCCACCACCACCGGCTGGCCCAAGGACTCCTGCAGCTTGGCCGCGACCAGGCGCGCCGAGATGTCGATCGGGCCGCCGGCCGCGTAGGGCGCGACGATGCGGACCGGGCGCGAGGGCCAGGCCTGGGCCGCCGCAAGGCTGGTTGCCAGGGCCAGGGCCAGGAACAGTGCGAACCGCTTCATGAAACCTCCTCCAATGAAAAGGGCGCGCCGCGGCGCGCCCTCGAAAAAACCCGCGCCGACGCTACTTCTGCTCGTCCCCGGCGAACGCCTCCTCGCGCTTGGACCGCAGCGCGGGCAGCGAGATCACCACCAGCAGCAAGATGGAGATGATCAGGAAGGTGGCGCTGATCGGCTTCTGGAAGAACACCAGCGGATCGCCCCGCGACAGCAGCATCGCCCGGCGCAGGTTCTCCTCCATCAGGGGCCCCAGGATGAAGCCCAGGATCATCGGCGCCGGCTCGCAGGCGAGCTTGGCGCAGATGTAGCCCAGCACGCCGAAGAAGGCCATGATGAGGACGTCGAACGGGTTGTTCGACAGGCTGAACACGCCGATGCACATGAAGACGAGGATCGCCGGGTACAGGATCCGGTAGGGCACCGTGAGCAGCTTGATCCAGAGCCCGATCATGGGCAGGTTCAGGATCACCAGCATCAGGTTGCCGACCCACATCGAGGCGATCATTCCCCAGAAGAGTTGCGGCCGCTCGGTCATCACCTGCGGTCCGGGCGCGATGCCCTGGATCATCATGGCGCCGATCATGAGCGCCATCACCGCGTTGCCCGGGATGCCGAGCGTCAACAACGGGATGAAGGAGGTCTGCGCGCCGGCGTTGTTGGCCGATTCCGGCCCGGCGACGCCCTCGATCGCGCCCTTGCCGAATTCATGCGCGTACTTCGAGACCTTCTTCTCCACCGTGTAGGCGGCGAACGAGGCGAGCAGCGCGCCGCCCCCCGGCAGGATGCCCAGCGCGGAGCCGATGACGGTGCCCCGCAGGATGGAGGGCGTCATGCGCTTGAAGTCCTCCCTGCTCGGCATCAGGCTGCCCACTTTGCTCGTGAACACCTCGCGCTTGTCGGTCTGCTCCAGGTTGACGATGATCTCGGCCAGGCCGAACATGCCCATCGCCACGACGACGAAACCGATGCCGTCGGCGAGTTCCGAGACGCCGAACGCGAAGCGCAGCACGCCGGAGTTGACGTCCGTTCCGACCAGCCCAAGCAGGAGCCCCAGCAGCACCATGGCGATCGCCTTGATGAGCGAACCGTGCGCGAGCACCGTCGCCGCCACCAGGCCGAGCACCATCAGGGAAAAATACTCCGAGGGACCGAACTTGAGGGCCACCTCCGCCAGCGGCGGCGCGAACAGCGCCACGACCAGCGTGGAGACGCAGCCGGCGAAGAAAGATCCGATCGCGGCGGTCGCCAGCGCCGGCCCGGCGCGGCCGCGCCGGGCCATCTGGTAGCCTTCCAGGCAGGTGACCACCGATGAGGATTCGCCCGGCAGGTTGACCAGGATTGCCGTGGTCGAGCCGCCGTACTGGGCGCCGTAGTAGATGCCGGCGAGCATGATGAGCGCGCCGATCGGGTCCAGGTTGAAGGTGATCGGCAGCAGCATCGCGATGGTCGCCACCGGGCCGACCCCGGGCAGCACCCCGATCAGCGTGCCCAGGATGACGCCCACCAGGCACATCATCAGGTTGAACGGCGACAGCGCGACGCCGAAGCCCAGGGCAAGGTTCGAGAAGATTTCCATCATCGCCCCTTAGTAGAAATTCGCCGGCCAGATCTGGAACGGGAGCGTCAGGCCGTACACGAACACGATCACCGAGAAGACGGCAAGCACCGCGGCGAGGATCGCGACTTCCTTGAACTTGTACTCGTGCCCGCCCAGCGCCGCGACGAACACCAGCAGGATCGTGGCCAGCACCAGCCCCAGGGGCTTGAGCAGGTAGGCGAACACCATGCCGCAGGCGAGGATCAGGATCAGCGGCTTGGTCTTGGGCCGGTACAGGAAGGACAGAACGGCGAGCAGCACCGAGGCGGCCAGCATGCCGTAGTCGCCGCTCTTGAACACCACCTTGCTGCCGTAGCCCAGCGCGGCGAACACCACGATGCCGAAGATGAATTCCCGGATGCCGAAGGACAGGTTCGCCTTCATCGTCTCGGGCGGCAGCTTGGAGAAGAAGGCGCGCAGGAACACGACCAAGCCCAGGATCGCCAGCAGGCCGCCCAGCATGACCGGGAAGTACGCCGGCCCCATGCGGACCGCGCTGCCCATCTGGTAGTTGAGGCTCGCGATGATGACCGCGGCGAGGCCGAAGCCCATGAACATCAGGCCGGCCCAGAAATCCTTCTCGTTCCTGATCTGCATTCTCCCTCCCCCCAATGCATAGAGCGGCGGGAAGTGTAGCATGATGCCTAAGCGAGATAGCGCCATGGAACCGCCCGTTCTTCCCATGAATCGCCGGCACTTTTGCGGTGCGTTCGCCGCCCTGCTTCTGCCGCTGGCCGGCTGCGGCGACAAGCCGAAGCTCTCCCGGCTGGCGTCGGATGCGGTGGTGCTCGCCTTCGGCGACAGCCTCACCTTCGGCACCGGCGCGAGCGAGGAGGAAAGCTATCCTGCCCAGCTGGCCGCGCTCATCGGCCGTACCGTGGTGCGTGCCGGCGTCCCCGGCGAGATCTCCGCCAGCGGTCTCGCGCGCCTGCCCGCCGCGCTCGAAGAGCACCAGCCTCGGCTCCTCCTGCTGTGCCATGGCGGCAACGACTTCCTGCAGCGCCGCTCGAAGTCGGCGGCGGCGGAGAACGTGCGCGCGATGATCCGCCTGGCGAAGGGCAAGGGCGTGGAGGTGCTGCTGATCGGCACCCCGGAGCCCGGCATCACGGTGTCGCCGCCGGAGTTCTACGAGGAGATCGCGGCCTCGTTCGGCATTCCCTACGAGGGCGGCGTGCTGGGCAAGGTCCTCAAGGATGGCAGCCTGAAGGCGGACCAGGTGCATCCGAACGCGCGCGGCTACCGCGTCATCGCCGAGAAAATCGCGGAACTGCTCAGGAAGGCCGGCGCAGTCTGAGCGTCGTCAGGTCGCTGTCAGGTTCGAAAAGCGAATCGACCGTTTCGCGCGCCTGAGCCGGGCGACGTCCCCTGGCCGGTCCACGTCCCACAGCGTGCGCAGCAAGGTCACGGACCAGCCGAGCCTCGCGGCGCGCGCGCGCGTCTCGGCGAGGACTCTCGGTCCGCCCCAAGGCACGCCTTCGAACAACGTCTTCGACGCCCGCTTCAGGCCGATCAGCGGATAGCCGCCGTCTTCAGCCGGCGCAAGGACAACATCGGCGCCCCCGCGCAACGCGGCAAATGCGGCGCGAATGTCCGCCGCGCGCAGTGCGGGACAGTCCGAACCGATCAGCACTGCCGCATCCGCGCGCCGCAGCGCGCCCTCAAGCGCGCCATGCATCCGCGCGCCGAGGTCGCCGCCGGCCTGCGTCCTGAGGCGGATGCCATGCCGGCGCGCCAGCATGCGGAACAGCGGATGGCCGGCGTGCGGCGCGCAATGCAGCTCGACCGTCCCGCAGCGC
>JALHLN010000158.1 GCA_022844545.1 Burkholderiales bacterium | reverse complement strand
CAGCAGTTCCCGCCGCCGCTCGACCTCGGAGCGCTGAGCCACGCCGCCGCGGACCTCGGCCTGCGGCTCGCGCGCCGCGCGGTCCCGCCGCGCGATCTCTGGGAGCTGAGCTTCCCGGTCGTCGCGGTGCGGATGGAGGGCGGCGTCGCGAGGCTCGCGATCGTGATGGCCGCCGACCGTGGGACGGTACTGCTGTCGGAGCGGGAAAAGCAGCCCCATGAACTGCTGCTCGCCGACTTCGCCGGGCGCTACAGTTGCGAGGTTCTGACGGCCACCGCGGCGGCGCCGCACGCCGAGGCGGACCCGGCGCTCACTGACCGGCCTTTCGGCCTCGGCTGGTTCGTGCCCGAACTGTTGCGCCACAAGGCGGTATGGCGAGACGTGCTGCTGGCCTCGTTCGTGCTGCAGTTGGTCGCGCTCGCGGTGCCGCTGTGCACCCAGGTCATCATCGACAAGGTCGTGGTGCACCACACGCAGAGCACGCTCACGGTGGTGATGGCGGCGCTGGCGATGTTCGTGGTGTTCAGCGCCGCGCTCAGCTATGTGCGCCAGTACCTGCTGCTGCACACCGGCAACCGCATCGACGCGGTGCTCGGCATGCGGGTGTTCGAGCAGCTGCTGCGCCTGCCGCCGCGCTACTTCGAATCGCGGCCGACGGGGACGCTGGTCGCCCGCCTGCAGGGGGTGGAGACGATCCGCGAGTTCATCACCGGCGCCGCGGCGAGCGTGGCGCTCGACCTGCCATTCCTGTTCGTGTTCCTCGGCATCATGCTCTGGTACAGCGTGCCGCTGACGCTGATCGCGCTGGCGGCGATCACGCTGCTCGCCGGACTCAGCCTCGCCGTGACGCCGCTGCTGCGGCGCCGGATCAACGAGCAGTTCCTGCTCGGCGCCCGCAACCAGGCCTTCCTCACCGAGCACGTGGCGGCGATGGAGACGGTGAAGGCGTTGCAGATGGAGCCGCAGGCGGCGGCGCAGTTCGGCCGCAACCTCGCCGCCTACCTGCGCGCGAGCTTCGCCACGCGGCAGTTGTCCAACGCCTACGGGGTGCTGGCGGGCGCGCTGGAGCAGACGTTGTCCGCGGCGATTCTGGGGGCGGGCGCCTGGCTGGTGATCACCGAGCCCGGCTTCACCATCGGCATGCTGGTCGCGTTCCAGATGTTCGCCGGCCGGCTGGCGCAGCCCGCGCTGCGCCTGGCGGGCCTGTGGCAGGAATTCCAGCAGGCCGCGATCGCGGTGCAGCGGCTGGGCGACCTGATGGACGCGCCGGCGGAGATCTATGCCACGCGTGCCGAGCGCTCGGCCGGCGGCGCCGCCCGCATCGAAATCGAGGACCTGAGCTTTCGCTACCGCGATGACCACGCGCCGGTCCTGAACGGCTTCAGCCTGAGCATCGAGTCCGGAACCTGCCTCGCGCTCACCGGACCTTCGGGCAGCGGCAAGAGCACTCTGGCGAGGCTCCTGCTCGGCTTCTACCCGCCGGCGGCGGGAAGCATCCGCATCGACGGGCGCGATATCCGCGCCATGGCGGCGAACGAACTGCGGCTGCATTTCGGCGTCGTGCCCCAGGAAACGCGCCTGTTTTCCGGCACGCTCCAGGACAACATCGCCGCCGCGCAGCCGCACGCGGGCATCAGCGAGATCACCGAAGCCTGCCGTCAGGCCGAGATCCACGATTTCATCTCCGGCCTGCCCCAGGGCTACCGCAGCACGGTGGGCGAGAACGGGGTCGGCCTGTCCGGCGGGCAGAAGCAGCGCATCGCCATCGCCCGCGCGCTGCTGCGCCGGCCCAAGGTGCTCATCTTCGACGAGGCCACGGCGAATCTCGATCGCGAGACCGCCGAGGCGTTCGCGCGCACGGTCAGCCGCCTGCGCGGCAGCGCGACGGTGCTGTTCATCGCGCACCACCTGCCGCAAGGCTTGAACGCGGATGCCGTCGCGCACATCGAGCCGCAGCGGCAGGCGGCGGGGCTCGCCCCGGCTCGCGCCGCCGGGGCTGCGCCGACGTGAAGCTGCCAGCTGCAACGGGTCCGGCTGCGCCCCCGGCGCGGCGCGCGCAGGCGGAGTTCCTGCCCTCGATCCTGCAGCTGCAGGAGCAGGCGCCGTCGCCCCTGCCGCGCCTGGTCCTCTGGATCGTGCTTGCCCTTGCCGCGGCGCTGGCGCTGTGGGCGGCTTTCGGCCGTGTGGACGTGATTGCGGTGGCCGAGGGCCGTCTGGTGCCGCGCGCCCAGTTGCGGATCGTGCAGCCTGCGGAGGGCGGCGTGATGCGCGAGCTGCTCGCGCGCGAAGGAGAGCGCGTGCGCGCCGGCCAGGTGCTGGCACGCATGGACACGCGCGCCGCGGACGCGGATGCGGCGACGCTGCTCAACGAGGTGGCGCTGCGCCGCCTGCAGCTGCGGCGCATCGATGCCGAACTGCGCGGGGCGCCGCTGGCTGCGAGCGCCGAGGATCCGCCGCGGCTCTACGCGCAGGTGGAGGCGCAGCGCGAGGCGCGGGTGCGCGCGCACGAGGCGAGCCTGGCCGAGGAGCGCAGCGTCATCGCGCGCGCCAGGCGCGAGATGCAGGCCGCGCAGGAGACGCGCGCCAAGCTGGCCGGGGCGCTGCCGATGCTGCAGGAGCAGGAGCAGGCATTCGCCAAGCTGGCGAAGGATGGGTACGCCGGCAAGCTGCTGCTGTCGCAGCGCAGCCGCGAGCGGCTGGAAGCCGAGCAGGACCTCAGGGCGCAGGAGCACCGAGTCGAGAGCGCGCGCGCCACCCTGGAGCAGGGTGAGCGGCGCCTGGCGCAGATCGCGGCCGCCTGGCGCGCTCAACTGCAGGCCGAGCGCGTCGAGACCGAGGCGCAACTCGCGCGCCAGACGCAGGAACTGGACAAGCTGCGCCACCGCCAGGCGCTCGCCGAACTGCGGGCACCGGCGGATGGCATCGTCAAGGATCTCGCCACCCATACGCCCGGCGCGGTGCTTGCCCCGGGTGCGGTGCTGATGACGCTCGTTCCCGAGGGCGAGGCGCTGGTGGCGGAGGTCTGGCTGGCGAACCACGACGCCGGCTTCATCGCCGCGGGACAGCCGGCCCGCCTCAAGTTCGCAAGCTTCCCGTTCCAGAAGTACGGCATGGTCGATGCGCGCGTACTGCGGGTCTCCGCCGATTCGACGGACCGGGTCGCCGAGCGCGGCGGGGAGTCCGCGAGGCCGGGGGCGGTGTATGCCTACCGCGCGCAATTGGAGTTGCTCGACCAGGAGATGCGGGTGGGCGAAGTCCGCCATGCCCTGCTTCCGGGCATGCAGCTGAGCGCGGAAATCAAGCTGGAGGACCGCACCATCCTCGAGTACCTGCTCTCGCCCCTGCGCAAGGTGGCGCACGAAGCAGGACGGGAGCGCTAGCTACGCGGCCAGCGTCGCCTTGCGGTCCAGCAACCGGGCGAAGTTGTCCAGTGACAGCAGGTGGGCGTAGATGCGCCCGAGCACGCCCTTCCTGGCAAGGTTCTTGATCTGGCTCGCGTTCAGGTGCTCGATCTTCGCCTCGACCACGCGGTGCATGCCGGTCAACTGCGCCGCGCCGCCCTTGGCGAACTTGGCCTGCGCCGCGAACGGCTCCAGCAACCCGTAGTCCGACAGGATCGAGCACATCTCGCGGCTGCGCTCCAGGTCGGTCTCGTACTCGGTGAGCAGGCGCTCGATGTCCTTCCACTTGGGCGAGCCCTCGCCCTGGTCGTCGAACAACGCCTCGCCGTCCTTGTCGTCCAGGTGCGCCTTCTCGACGCAGATCAGGCGGTTCTGCTGCTCGACCTCGTTCATCTTCACCCTGGCCATGCAGAACGGGAAGCGCCGGGCGTAGGCCGGGATGTAGAGCCCCTTGGCCCAGCCGCCGCCGCCGTAGAACAGGTTCTCTCCGGCGGCCAGGCCGAGCACCGCCATCGGCGCATAGCTCGCGCCCTTGTCACCGGAGGTGAACACGATCGGGTAGTCGCGCGAGACCGGCCCGAACTCCGTGTAGCTGATCGGGATCGCATTCAGCGTTCGAGCGAACTCGGGGATCTCCCCGGCTTCGAGCAGGCGTACCTTCTGCTTGCGGTTGAGGGGGGCGAGTTCCTTGTAGCCGAACGGTGGGGAGATCTGCATGGAGGTTCCTTTCGGGCGCCATGATAGCTGGCGGCGGCGCAGCTTCCCCTGGCCGATTCCCGCTGCCCGGATTCTCCTGTAGAATCCGCCCCTTCCTCGGGGTGGTAGCTCAGCTGGGAGAGCGCCGCGTTCGCAATGCGGAGGTCGAGGGTTCGATCCCCTTCCACTCCACCATAAGACTTGCTCTTCCCCGAACCGACCGGAGGAGATGTTGCGGATCGCGATCCTTGAGGATGACCCGGACCAGCTGGCGTTGCTTTCGCGCTGGCTGAGCATCGCGGGGCACAGCGTCCACGGCTACCTGCTCGGCAACGAGGTGCTGAAGTTCGCCGGCCGCGAGAGTTTCGACCTGTTCGTGCTCGACTGGGAAGTGCCCGATCTATCGGGCGTGGAGGTACTGCGCTGGATCCGGGCCAGCTTGTCAAAGACGGTTCCGATCCTGTTCGTCACCGTGCGCGACACGGAACAGGACATCGTCCACGCGCTGACTGTAGGCGCCGACGACTACATGATCAAGCCGGCAAGACAGAGCGAACTGCTTGCGCGCGTGGGCGCGCTGCTGAGGCGTGCCTACCCGCAAAAGGATGAAACACAG
Organism: Burkholderiales bacterium; assembly: GCA_022844545.1. Classification (GTDB taxonomy): domain Bacteria; phylum Pseudomonadota; class Gammaproteobacteria; order Burkholderiales; family SG8-39; genus RBG-16-66-20. Next base: position 2,530 of record JALHLN010000158.1, on the reverse strand, counting down.
CTCGTTCTTCATCCCTATGAGTTCGATACCTTGAGCCACCGGGCGAGCATGAACGGGGCGGAGGTGGATTTGACTCCGAAGGAGTTCGAACTCGCCGTGCTGCTGTTCCGCAACATCGGAAGGTTGATGTCGCGCGGCCATCTGCAGGAAACCGTATGGGGCCGCCGGAGCAACCTGGCGACGCGGTCCGTCGATACGCACGTCAGCCAGGTGCGGAAGAAGCTCGGTCTGGCGAACTCGTCGGGCTTTCGCATCGTCCCTGTCTACAATTACGGTTACCGGCTGGAGCAGCTTTCGGTCGATCACGGCAAGACAAATCCGCAGAAGTAGCCCGGCTTGCTCTGGGCCGCGGGCCGCCGATGTCGTCGGTGAGCCTTGCATTCCCTGACATATCCTCCCGGCGGAACATCCCTGCGCCACGGCTGTGCCCTGCGCAGCGCGCCCCAAGCCCTACAAACAATCACAATGGACCCGCCGATTTGGGAGTTGAATAGGTGTGCGGGGCTTCGGGTCGGATTGGAAGATTTCGGGGGGTTGTCATGGCGACCACTGAACGCGTTCTCCATTCGCTGGCTGAAATGGACCGTTATGTGAGGCTGATGGCGGCGGCAAAAGGAACAGGCGATGTCGTTGATGCCGTGGCCCTCTACCTCGCAGGTTGGACGAGGGAGCGCATTCTCAATCTTCAGAAGACCGACGCGGGCTGGGCGCCTTTCGATGACCGGCAGCAGCCGGTGCCGGTATGCGCTCCGGCCGACATACTCCGGATCTGCCACTCGGTGCGCAGCCAGTGCATAGCCCTGAAGGACTCGGGCATCGTTCCTGCACACGAGTTGCTGGAGCTTGATCTGTTCCTGTTCCTCGCCAGGCAGATCATCGAGGATCGTGATCCTGCTTGCACTCGCACTTACGCAAACGCCCTTCACTCAAGCAAGGGCCGTCGCCCACGGCCGTTCGAAAGCCAATTCATCGGCTCACCGTTCTGAATGCCGCCCATGCCGATTGGTGAACAATGCTAGTCCGGGCGAACGCGGAGTCTTCCTGGCTCGGCGCCGAGGCGCTTCCTTCCGGGCTGACGGAGATCAACGAAACCATCGAGGCATGGGTCGCTGCGAATTCCCGCAGACAGCACCATCTCCTTTCGGATCCAAGGCCGGAGGGGTTGATCTCCATGGCGGCGCGCTGGATGCGGGATGTGACGCGGCCGGGTTAGATTCCCTTGCGTTCCGCGCCGGTTTTCTTTCGCGACACCGTAAGGGCTGTCTGAAATGCCGATGTGATGGTCCGGATCGGCAACTTGCTGACGTTCGTCGATCGCGTAACCGCGATTCTCGGTTGGGTTAATATCCCAACCGGTTCTCGCCGACCAGCGTCGTCACCGCATTTTGCAACGAAACAATGCAATCAGAGACCGTCCCTTGAGCCTGACGCCCGGCGGCGCCCCGCAGGCCGAGCCCTCTGTGGGGCGCATCGAGTGGTGGGACTGGCTCAGGATCGTCGCGTTCCTGGACATCGCCGGCTTTCACCTTCACCTGCAGCACCCGCTCTGGGGGATCGGCTTGCCGGTCTTTCTGCTGATGGCCGTCGTTCTTGGATCGCGACGCTCGCCCCCGCAGGACACGGCGACGTTCGTGCGCGTGCGAACCGAGCGGCTGCTCGTTCCCTGGGCGTTCTGGTCAGCTGTATTCGGCAGTTACATGGTATTGAGAGCCTGGCGCCACGACATCAGTCTCGATCGCGTCTTCGATTGGCAGATGTTGCTCGGTGGAACCATGACGCACATGTGGTTCCTCTCCTTCATCGCGATCGCTGGCATTGGCGCACATCTGATCGACCGGGCGACCCAGCGGGTACCGCTTGCGGCGTTCGCCTTGCTCGCCATTGCGGCGACGCTAGGGCTATTGTGGCTGGCACCGCTGAGCGGGGCCGAGTTCCCGTTCGGACAATGGGGCTTCGCCTTGCCTGCCATTCCGCTCGCACTCGGCGTAGGCCGAATCTGTGGTCAGGAAGCCGTGCAGGAGGTTGCGCGCTTGCGGCTCCTGGGCTACCTGAGCGTGTTCGCCGTGCTCGCGCTGCTGCTCTCGTCCCAAATGGAGGGCCAATCCGTACTCGATGCCACGCACCGGTACGTGCTCGCGCTGGCCGCGATCGTGGGCTGTCTATACCTGCCCGCGCTGGCGCCCGGCGCTTCGCGGCGAATCGAGAAGCTGCTGCTCGCGATGTATATCCTTCACGTCCCGATCCAGCACCAGGTCATCCTTCGGCTTGAAACGGCCGCATCGTTCCAGATGCCACCAGTAGTGGGGATCGCTGTGATCGCGGCGCTAAGTCTCGTCGCCGCGTGGGCCCTGCGGTTGACGGCGCTTCGACGATTTCTCTGAGCCCGCCGGACATCGCTCTTGCAGCCGGGACCGATTACCAGACCCGCAGCTTGAACTGGACCGCTATCGCGCCATCGAGGCGGTTCTTGATCGTCGGTACGAGGAAAATATTGGCGCCTACACGCCCGCTTTCGATCGCGAGCATGGGC
>JALHLN010000157.1 GCA_022844545.1 Burkholderiales bacterium | reverse complement strand
GGTGAGCAGCCCCGCCTTGCCGCGCTCGGCGAGCCCGCGCAGCAGCTGCTCGACCTTCCGCGGCTCGCGCAGGCCCTGGAACCCCAGTTCCTTCTGGTAGCTGCCGCCCTTGGAACGCTGGATGATCCGCCGCTCGAACACGATGTCCCCGGTGCCGTTGGCGCGGTCCTTGCGCTCCAGGTCGCGCAGCCGGTCCGGCGCATAGCTCGCGACCCTCATCGCCAGCCCGCCCTCGAAGGTGATGGCGCGGCGGTCGGTGATGGCGTTGACCGAGCGCGTCGCGCGCCAGTACGCCCACAGCGGCGAGCAGAACAGGCCGATGCCGATGAGGACGAAAGGAATGCCGAACAGCGGGAAGAGGTCGAAGCCGCCCCGGCCGAAGTCCGGCAGCTTGTAGTCCGCGGCGCCGGCGATCCAGAACAGGGCGAACGCGGTCCAGGGGATGGAGAAGAGGAACGAGGGGGTGGAGGCGGCGGTGAAGAAGCGGGGCACCGGCTGCTCCATCCAGACCAGGCGCTCGCCGGGCTCCAGTTCCTGCTTCACCTTGGCCTCCAGCGCAGCGGGAATGGCGCCGGGCGGGTTCATGACGGGGGCGGGAAGGGCTGCGCGAAGGTGAAGGCCTCCGGCCCCGGGCCCTTCGCCTTCAGCCGTTCCAGCTTCGCGATCGCCTCGGCGATGTCCGGCCGGTGGCCCTTGGGCACCCACCACAGCACCAGGTACGCCTCTTTCATCAGTTCGAACCACTCGCGCCGCCGGCGCATGAACCCTACGTGCGCGGAGTCGTAGACATAGGCCTTCAGCGAATCCACGTCTTGCCACACGGACATGTTGACCAGCAGGTTCTCGTCCTCGAACGGCCGGATCGCCGTGGCGTTGCCTTCCTCGGTCTGCAGGCGCCAGACAAAACCCGGCGAGGCCTCGGCGAGGGCGTTGATCCGGTCCAGGTTGTTCGCGAACTCCGCCATCACCGGGGAATCCATGGGCGCCCTGATGACGCCGATGTTCAATTGCGCCAGATCATGCATCGCCATCGGCCTTCGGCAGCTTGCGCATCAGCACGATGGTGCCGCCGTTCAACACCTGCGCCGCGGCGTTGGTGGCGGTGAACTCCATGATTTCGCCCTGGGCGTTGTACGAGAAGCGCACCTCGCCGCCGCCGATGAACTTGATGTAGTGCGACACCGAGCCGAAGGCGCGGGTGATGGCGTGGGTCTCGACGTCGGTCAGGTTGGCCAGGCCGATGGACTTGAGCTTGTCGAACTTCAGGGTGAGGGTTTTGCCGTCGATCACGCGTTCCGGGCCGTCGGTGCCTTCGCGGATGGTGATCCGGCCGGGGGGCTTGGGGGTGGCGTCTTTCGGCTGGTCGGTCATGGCGATCCTCGTTCGCGCCACGCTATCACAGGCCCGGCGACGCGCGCCGCGCCGCCGCAATGCCTCAGGTCTTTGCGATCAGCGGAAACTGCTCCGGGTGGCGAATGGAATCGACGGCCAGGTCGATGTCGAGATCGGGCCAGTAGAGATGGTGGGGCTGGGGGCGCTCCACCTTCGTCAGCTTCGCGATCGGGGCGTCCTTGAACCACGGAAACTGCGCGAAGGCGACGAACAGCTCCTCGGTTCCCAGCAGGAGCCAGAAGCCGTGATTCGAGACGTTCGTGACCTCAACGTCCAAAGTGGTCGCGCCAGGCAGCACGGATGTCATGTTCGTGTTTCCGGACCAGTGATTCGGCCGCCCGGACCTGGCGGTCGCTCAAGCCGTGATTCTGCGCCAGTTCGATCGCCGGCTCAAGCCAGAACTTTGCTTCGCCGTCGGGGTGGTGCACGTGGACGTGGAGGCGGGGTTCTTCGCGGGAGAAGAAGAAGAAACGAAAGCCGCCCTCGCGGAAGATGGTTGGACTCAAGGAATGCGGTTCCGAGAGTTAACGTCCGGCTTCAGGCACGCGCCGCTCTCGGCGCGTCACCCTGAAAGCCGCTGTTATGCCGCAGACGCAAGACGATCTTCCCAACCGGGAAAGACCAGTACAGCGGGGTGACACTTGAGGGCTTTCGCGAGCACCTTTGCGCGCTCAACACCCAGGCGGACACGATCGTTCTCAATCGCGGAAAGAGTGGCCTGAGGAATGCCCGTGCGCTCCGCAAGCTGGTTCTGGCTCAGACCTTGCAGCTCGCGCACGATCCGTACGGACTTGCCAACCGACACACCAATGCGCTTCTTCGCAGGGCGGAACCGACTCATTTACGGCCTCTGATAGTCATGGGCAGTGATCCGAAAGGGCCTCATCGTTGAAGCCCGATTTTAGGCTGGTCCGCCGTGGCCTTGCGCCTTCTCAGGCCGCCGTCAGCCTGATGCGGCCGACGTCGGCAAGCTTCGCGCGTTGCTTCGCCTGCCAGAGAGTCGTTTGCCAATGCGTTGCACAGCGTCTGATCGCAGCAGCTTTCTCCAGCGTCTGAGTCGATATTGTTAATCTCAAGCCCATACAGCCCACAATTGGAAAAGGAAACCAAGACCAATCAGGAACAGCCCAATCCTTGAAAGATTCTTATGCTTTCTTAGCTCCTGCGCTCCTTTCTCTCTTGCCTCCACAACTGTGATGTCGCCCCACTTGGTCGAAACTACGTTTCCATCTTCCAGTCCATAGCCGTAAGAGTCCTGCTGAAGCGTCAAGCCCCAGACGAATACCATGATCGTTCCGACGATGGCCAGCAGAAGCCCTATGGAGCTCAGAATCTGGACTTGCATGATGTAATTAGAATCGTATCCGCCTATCGAACAGGATCGTCTCGGTCGTGCGGCAGCATGACGGATACGGTCAGTTGGACTGAACCGCCCGAATCAGGGCGCGAGAGCGGGTGTTTGGGGAGGCAAAGGGTTTGATCGGGCCGGCGGATGCGCGAATGGGAGAGCATGAAGGTGAGTGGGCGCGATTCGGTGGCCGAAGGGGATTTGGCGACTATGGCAGAGGGGCCGAAGCGGGTCAACGAAGCGGGGCCGTCCGAGCGCAGCCAAAACGCGGCGACGGACTCCGGTGCCGGAAAGACGGCACAAATGTAACCGATCGGTTACATTGAACCGCTCGGGGCGACCCGCGCGCAGCCGAGCACGGATTGACGCTCAGCCAAACAGGTTGAGCACCCCGTCCAGCCCGCAATGGTCCAGCGCATGCGTCGCCTTGTCCTTCACCACCGGCTTCGCCCGGTAGGCGACCGACACCCCCGCAATCCCCATCATCGGGACGTCATTGGCCCCATCGCCCACCGCCACGGCCTGCGAAGCGGTGATCCCCATGGAGGCAATTTCCTGCACCAGCCGCGCAGCCTTGCCTTCGCCGTCCACGATGTCGCCGACCACGCGGCCGGTCAGCTTCCCAGCAACGATCTCCAGCTGGTTGGAGTAGGCGGCGTCCAGCCCGAGGCGTTCCTTGAGCCAGCGTGTGAAGAAGGAGAAGCCGCCGGAGACGAGCAGGGTGCGGATGCCCAGTTCGTGGCAGCGCGAGATCAGCGCTTCGGCGCCGGGCGAGAGCTGCATGCGTTCCTCGCAGATGCGCTCGAGCGCCGACTCTTCGAGCCCCTCGAGCAGCGCGACGCGACGACGCAGCGACTCCTTGTAGTCGATCTCCCCGCGCATGGCCTGCGCGGTGACGCCGGCGATGCGGTCCTTGATGCCCAGCAGGCCGCCCATTTCGTCGATGCTCTCGATGGTGACGAGCGTCGAGTCCATGTCCATGGCGATGAGCCGCAGGTTGGACAGGAGGCGTGATTCCGGCACCCATGCGAAGTCGAGTTCGTTCTCCTCGCAGTAGGTGGCGACCAGGGGCGTTTCCTCGGCGCCGGAGATGCGCACTGCGCTCGCCCCCAGCGCCGTGACGCCGCCGCCGGACACCATCTGCACGATCCGCCTCAGCTCCGGATGGGGCAGGGCGCGGCCCTGCAACACGAGATTCATGGGGCGGTCACTTCGGGCGGGTCACTTCTGCACGGCGGCGCGCTTGCGCCACTCGCGGGCCCGTTCCAGGTCCGCGGGTGTTCCCAGCCCGAGCTCATAAGCGCGGGCCATCTCCAGCATCGCCAGCTTGTGGCCGCGCGTGGCCGCCCGCTGCATCCACAGCAGCGCCGTGGTGAGGTCGCGCTGGGTGCCGATGCCCTTCTGGTACAGGATCGCGAGGAAGAACTGGGCGCCTTCGTGGTTCTGCTGCGCGGCGCGGTCGAACCACTTCAGCGCCTCGGTCGCATCGGACGGGACGCCTTCGCCGTCCAGGTACATGCGTCCCAGCTGCGCCTGCGCGCGCGGGAAGCCGGCGTCGGCGGCGAGCCGGATCCACTTCTCGGCCTCGATCGGATCGCGCGGCACGCCCAGGCCCTCGAGGTACATCAGCCCCAGGTTGGTGCGCGCGACCGGATGGTTCTGCTCGGCGGCCGCCTTGTACCAGCGCAGCGCCTCCTTCGGATTGCGCTCGACGCCGCGGCCGTCGTAGTGCATGGCGCCCAGGTTGACCTGCGAGGCGGGATAGCCGGCCTCCGCGGCGCGCTGGTACCAGGCCAGGGCCGCGGCGATGTCGCCCAGCGGGGGCTTGGCGCGCTCAAGCGCGGTCGCCAGCAGGTGCTGCGCCTCGGTGTCTCCGTTCTGCGCCAGCGGCTTGAGGACGTCGATGGCCTGCGCGTAGTCGCCGCGGTCGATGGCGCCGTAGGCGGGGACGAGCTGCTCGTTCTGCGCCAGCGCGGCGGCGCAGACGAAAGCGAGCAGGACCGCGAGCCGTCTCATGCCGCGAGCTCGAGCAGCAGCACCCGCGCCGCCTTGGCGCGCTCCTGCCAGGTGGGGGCTTTCACCGCCATGCGCAGCTTCTCCGGCCCGGACAGGCGCACGTCGCGGCGGCGGCTGACGAAGTCCACGATTTTCTCCGCGCCGATGGGCGGGTCCTTCATGAACTGCAACTGCACCGTCTCGTGGGTGGCATCGAGCCGCGCCACGCCGACGGGTCGGCACAATATGCGCAGGCCATGCACCTCCAGCAGCGCCTGCGCGGGCTCCGGCGGCAGGCCGAAGCGGTCGATGAGCTCCTCGTGCATGCGCTCGAGCTGCCCGGCGTCCTCGCAGTTGGCGAGGCGCTTGTACAGGGTCAGGCGCTCGTTGACGTCGCTGCAGTAGTCCTGCGGCAGCAGCGCCGGCGCGTGCAGCTTGATCTCGGTGCCGATGTCCAGGGGCTGGTCGAGGTCGATGGCCTTGCCCTTCTTCAGCGCGCGCACCGCGCGCTCGAGCATCCGGGTGTAGAGGTCGAATCCCACCTCCTGGATCTCGCCCGATTGCGACTCGCCCAGCACTTCGCCCGCGCCGCGGATCTCCAGGTCGTGCATCGCCAGGTAGAAGCCCGCGCCCAGCTCCTCCATCATCTGGATCGCCTCCAGGCGCTTCTTCGCCTGCGCGCCCAGGGCGTCCTCGGGAGGGGTGAGCAGGTAGGCGTAGGCCTGGTGGTGCGAGCGCCCGACGCGGCCGCGCAGCTGGTGCAGCTGAGCCAGGCCGAACTTGTCGGCGCGATGGATGACGATGGTGTTGGCGCTCGGGATGTCGATCCCGGTCTCGATGATGGTCGAGCACAGCAGCAGGTTGCTGCGCTGCTGGGTGAAGTCGCGCATCACGCGCTCGAGCTCCCGCTCGCGCAGCTGGCCGTGCGCCACCGCGATGCGCGCCTCGGGGAGCAGCTTCGCCAGCCGGTCGTGCGCGTGCTCGATCGTCTCCACCTCGTTGTGCAGGTAGTAGACCTGGCCGCCGCGCCGGAGCTCGCGCAGCACCGCCTCGCGCACCAGGCCGTCGCTTGCCTGGGCGACGAAGGTCTTGATGGCGAGGCGCCTCTGCGGCGCGGTGGCGATGACCGAGAACTCGCGCAGGCCCTCCAGCGACAAGGCCAGGGTGCGCGGGATCGGCGTCGCGGTGAGCGTGAGCACGTCCACCTCGGCGCGCAGCGCCTTGAGCGCGTCCTTCTGCCGCACGCCGAAGCGGTGCTCCTCGTCGATGATCACCAGGCCCAGGTTGGCGAACTTCACACCCGAGGAGAGCAGCTTGTGGGTGCCGATGACGATGTCGAGTTCCCCCGCGGCGAGCCCGGCCACCACCGCGGCAGCCTGCTTGCCGCTGCGGAACCGCGACAGCTCGCCGATGCGGACCGGGAAGTCGGCAAAGCGATCGGTGAAAGTCTGGTAGTGCTGCTCCACCAGCAGCGTGGTGGGGCACAGGATCACCACCTGCTTGCCGTCGGCCACCGCGACGAAGGCGGCGCGCAGCGCGACCTCGGTCTTGCCGAAGCCGACGTCGCCGCAGATCAGGCGGTCCATGGGCTTGCCCGAGGTCATGTCCTGGACGACTGCATCGATCGCCGCCTGCTGGTCCGCGGTTTCCTCGAAGCCGAAGCCCTCGGCGAAGGCATCGAGGTCGTGCGCCTTCACCGTGAAGGCGTGGCCCTTGCGCGCCGCGCGCAGGGCGTAGAGGGAGAGCAGCTCCGCGGCGGTGTCGCGCACCTGCTTCGCGGCGCGGGCGCGCGCCTTGTCCCACTGGCCGCTGCCCAGCTTGTGCAGCGGCGCGGCCTCGGGCTGCGCGCCGGAGTAGCGCGAGATCGCCGCCAGTTGCGCCACCGGCACGTAGAGCTTGTCGCCGCCGTCGTACTCCAGGTGCAGGAACTCGTTGGCCCCGTCGCCGAGGTCCATGTTCGCGAGGCCCATGTAGCGGCCGATGCCGTGCTGGCCGTGGACCACCGGGTCGCCGGGACGAAGTTCCGAGAGGTCGCGCAGCATGCCCTCGACCGAGGACTTCTCCTTGGCGCGGCCGCGGCGGCGGGCGACGCCGGCGTAGAGCTCGGCCTCGGTGACCACGCACCAGCCTTCCTTCGCGACCTGGAATCCGGTCGCCACCGGCGCCACGGTGATGCACAGCGGCACGCCCGCATCGAGGAAGGCCGCGAAGTCCGTGACGGGCGCGGCCTTGAGGCCGTACTCCGCGAAGTAGGCGAGCATCGTCTCGCGCCGTCCCGGCGAATCCGCCGCGACCAGCACGCGTGGCGCGGCGCCCGACAGGAACTGCTTCAGCGCCGCCAGCGGATCCTGCGCGCGCCGGTCCACCGCCACCGGCGGCAGCAGGGTCGCGACCACCGGTTCTTCGGGAAGGTCGGGCTCGGCCGCCTCGCCCGACAGGATGTCCACGCGCGGCCAGGCCTTGGCGCGCAGGTAGAACTCCTCGGCGGGCACGAAGATCTTCTCCGGCGGCAGCAGCGGCCGGTCCGGATCGCCGCCCAGCAGCCGGAAGCGCGACTGCGCGTCGCGCCAGAA
>JALHLN010000156.1 GCA_022844545.1 Burkholderiales bacterium | reverse complement strand
GGTAACGAAAAGCGCCGCCTTATCCATTGCACCGTCCTTTCATCAAGCAGGCCCCTGGGTCGCACCACCAGCAGCAGCGCCACCAGGCCGCCGAACACGATCATGCGGTAGCCCTGGAACAGGCGGCTGCCCTCGAGCAGCCCGATGTCCACCAGCACGCCCAGCAGCGGGCCGAACACCGTGCCCAGGCCGCCGATGAGCGCGTAAGCCAGGCTGTGGACCCCGAGCATGATGTCGAAGTTCCTCGGCTCGACGTAGGTATTGTGGTGGGCGTAGAGCACCCCGCCGAAGGCGGCGAGGGCGCCTCCGGCCGCCGCCACGCCCAGCTTGAAGCGCGTCACGTTCACCCCGAGCGCCGCGGCGAGGTCCGGATCCTCCCCGACCGCGCGCAGCGTGGCGCCGAGCCGGGAGCGCTCCAGTGCGATGAATGCGGCGATCACCATGCCTAGGAGCACCCAGATGACCAGCAGGTAGCCCTCGGGCTCGACACCGTTCTCGAACACCCAGCGGATGCCACGGAAGCCCTGCGTCCCGTCCGGCCCAGTCTTCTCGCCATCCACTTCCACCTGCCAGTGCAGCAGTTCGAAACCGATGCGTGCCATCTCCGCGGCGGCCAGAGTGGCCATGGCGAAGTACAGGCCGCGCAGGCGCAGCGTCGGCAGCGCCACCATCAGCGCGGCGAGCGCGCCCAGCGCCATCGCCGCCAGCGCCGCCAGCGCCAGCGGCCAGCCCCACATCGCCGTGAGCATGCCGCCCGAGTAGGCCCCGACGCCGAAGAAGGCCTGCTGGCCGAAGGACATCTCGCCCGCGAGCAGCAGCAGGTAGGCCGAGATGGCGAGGAAGCCGAACAGGCCGATGTTGGTGAGCACGCCGACGGTGTAGTCATCCATGGCGGGACCTGATCCAGCGCGGGCCCACGGCGAGCAGGATGAACAGCAGCAGGAAGGCGATGAAGTCCCGCAGCTGCGGCCCGAGGAACCATTGGCTGTGCGCCTCCACCAGTCCGAGGACGAGCGCGCCGATGACCGCGCCGGGCAGCGATCCCAGCCCGCCCAGCATCATCGCCAGCAGGCCCTTTAGCGTGGACCACATGCCCAGCATCGGCGTCACCTGCTCGACGCTGGCCGAGATCAGGAACCCGGCCAGGCCGCCGATGGCCGAGGCCAGGGCGAACACGCCCATGGAGATGCGCGGGACATTGATGCCGGCCAGCTCCGCCGCCACGGGAGAGTCGATCATCGCCCGCGCCGCCACCCCGAAACGGGTCCGGTAGAGGATCCCCCACAGCAGGGCGCAGACCGTGACCGCCGCGGCCAGCATCACCAGCGCCTCGACCCGGACCGTGAACCCCGCGAAGGCGAGCGGGCCGCCTTCGTACAGCGGCGGGAAGGGATAGAGGTGCCGGGGCAGCGCCAGCATCGCGACTTCCTCCAGCTGCATCCAGAGCGCGAAGCTCGCGACCATGGCCGCGATCGCGGAGCCCTTCCCGTGCGGCGCGAAGCACAGGCGCTCGACGTAGGCGCCGGCCGCGACCGAGGCGAGGACGCAGATCGCTGCGAGCGCGAGCAGCCCCGCGCCGTAGTGCAGGTGGACGAAGGTGGCGGCATAGCAGCCCAGCATGATCGCCGGGCCGTAGGACAGGTTGACGCGCCTGAGGACGCCGAAGACCAGGGTGAAGCCGACGGCAAGCAGGGCGTAGGAGGCGCCCGCGGCGAGCCCGTCGAGCGTGTTCTGGACCAGGTCGGCCAGCATGGCCCTGTTTGTCCTGTTTGCCCTACTTTGCCGAGCCGAGGTAGGCGCGCTTGATCACCTCGTCCTCGGCGAGCGATCCGGGATCGCCGCTGAAGGTGACCTTGCCCTGCTCCATGAGGTAGAAGTGCTGCGCGACCTTCAGCGCCATGTGCGCGTTCTGCTCGACAAGGAAGATGGTGGTGCCGTCGCGGTGCAACTCGGTGATGATGCGGAAAATCTCCTCAACCACCAGTGGCGCGAGCCCCAGGGAGGGCTCGTCCATCAGCAACAGCTTCGGCCGGCTCATCAGCGCGCGCGCCACGGCGAGCATCTGCTGCTCGCCGCCCGAGAGCGTCCCGGCCAGCTGCGCCGAGCGCTCCTTCAGGCGGGGGAAGCGCTGGAACAGCTTCTCGATGTCGGGTGCGAAATCGTCGCGGCGCTGGTAGGCGCCGGCGCGCAGGTTGTCGAGCACGGTCATCGCGGGGAACACCAGCCGGTTTTCAGGTACCAGCGCCACGCCCGAGGCGACGATGGCGTGCGGCCGCAGGGACGTCATCTCGCGCCCGGCGAAGGCCACCGTGCCGCTGCGCGCGCGCAGGATCCCGGCGATGGTCATCATCAGCGTGGTCTTGCCGGCGCCATTGGGACCGAGCAGGCAGGTGATGGAGCCCTGCTTCACCTGCAGGGACACGCCCTTCAGCGCCTCGATCTTGCCGTAGGCGGTGACGAGGTCCCTGACTTCGAGCAGCGTGTCGCTCACGCGGCCTCCCCGCCCAGGTAGGCCTTGCGCACGGCAGGATCGGCCTGGATCTCGGCCGGGGTGCCCTCCGCGATCTTCTGGCCGAAATTGAGCACCGCGATGCGGTCGGTGACGCCCATCACCAGCTCCATGACGTGCTCCACCAGCAGGATGGTGACGCCGCGCCCGCGAAGGCTGAGGATGCGTTCGCGCAGCTGGCCGACCTCTTCGCTGTTCATGCCGGCCGCGGGCTCATCGAGCAGCAGGAGCTTCGGCCGGGTCGCCATGGCGCGCGCCAGTTCCAGTCGCCGCTGCTCGCCGAAGGACAGGTTGGAGGCAAGCTCGTCGCGCTTGTGGGCGAGGCCGGAGAACTCCAGCAGCGGCAGGATTTCGTCGCGCGCGCCGGACTGGCCGCCCAGCCAGCGCGCAAGGAAGCCGTGCCGCGCGCGGTCCTCGGGCGAGTTCTGCGCCACCCAGAGGTTCTGCCACACGCTCAGCTGGCCGAACAGGCGGATGTTCTGGAAGGTGCGGGCGATGCCGGCCTGCAGGCGCAGGTGCGTGGGCAGCGCCTCGAGGCTGCGGCCTTCGAAGGCGATGGCGCCGGCGGTGAGCGGGAACAGGCCCGCGACCAGGTTGACAGTGGTGCTCTTGCCGGAGCCATTGGGGCCGATGAGGCCGAACACCTGGCCCGGTTCGACGGCGAGGTCGAGGCCATCCACCGCGCGCACGCCGCCGAAATGGCGCGAGACGCCCTTCAGCTCAAGCAGCGCCACTGCCGCCTCCCGTGCGCGCAAACAGGCGCTTCAGCCACAGCAGGGTCGGCGCATCCAGGAATCCCCTGGGCCGCACGTTCATCGCCACCACGATCAGCGCGCCGAACAGCAGGTTGCGCCAGTCGCCGAGGAAACGCAGGCCCTCGACCAGGAAACCCTGGACGAAGACCGCCGCGAGCAGGGTGCCGAACACGCTGCCCAGCCCGCCCAGGATCGGATAGGCGATGGCGAAGGTGGCCAGCAGGATGCCGAAGCTCGCGTGCTCGATGTGGGTGGTGTAGTGGGCGTAAATGCCGCCCCCCAGGCCGGCAATCGCGCCGCCGACGGTCATCGCGCTCACCTTCACCGCGGTGAGGTTGAGCCCGACGGACTGCGCCGCCAGCTCGTCCTCGCCGACGGCGCGCAGCACGGCGCCATAGCGCGAGCGGTCGAACCACCACAGCAGCGCCATCGTCAGCACGACGAAGGCCCAGATGAACAGCATCACGTCCATCGTGGTCCAGCCGTTCTCCGGGAAGTAGCGGATCTGCCGGAAGCCCTCGCCGCCCAGCGGGCCCAGCTTGACCCCGCCCTTGGCCACCTGGTAGTCGAAGTTGAAGAAGAACAGGCGCACCCCTTCGCCGAAGGCGAGCGTCGCGATCACCAGCATCAGGCCCTTGACGCGCAAGGCGGGGAAGCCGACCGCGCAGGCCACCGCCGCGCCCAGCAGCGCGCTGGCGGCGAGCGCGGGCAGGATCGCCCAGCCCGCCAGCACCGTGAGCATGCCCGCGGCATACGCGCCGACGGCGAAGAAACCCGCCTGCGCCAGGCTCACCTGCCCGGTCAGGAGGACGATGTAGGCGGACAGCCCGATCAGCGTGTGCACGCCGATGATCTGCGCCAGGCCGAAGTAGAAGTCCATCTAGTCCCGCCCTCCCTTGGCGGCGAACAGGCCGCCGGGGCGGAACACCAGGAACACGAACAGCAGCAGCATCACGTAGAGGTCGCGCTCGGTCACGCCGCGGTACAGCTGCAGCACGCTCTCGAATCCGCCGACCATCAGGCCGGCGATGATCGCCCCGGGAACGCTCCCCAGACCGCCGATCACGGTGACGATCAGCCCTTTCACCGTGAGGGGCGTGGTCAGCAGCGGCGAGAGCGTGCCGACCGAGGCGCCGATCATGGCGCCTGCGATGCCGCCGAGCAGCCCAGTGACGACGAACGTGGTGGCATTCACCTGGCCGACGCGGATGCCGCAGAGCAGGGCCGCGACGGTCTGCTGCGACACCGCGCGCGTGGCGAGGCCGAGCCGGGTGCGGTAGAGCAGCGCCAGCAGTCCCGCCATGCACAGCACGCTGACGGCGAACACCATCATCAGGTCGCCGCGCAGGGTGAACTCGCCCACGCGCAGCATGACATCGTCGAACATCGCCGGGTAGGCCATCGGCATGCCGGCGGTGGTGTGGACGATGATCTCGTCGATCAGCAGCAGCATGCCGACGGTGGCCATCAGCGTGGCCAGGGGATTCGTGATCGGGATGAAGTGAAAGCAGGTCAGGTAGACCAGCCAGCCGAGCAGGCCGCCGGCCAGGAAGGCACAGAAGAACACCACCAGCGGCGGCGCGCCGGCCATGACCTGGAGCACCAGCAGGCCGCAGTAGGCGCCGCCCACGGACGCGGCGCCGTAGGCCATGTTGATCTTGTGCATCACGCCGAAGACGAGCGTGAAGCCGATGCCGATCAGCGCATAGGTCGCGCCGAACAGCACGCCGTCGGACAGCGCTTGGAGAAAATCAAGCATGGGAAAGGAAAGGGGGGCGCTCCGCCGCCCCCCTTCGGATCCCCCTCGCGGTGATCAGAGCGGGTTGTGCAGGACGACCCAGTTGCCGCCCCTGGCCTGGACGAACAGGTAGGGCTTGTCCGCCTCGCGGTCGTCGGTGCGCTTGGTGTCGCCCAGCAGGCCCTTGGTGACCCGGAGCTTGGCGAGGCCGTCGCGGACCTTGCGCCGGTCGGCCTGCAGGTCCTTCGGGTTGCCGGAAAGCTTCTCCGACTCCATCACCTGCTTCAGGATGAACATGTTCTCCCAGGCCGCCATGCTGTGCAGGTCGGCGCTGCCCTTGAACTTGGCCGTCGCGTTCGCCGCCGCCGTGGCTTCCTTGTTCACCGGCGCGAAGCTGGTCGGGATCATCATGCCCTCGGCTTGCTTGGCGCAGCCCTGCATGGTCTCCAGGCTGGAGGTACTGGTGAGGCCGACGAGCAGCTTGGGCTTGACGCCCTGGCGCTGCATTTCCTTCAGCACGCCGCAGGTGGAGAAGGGATGGGCCGAGATGGCGACGATGTCGGCGTTCGCCTTCTTCATCTCCCGCACCTGGGTGGCGAAGTTGGTGTCGGCCAGCAGCCACTTGGATTCCCCGGCCACGGTGTAGCCGTTGGCCTCGGCGCGGTTCTTCATCACCACGTACCACGTGGCGCGCGAGTGGGCGAAGTCCTCCTCGACGCCGCCGTACACGGTCTTGAGGTTCGGATGCTGAGTCTTCAGCCAATAGAACAGCGACGAGTACATCGTCATTTCGTTGGGCACGTTGCGGAAGGCCCACTCCGAGATCTGCGCCAGCCCGCCCTTGATCGCGACGTCGGTGAAGATCGGGAACTGCAGGCCGGAATCGCTCGCGTTGCCGACCCGCTTCTGCAGGATGCCGAACAGCGGCTCGGCGACGTTGGAGCAGGTCGGGCCGACGCCGACCAGGGCGTCGGTGCCGGCCATGCGGCGCGCGACCGAAATGCCTTCCTCGGCGGTGCAGCGGTCGTCGTAGTAGTCGATCTTGATCTTGGCCTTGGAGCCGTCGGCCAGCCGGATGCCGCCGGCCCTGTTGATCTGGTCGGCGGCGGCGAGCATGGCCGCCTCGCTGTTGATGCCGAACGAGCGCACCACGCCGGACTTGGCGCCGAAACCCGCGATCTTGATGGTCTTTTCCTGGGCCAGCGCGCCGGTGGCGGCGAACGCAAGCGCGACAGCCAATGCAATTTTCTTCACGTGATCTCCTCCTTCAGGTAGATACAATCAGTGTAAATCGGGGGGATGGCGATGGCAAAGGCAAAGAAGGCGAATGCTGCGGCGCGCAAAGACCGAGGACTGTGGTCGGCATTGAAGCCCGGCGCCGCCAACTTCACTCCGCTGACGCCGGTCGCGTTCCTGCCGCGCGCGGCGGAGATCCATCCGGACCGGATCGCGGTGATCCACGGCGCGACGCGTTACACCTATGCACAGTTCCACGAGCGCGCGCGGCGCCTCGCCTCGGCGCTGGCGAGGAAGGGCGTGAAGGCGCGCGAGGTGGTTTCGGCCATGCTGCCGAACGTGCCGGCGATGCTCGAGGCGCACTACGGGGTGCCGATGCAGGGCGCGGTGCTCAATGCCATCAACACGCGCCTGGACGCCGACACCGTGGCCTACATCCTGGCGCACGGCGAGGCCAAGGTGCTCATCACCGACCGCGTGTTCGCCGGCGTGGTCGGTCCGGCGCTGAAGAAACTGAAGAAGAAGCCCATCGTGGTGGACGTGGACGACCCGCTGTACACCGGGCCCGGCGAGCGGCTCGGCCGCATCGAGTACGAAGCGTTCCTGAAGACCGGCAAGCCGGACTTCGCCTGGTCGCCGCCGCAGGACGAGTCGGCGCCGATTGCGCTCAACTACACCTCCGGTACCACCGGGCGGCCCAAGGGCGTTGTCTACCACCACCGCGGCACGTTCCTCGAAGCCTGCGGCAACATCATGGCCTGGGCGATGCCGGCGAAGCCGGTCTACCTGTGGACGCTGCCCCTCTTTCACTGCAACGGCTGGTGCTTCCCATGGTCGGTCACGGCCATGGGCGGCACCCACGTCTGCCTGCGCACGGTGGACCCGGCGCAGATCTTCCCCATGATCGTGGAGCACGGCGTCACCCACATGTGCGGGGCGCCCACCGTTCTGACCATGCTCATCTCCGCGCCCGCGGAGCAGCGCCGGAAGTTCCCGCATACCGTCCATATCCAGACTGGCGGCTCGCCGCCGCCGGCCAAGGTCATCCAGGGCATGGAGGAACTGGGCTTCAAGGTGCTGCACATCTACGGCATGACCGAGCTTCAGGGCCCCTCGACGCTGTGCGCCGAGCAGGA
>JALHLN010000155.1 GCA_022844545.1 Burkholderiales bacterium | reverse complement strand
CTGCGCCCCGGCGGCCGCGGCGACGAGCAGCAGGAGCAGGCTAAGCGCTGAACGCATTGCGGATCCACTCGATGCGGTCGCGCTCCAGCGCGTCGAGCAGCAGGACGTCGAAGCGGCAGTCGGCCTCGGGCCGGCCGCGCAGGAAGGCGCGCGCCGCGGCGATGATGCGCGCCTGCTTGGCGGCGGTGATGCTCTCGGCGGCGCCGCCCCGGCTGGCCGAGCCGCGGTAGCGGACCTCGGCGAACACCAGGGTGCCGCCTTCCTCGGCAATGAGGTCGATCTCGCCCATCCGGCAGCGCCAGTTGCGGGCCAGCACGCGCAGCCCGGCCCCGGCGAGCAACTCCGCGCACAGTTCCTCCGCTCGCGCCCCGGCCCGGTTCATGGCAGTCTTAACGGCGCAACCCGCCCCGGCGTTGACCGGGCGCGTCCATCCCATGACCGGCACCCTCTACATCGTCGCCACGCCCATCGGCAACCTCGCCGACGCCAGCCCGCGCGCGCTCGAGGCGCTGCGCGGCGCGGACCTCGTCGCCTGCGAGGACACGCGCACCACGCGCGGCCTGCTGGCCGCGCACGGCATCGCGGCGAAGACCACCGCGCTGCACGCGCACAACGAGCGCGCCGCCGGCGACAAGCTGCTGCAGGCGCTGCGCGAGGGCAGGAACGTCGCGCTGGTCAGCGACGCCGGAACGCCTGCGGTGTCCGATCCCGGCGCGCTGCTGGTCGAGGCCGCGCACCGCGAGGGCATCTGCGTAGTGCCGATTCCGGGCGCGAACGCGGCGATCACCGCCTGGTCCGCCGCCGGGTTCGCCGCCGACCGCTTTCTCTATGTCGGCTTCCTGCCGGCGAAGCCCGCGAAAGCGCTGGCGGCGCTCGAGGACGCGCTGCCGCTCATTTTCTACGAGGCGCCGCACCGGGTCGCGGCCACGGTGGCGGCGTTGCTGGCGCGCTTCGGCCCGGAGCGCGAGCTGGTGATCGCCCGCGAGCTGACCAAGAAGTTCGAGGAAATCGCGCGCATGAAGCTGGCCGACGCGCCGGCCTGGCTGGAAGCCGGCCCGCACCGCCAGCAGGGCGAGTTCGTGCTGGTGCTGGGACCCGGGGAGGCGAAGGAAGGCGCGCCCGCCCTCGAACCCGGGAAGGTGCTCGGCATCCTGCTCGAATCGCTGCCGGCGAGCGAGGCGGCGAAGCTCGCCGCGCGCATCACCGGAGCGCCGCGCAACGCCCTGTACAAGGAGGCGCTGGCGCGCAGCGCATCCGGCGCGAAGGAAAAGTAGAAGCACGTAGAATCGCGCCCCATGGACCGCCTCACGATCCAGCAGCCGGACGACTGGCACCTGCACCTGCGCGACGGCCCGGCGCTGGCCGCCGTGGTGGCCGACACCGCGCGCCAGTTCGGGCGCGCCATTGTGATGCCGAACCTGAAGCCGCCGGTGACCACGGTGGAGCAGGCGCTGCGCTACCGGGATCGCATCCTCGCCGCGCTGACCGCGGGCTCGGCGTTCGAGCCCCTGATGACGCTGTACCTGACCGACGACACCCCGGCCGAGGAAATTTCGCGCGCCAGGCTCTCCGGGCGCGTGCACGGGGTCAAGCTCTACCCCGCCGGCGCGACCACGCACTCGGATGCGGGCGTGACCCGGATCTCGCGCTGCTTCCGCGCCCTGGAGCGCATGGAGGAGACCGGCCTGCCGCTGCTCATCCACGGCGAGGTCACCGACCCGCAGGTGGACGTGTTCGACCGCGAGCAGGTGTTCCTGGAGGAGGTGCTGGGCCCGCTGGTGGCGCGCTTCCCGGGCCTGAAGGTGGTGCTGGAGCACATCACCACGCGCGACGCGGTGCACTACGTCGAGGTCACCGGGCCCAATGTCGCCGCGACCATCACCGCGCACCACCTGCTGATGAACCGCAACGCCTTGTTCATGGGCGGGGTGCGGCCGCACCACTACTGCCTGCCGGTGTTGAAGCGCGAGGAGCACCGCGAGGCGCTGGTGGCGGCCGCCACCTCGGGCAACCCGAAGTTCTTCCTCGGCACCGACAGCGCGCCGCACGAGCGCGGCACCAAGGAGAACGCCTGCGGCTGCGCCGGCATCTACACCGCGCACGCGGCGCTGGAGTTCTACGCCATCGCCTTCGAGGAGGCGGGCGCGCTCGAGCGCCTGGAGGGCTTCGCCAGCCGCTTCGGCGCCGATTTCTACGGCCTGCCGCACAACCGCGGCACGGTGACGCTCGTTCGCCGGGACTGGACCGTGCCCGAGTCCCTGCCCTTCGGCGAGGGCACCCTGGTGCCCCTGCGCGCCGGCGAAACGTTGCCGTGGAAGCTGGCCTAGGAAAACAGGGACAGTCCACGTTTTCCGGACCGTCCGCGGACTGGCCGGATGCGAACTTCTCCCATCCGGTTTTCGATCCCGTTCGTCCGTGGCTGCAACGCCTTCCGCGCACGGATTGGCCAACGCTCGAGCAGTTGACCGAGCTTGCCCGGGAAGGCGGCCTCAGGACGCAGTCCGGGATGGACTTGCGCTTCGTTCCGCCGCAGCCCACAGATCCGTACTATGAGATCCAGCTCAGCGCGACCGGCGCCGTGCAGACCCGTCCGGGGAACTGGCACGACCTGTTCAACGCCCTCGCCTGGCTCGCGTTCCCGAAGACCAAGGCGCGCATCAACGCCATGCACGCGGCGCAGATTCCGAAGGAGACCGGCGTGCGCGGCAAGCTGCGCGACATGCTCACCCTGTTCGACGAGGGCGGCGCGATCGTCGCCTGCGCGAACCCGGAACTGGAGGGGCTGGTCCGCCAGCACCGTTGGAAGGAACTGTTCTGGGCGCGCAGGACGGACGTCCTCGCCGGATTCCGGATCCACGTCCTCGGACACGCCTTGCTGGAGATGGCGCTGCGCCCGCGCCCCGGGCTGACCTGCAAGGTCATCTTCATCGGGCCGGAGGAAGAGCCGGATGCGGCCGCCACGCACTGGCTCGAGGCGCACGATGGAACCGGCACGACGCGGGACCTGGTCTCCCTGCCGGTCTTCGGCTATCCGGGCTGGCTCCCGGGCAGCGGCGAGGCCGCTTTCTACGACGACGAGCGCTATTTCCGGCCGTTCCGGCGAGCGCCGGCGGAGCAGAAAAACGTGGTCTGTCCCTGATTTGGTTCGCTGCGGTGCAGTAAAATGTCGATGGGAGCTGGCCAGGCAGCCGCTGTACCGAAAGGTATGGAGGAAAGTCCGGGCTCCGAAGAGCAGGATGCGGGGTAACACCCCGGCGCGCATATCCAAAGGCGACGAACAGGGCCACAGAGACGAGTCGCAGGTGTAACAACCTGCGGGTGAAACGCGGCAACCTCCATCCGGAGCAACACCAAATAGGCAAGTGCGTGTGGCGACACACAACGGCCGGCTCGGCCGAACTTGCGGGTAGGTGGCTGGAGCCGGGGGGCAACCCCCGGCCAAGAGGAATGGCTGCCGGAGCCCCGCCTTCGGGCGGGTGTCTCGCACAGAACCCGGCTTATCGGCCGGCTCCCTTTTTCTTCCCTCCGGGCACAGTCCTCAGGCACGACAAGCGGATTAATGTCCTTGCCCCCTCTCCCGGATTGGCACATAATTTTTCCACAAACCCTCTTCGCGGACGTTCCGACCACCACCTTGCAAAGCCGCCTCAACCAGAACGACGTCAGCAACCGCGTGAACGTGGAGAGCGCGGCGGCGGTGCGGGATGAGATCGGGGCGATTTTCGCGGCCCGCTATCCGGGCGCGGACCTCTCGCCGCTCTCGCAGATCTTCGCCGACATCGACGCCCTCTTCGAGGGACGCTTCCCGGGCTACCTGCGCTGCGACACGCTCTACCACGACCTGCGCCACACGCTGGACATGACGCTGGCCACCGCGCGCCTGATCGAGGGCCACGACCGCGCCGCCTGCGGCCCGGAGCAGCTGGGCGCGCGCCGCGCGATCCTCGGCGTGGTGATCGCGCTGCTGCACGATTCCGGATATCTCAAGCGCGTCTCCGAAGGCGGCGTCGAGAATGGCGCCATCTTCACCAAAGTGCATGTCAGCCGCAGCGCCGACTTCCTCGCCCGCTACCTGCCCACGATCGGCTACGCCGCCGAAGCACCGCTGGCCGCGCGCCTGGTCCACTTCACCGGCTACGAGATGGACGTGGACGACATCAAGGTGGACGATCCGCTCGACCGGCTGCTGGGCTGCATGGTGGGTACCGCGGACCTGATCGGCCAGATGTCCGACCGCATGTACCTCGAAAAGTGCCGCGAGTACCTGTATCGGGAGTTCGTCTACGGCTCGGTGGCGCGCGAGACGCTGCCTGACGGCCGCGAGATCGTGCGCTACGCCTCGCCCGAGGACCTGATCTACAAGACCCCGGGCTTCTACGAGTACGTCGCCCGCGACCGTATCCACAAGAAGCTCGACGCCGCCGACCGCTACGCCGAGGTGCACTTTGGCGGGGAGAACCAGTACCAGACCGAGATCGACCGCAACATGCAGTACCTGAAGGAGTCCATCGAGCGCGCCGACCTCGCGCGCCTGCGCCGCAGCTGCTACTCGCTGTCCCAAGTTCGCCTCCGCGCCGCCTGAGCGCTGGCGCGGCCCTTCTCAGCGCGCGTTTCGTGCTGTTTTTCACGTTTCGCTGAAAATTTCCACCCGCACCCGATAACCGCCCTTGCCACCCCGTCCCGCGGCGTGGCACAAGTGGCGCATGACAGTCTCTGACAATGGCGTGCGCAAGCGGGACGAGGTCGCCCCCGCCCTGTACCGGCTGCTCTCCGACAGCGCGCTCAGCCGCGCCGCGCTGGGCGCCTGCGGCTTCCCGGTGGTGCTGGCCGACGCCGGCGCCAAGGGCCACCCGATCACCTTCGCCAACCAGGCGTTCGAGGCCTTCTTCGGCTACCGCGCCGACGAGGTGCTCGGCAGGCCCGCGATCACCCTGCTGTTCCCGGAGGACGAGTCGGCGGCCAGCATGTTCGAGAAGGCGCCGGCGCGCGTCGAGATGCGCATCCGGCGCAAGGACGGCTCGACCGCGTACGTGGAACTGACCATCGGCATGGTGCATGGCGGGAGCGGGCGCCTGTCGCACTGGGTGCTCGCCTTCGCCGATCGCAGCGAGCTGGAGCGGTTGCGCGAGGAACTGCGGATCTTGCGCGCGATCGCGGCGGCGCCGTAGGAAACTAGCCCAGCTTCTCCGCCAGCCAGCGCGCGGTGCGCAAGAGGCGCGCGTCGAAGTGGCGCCGCCCGACCAGCTGCACGCCGATGGGCATCCCGTTCGATCCGCGCAGCAGCGGCATGGACAGCGCCGGCAGCCCGGCCAGCGTCCACAGCGTGCAGAACCTCGGATCGCCGGTGGCGTCGATCCCCTTGGGCGCCGCGCCCGGCGCCGATGGCGTCAGGATGGCGTCGAAGCGCTGGGTGAACAGCTCCTCGAAGCTCTCCTGCATCGGCCAGATCAGCGACACCGCGCGCTGGTAGTCCACCGCCTTCACCTCGCGGCCGCGCTCGATCAGCGCGCGCAGCCGGTCCGAGAGCTTGTCGCGCCCGTCGCGCCACTCGCGCGCGAAATTGTGCGCCATCTCCGCTTCCATGATGGTCTTCTGCCAGTCCCAGGCCTCGTCGGCGGAGGGAAACAGGTCGATCTCCTCGATGGCATCGCCCAGCGCCTCGACCAGCTCCCCGAACGCCTCCTTCGCCTCGGCGTCGACGCGGTCCCAGTGCGGGGTCTTGATGAACGCCAGCAGCGGACGGATGGGCGGCTCCTCGGCGGCGATCGCGGCGAAGGGAACGCGCGCGGCCGGCCGCGTGTCGGGATCGCCCGCATCCCAGCCGGCGAGGGTCTCCATCGCCAGCGCCACGTCGTCGATGGAGCGCGCCATCACGCCGACGTGGTCCAGGGTCCGCGACAGCTGCAGGATCCCGGTGCGCGGCACCAGGCCGTGGCTGGGCTTGAAGCCAAAGGCGCCGCAGAACGCCGCCGGCCGGATCACCGAGCCATTGGTCTGCGTGCCCAGCGCGAGCGGCACCATGCCGGCGGCGACCGCGGCCGCGGAGCCGCTGGACGATCCCCCGGGCGTGTGCTCCAGGTTGTGCGGATTGCGCGTCTTTCCCGGGTGGAAGTAGGCGCACTCGGTGGTCACCGTCTTGCCCAGGATCACGGCGCCGGCGGCGCGCAGCTTCGCCACCACCGCCGCGTCCTCGCGCGGCGTGCGACCGGCGTACAGCGGCGAGCCGTTCTCGGTCGGCATGTCCCCGGTGTCGATGATGTCCTTGACACCGACCGGGATGCCGTGCAGCGGGCCGGTCGCATGGCCCTCGCGCCGGCGCTCGTCTGCGGCCTTCGCCTGCGCCAGCGCATGGTCCTCGTCGAGGAAAGTCCAGGCCTGCACCTGCGGCTCGAGGTCCCGGATCCGCGCCAGGCAATCCCGCACCAGCTCCTCGGAGCTGAGGCGCCCCTCCTCGATACTTCTTCGGGCGGCGGCGGCGGTGAGGTCGGCCGGGCGCGACGCGGACGCTTCAGCGGCCATAGAGCACGCTCGGCAGCCAGAGCCCGATCTGCGGCCACATATAGAGCAGGAACATCGCCACGATCTGGATGCCCATGAACGGCATCATGCCGGCGAAGATCTGGTTCAGGGTCACGTGCGGCGGCGCCACGCCCTTGAGGTAGAACGCCGCCATCGCCACCGGCGGCGAGAGGAACGCGGTCTGCAGGTTGAGCGCCACCATCAGTCCGAAGAACAGCGGATCGATGCCGAACTTGGGCAGCAGCGGAATGAAGATCGGCATGAAGATGACGATGATCTCGGTCCACTCCAGCGGCCAGCCGAGGATGAAGATGATGAGCTGCGCCAGGATCATGAACTGGATCGGGGAGAGGCCCAGCGACAGCACCCACTTCTCCACCAGGTCCTGCCCGCCCAGCAGCGCGAAGGCAGCCGAGAAGATCGAGGAACCGACGAACAGCCAGCACACCATGGCGCTCGTCTTGGCGGTGAGGAAGGAGGAATCCTTCACGATCGCGCCGACATCCTTCACCGTGGTCCAGGCCGCGCCGGCGCCCGGCGCGCGCAGGTGCGCGATGTAGCGGTAGGCGACGGTGAGCAGGAAGCCGCCGAATCCGCCCACCGCCGCGGCTTCCGCAGGCGTGGCGAGCCCGAACATGATCGAGCCCAGCACCGCCATGATGAGCAGGGCCAGGGGGAAGAAGGACGACAGCAGCATCTTGAAGATCTCGAGACGCTGCCAGTTCCACAGGCTGTAGAGCGCGCCGAGCGCGATCGCGCATACGCCCACGGCGACCCAGAACCACTGCGGCACCGGCAGGCGTTCCGCGGCGGCGGCTTCGGCGGGCGCCTCGGGCGCCGCATCGGGCGCGGCGTCCCCCGCCGCG
>JALHLN010000154.1 GCA_022844545.1 Burkholderiales bacterium | reverse complement strand
GCTTCCGCGCTCTCGAGCGCGGCGCGCGCGGCTGCCACGCGCGCCGCGCGCTGCCCGGGAAGCAGCAGCGGCCATGCCAGGCCGACTTCCGCTTCGCGCTGGCCGGCGACCGAGGACAGCGGGTCGCCGCGATAACCCAGCTCAATCGAAGGCGGCGCGGCCCAAGGCGACTCCGCCGCCGTCTCCCGCGCGCGCGCCACCTCGCCCAGGCCCGCCGTCGCCGGACGTTCCAGCGACCGCGCCCAGGCAGCCTCCACCGCGCGCCGGAGTTGCACCTCCGGCTGCGCGAGCGCGACCGGCGCGCAGGCGCAAAGCAACAACCACAACCAAGGTTTCATGTCGAACCCGCCGCAAGGAATGCATCAAGCGCCGCCTCGCCGGCAAGCGGCGGGGCGGCCCCAACTGCAGATCAGCGGGCGGTTCGGGGAGGGCGGGTCGGTCCGTCGAGGACCGGTGGCGGCGCTTCGGGCGACGCGTGCGGAAGGACAGAGACGTGGGCCGCGCCGGCCGGAAGAATCACCCGGCCCGCAACGAGCGCCACGGCGCCCGGCACGCCTTCGGCCTGGAGATGGCGCAGCGACTGCTCCGACTGTTCCTCGTGGAAGGAACCGTCATCGTGGTGATGGTGCGCTTCCCGGTCCAGGTGCAGCACCGCGTGCGCCAGCCCGCCCGTCAGATGGCCGATCAGTCCCTGGCCCGCCCAGGCAACGGACTGGAAGGACATCGAGATCGCCAGCAACAGGAGGATTACGGTTCTGCGCACGCGCGAAGGCTATCACAGGCACAGGGCTCGGAGCGCAACCGCATCGGGTTATAGTGAAATCCATGGGCCTAATGCAACGCATCCTCGCCGCCCTGATCGCCCTCGCCGTGTTCGCCGCGGCGCTGGTGTTCGCCTCGATCGCGCTCGGGGTGATCCTCGCCATCGCGCTCATCGCCTGGGCCTGGCTCACCTGGCGCGGGCGCAAGCTCCGCGGCCGCTCCGGGGTCGTGGTCGAGGGCGAGTACCGGGAGTACCGCGACGGGCAGGAGGTGCGGCGCATCGTGCACGAGGAACGCTCAGGCAATGCGGAGCGACGAGACCCGCCCTGATATCATCCCCGGCATGATCCAGGTGGTGGTGAACGGCGCCCAGCAGCGGCTCGAAGCCCCGCTCGCGGTGAGCGAGCTGCTCGAGCGCATGGCCCTCGCGGGCCGCAAGATCGCGGTGGAACGCAACGGCGAGATCGTGCCGCGCAGCGCGCACGGCTCGACGCTGGTCGCGGACGGCGACCGCCTGGAGATCGTGGTCGCGGTGGGCGGAGGCTGAGATGGATTCCCTGGTCATCGCAGGCAAGACCTACGGCTCGCGCCTGCTCGTGGGCACCGGCAAGTACAAGGACTTCGCGCAGACGCGCGCCGCCATCGACGCCTCGGGCGCCCAGATCGTCACCGTCGCCATCCGGCGCACGAATATCGGGCAGAACAAGGGCGAACCCTCGCTGCTGGAATTCCTGCCGCCGTCGGAGTTCACCTACCTGCCGAACACCGCCGGCTGCTACTCCGCGCAGGACGCGGTGCGCACGCTGCGCCTCGCGCGCGAGCTGCTCGACGGCCATGACCTGGTAAAGCTGGAGGTGCTGGGCGACGCCGAGTCGCTGTACCCCAACATGCCCGAGACCCTGGCCGCCGCGAACACGCTGGTGAAGGAAGGCTTCAAGGTCATGGTGTACTGCTCCGACGACCCGATCCAGGCGAAGATGCTGGAGGAAGCCGGCTGCGTCGCGGTGATGCCGCTCGCCTCGCTCATCGGCTCCGGGATGGGCATCCTCAACCCGTGGAACCTGCAGCTCATCATCGATCGGATAAAGGTGCCGGTGCTGGTGGACGCAGGCGTGGGCACCGCCTCGGACGCGGCCATCGCCATGGAACTGGGTTGCGACGGCGTGCTGATGAACACCGCCATCGCCGCGGCGAAGGACCCGGTCCTCATGGCCGGGGCGATGAAAAAGGCGGTCGAGGCGGGCCGCGAGGCCTTCCTCGCCGGGCGGATGCCGAAGAAGTTCTACGCCGCCTCGCCCTCGTCGCCGACCGAGGGGCGGATTTCGTCCGCCTCATCTTCGTCACAACCCAAGGCGGCTTGAACCAGCAGCGCAGGATCCGCAGCTTCGTCCTGCGCCAGGGCAGGACCACGCCCTCGCAGCAGCGCGCGCTCGACGAACTGTTTCCCCGCTTCGGCATCGCGTATTCGGCGGCGCCGCTCGATGCGCGCGCGGTGTTCGGCCGTGCCGCGCCGCTGGTGCTGGAGATCGGCTCGGGCATGGGCGAGACCACCGCGGCCATCGCACAGGCGCATCCGGAGACCGACTTCATCGCGGTCGAGGTGCACGGACCCGGCGTCGGCAGCCTGCTGAAGAAGATCGGGGAACTGGAGCTGAAGAACCTGCGGGTGATCCGGCACGACGCGGTCGAGGTCCTCGAAGCGATGATTCCCGACGGCGCGCTGGCGGGGATCCACCTTTTCTTCCCCGATCCGTGGCCCAAGAAGCGCCACCACAAGCGCCGCCTGGTGCAGCCGGAGCTGGCCGCGCTCCTCGCGCGCAAGCTCGCCGCCGGCGGCGTCCTGCACGCCGCCACGGACTGGGTGGAATACGCCGAGCACATGGAAAGCGTGCTCGGGGCCGAGCCGCTGCTGGAGCGCCTGCCCGCGGGCGCCTCGCGCCCCATGACCAAGTTCGAACGCCGCGGCCTGAAGCTGGGCCACGAGGTGCGCGACCTGCACTACCGGCGCATCTGAATCAGGGCAGGAACAGCTGCTGCAGTTCGTTGAGGAAGCGCTGCCCGCGCAGCGTCGGCGTCACGCGCCGCAGGTCGCGCTGGATGAGCCCCTTGTCCTCGGCCGCCTTCAATCCCGGCTCCAGCGCGGAGGACGGCAATCCGGTTCGCGCCGGGAACAGGTCCACGGCAAAGCCCTCCACCAGCCGCGCCGCATTGAGCATGAACTCGAACGGCAGTTCCCGCGGCTCTATGGTGTTTTGCTCCACCGCGCCGCCCGCGTTCATGTGCTCGCGCGGCGGCTTGGCGCGCGCGTGGCGCGCGACGCGGTCGGCGAAGCTCAACTTGCCGTGCGCGCCCGCGCCCAGGCCGAGGTAGTCGCCATATTCCCAGTAGTTCAGGTTGTGCCGGCAGCGCCGCCCGGGGCGCGCGAAGGCCGAGGTCTCGTAGTGCTCGTAGCCGCCTCCGCCAAGCAGGTCCTCGATCGCCTGCTGCATGTCGGCGCCGGCGTCGTGGTCCGGCAGCACCGGCGGCTGCGACCAGAACAAGGTGTTCGGCTCGATGGTGAGCTGGTAGGCCGACAGGTGCGTCGCCTCCCAACGCATGGCCTCGCGCATTTCCGATTGCGCCATGGCCAGGGTCTGTCCCGGCAGTCCGTACATCAGGTCGAGGTTGACGCTGTCGAAGGCCGCCTGCGCCATCCCGATGGCGCGCCGCGCCTCGTCCGCCGAATGGATGCGGCCCAGCTTCGCGAGCATCGCGTCGTCGAAGCTCTGGATGCCCAGCGACAGCCGGTTCACGCCCGCCTCGCGGTAGCCGCGGAAGCGCCCCGCCTCGGCGGTGCCCGGGTTCGCCTCCAGCGTCACCTCCGCGCCGGGTTCCACCGGGATGCGCGCCCGCACCGCCGACAGCAGCCGGTCGATGGACTCCGGCGCGAACAGGCTCGGCGTGCCGCCGCCGATGAACACGCTCATGATGCGCCGGCCCCACACCGAGGGCAGCAGCGCCTCCAGGTCCGCGACCAGCGCGTCCACGTACTCGCGCTCGGGGAGCTCGCCCTTGCGCTCGTGCGAATTGAAGTCGCAGTACGGGCACTTGCGCACGCACCAGGGCAGGTGGACGTACAACGCGAGCGGCGGCAGCGCGGCGAACTTCACCTCCCACGGACGCGACAGCGCGACCGCCTTCATGTTTCCGCGCGGATCCGCTCGATCAGCCGCGCCAGCGCCTGGCCGCGGTGGCTGATGCGGTTCTTCTCCTCCGGGGGCAGCTCGGCGGCGGTACGGGCCTCCGGATGTAACCGATCGGTTACATTGAACAGGGGATCGTAGCCAAAGCCGTTCTCCCCGCGCGGCTCGGTGCCGATGGTCCCGGCCCAGCGCCCCTCGGCCAGCATCGGCTCCGGGTCGCCGGCGCGGCGCGTGAGCACCATGACGCAGGTGTAGTGCGCGCGCCGGTCGGTTTTCGACGCGAGGCTCGCCAGCAGCTTGGCGTTGTTGCGCGCGTCGCGCAGCTCGCGCCCGCCCTCGCGTCCGGCGAAGTACGCCGAGTGCACGCCGGGCAGCCCGCCCAGCGCCGCGACGCACAGGCCGGAATCGTCCGCCAGCGCCGGCATCCCGGTGGCGCGGCTGGCGTGGCGCGCCTTGGCGAGCGCGTTCTCCAGGAACGTGTCGTGCGGTTCCTCCGCCTCGGAGATGCCCAGCTCGGCCTGCGACACGACGTGGATGCCCAGCGGCTCCAGCAGCGCGCGGATCTCGCGCGCCTTGCCCGGGTTGCCCGAGGCGAGCACCAGGGACTTCAGCGCCATGCCAATCCTGCCGGCCGGGGGAAAATGGGGACTGTCCCTGTTTTTCCGCTACCTGTTCGGGAGGCCGAGGGCGCGGCGCTGCTCGGCCACCAGTTCGCCTATGCCGCGGCCGGCGAGATCCAGAAGCGCGTCCAGTTCGGCGCGCGCGAAGGGCTCGCCCTCGGCGGTGCCCTGCACTTCGACGAAACGCCCGGAGCCGGTCATGACCACGTTCATGTCGGTGTCGCAGGCGACGTCCTCTGCGTAGTCCAGGTCCAGCACCGCCGCGCCCTGGTAGACGCCCACGGAAACGGCGGCGACGAAGTCCCTCGCCGGCAGGGTCGCGATCAGGCCCTTGCCCTGCATCCAGCTGAAGGCGTCGTGCAGGGCGACGAAGGCGCCGGTGATGGCCGCGGTGCGCGTGCCGCCGTCGGCCTGAAGCACGTCGCAGTCGATGTGCACCGTGCGTTCGCCCAGCGCGGGCATGTCCACCACCGAGCGCAAGGCCCGCCCGATCAGGCGCTGGATTTCCTGCGTGCGGCCGGACTGCTTGCCGCGCGCCGCCTCGCGGTCGCCCCGGGTGTGCGTGGCGCGCGGCAGCATGCCGTACTCGGCGGTCACCCAGCCGCGGCCCTTGTCGCGCAGGAACGGCGGCACGCGGTTCTCGACGCTGGCGGTGCACAGCACGCGCGTCTCGCCGAACTCCACCAGCACCGAGCCCTCGGCGTGGCGGGTGAAGCCGCGCGTGAGGCGCACCTCGCGCAACTGGCCTGGTTTCCTGCCGCTGGGTCGCATCGGTGCTACTCCTTTTTCCCGGCCTCGGGACGGCCGAGCGCGGCCTTGATCTGGGCGATCTGGCTTTCGATCTCGGCGTCCGTGACGCGCAGGAAGTCGGTGGCCGAAGCGGTGAAATCGGGTCCCGCGGGCAAGTCCCCCGCCTGCGGCACCGTCGGCGGGTCCTCGAAGGTCGCCGGGCGCTCGTCCAGCCAGTGCATCGCCAGCACCGACACGTTGTCGCAGGTCCTGCCGGCGCGCGCCTCGGCCATCTCGATCAGCCCCGGCAACGCCTCCGCGGGGGGTTTGCCGATCAGCCCCATCAGGATCTGGCGCTGGGTGAGCGGCCCCCAGAACCCGTCCGAGCACAGCAGCAGCAGGTCGCCCTTCTCCAGCGTGGCGCTCGCCACCGGTTCCATGCGGGGAATGATCGGGCCGCCCAGGCAGCGCAGGAGCTTGTTGCGGTCCGGGTGCACCGCCACCGCCTCCTCGCGGATGCGGCCGGCGTCCACCAGCTGCTGCACGATGGTGTGGTCCCGGGTGCGCGTCACCAGGCGCCCCTCCCGGATCAGGTACAGGCGCGAATCGCCGACGAAGGACCACCAGGCGCGGCTGCCCTGCACCACGCAGGCGACGATGGTGGTGCGCGGCGAGTCCGGCAGCCCCATCTTCTGCCCCTGATGCACGATCAAGGCGTGCGCGCGGCCGATGGCGCGGTAGAGGAATGTCTCCGGCTCGTCGATGCGCGGCCTCGCCTCGGAGCGGAACGCCGCGCCGAGGTAGTCGACCGCGATCTGCGCCGCGACCTCGCCGTGCAGGTGCCCGCCCATGCCGTCTGCGAGCACCAGCACCATCGCCTCGCCGTTCGACCACTGGCCGAGCCGGTCCTGCTGGTAGGTGCGGGCGCCGATCCGGCTCGCCTGGAAGAGGGTGTGCTTCATCGTCGCGCGAGCCTGAATATAGCGCTCTTCAACTGATCCAGCACCGGCGCCTCGCCGCGGATCCCCGGCGCCTTCTCGCCCGAGAGCGCCTTCTGCAGCGCGAGCACGCTCTGCGGGCGCTCCAGGTGGTCCAGGCGCAGGCACCAGTCGATGGTGTCGAGCAGTTCCGCGGAATAGCGCCCGGCCCAGCCCTTGCGCGCCGGGATGATGCGGTCCTTCTCCAGGCGCTCGGCCGCGGTCGGGGGCGGAGCGCCCGAGAGGCAGGCGTACATGCTCGCGCCCACCGAGTAGATGTCGCTCCAGGGCCCGAGGTTCTCGCGCGCGCCGTGGTGCTCGGGCGAGGCGAAGCCCGGGGTGAACATCGGCGGCAGCTTCGCGCCCTCGGCGAGCAGCGTCTGGCGCGCGGCGCCAAAGTCGATCAGGAGCGGCGCGCCGTCGTTGCGGATGTAGATGTTGCCCGGCTTGATGTCCAGGTGCAGCAGCCGCCCGGTGTGCACTTCGCGCAGGCCGTTGAGCAGTTCGATGAAGGTGGTGCGGATCCACTCCTCCTTCAGCGCCCCGCTGCGCTTCTTGATGTGCTCCTGCAGGCTGCGGCCGCGCTCGTAGCGCATCACCATGTAGACCGTGCCGTTGGCGCGGAAGAAGTTGAGCACCCGCACCACGTTCGGGTGCGCGAGGCCCGCCAGCGCCCTGCCCTCCTCGAAGAAGCATTTCAGCCCGTAGCGGAACGTGGGCAGCTTGTCCTCCGGCACCACCGGCGCGGGGTTGGAGTCGGTGCGCAGCGCGAGGCTCGCCGGCAGGTATTCCTTCAACGCCACCGGCGCCTCGTTCTCGTCGTGCGCGAGGTAGACGAACGAGAATCCGCCCGAGGCGAGCACTCTCAGGATGCGGTAGTTTTCGAGCTGGAAGCCTTCCGGCAACGGCTGGTTGGCTTGCGAGGACATCTGCCCGTATCATAACCGCAGCCCATGACCATCATTGCGGGCATTCCTCACACCGCGACCCGGATTTCCCCGCTCCAGCCATGATCCGCAGCATGACCGGTTACGCCGCCGCCAGCGCGCAGACGCCGCGCGGGACGCTCGCGCTCGAGATGCGGACGGTCAATTCGCGCTTCCTCGACCTGCAGTTCCGCGTCGCCGAGGAGCTGCGCGCGAGCGAGCCGCTGCTGCGCGAGCTGATCACGGCGCGCATCGCGCGCGGCAAGGTGGACTGCCGCCTCGCGCTGGGGGGCGGCGGC
>JALHLN010000153.1 GCA_022844545.1 Burkholderiales bacterium | reverse complement strand
ATCCTGGTGGTCCACGCGCGCGAGGGCGTCATCGACCCGGCGAGCAAGCGCATCTCGGAAGAAGCCTATCGCCCCATCGGCCGGCTCTTCGCCAGCCGCTACTGCACCACGCGGGAGCGCTTCAACCTGCCGGGAAAGCTTCCCTAGGAACCCGTCCAGTTGAGGCGCACGCGCCCGATGGCCATCGCCACCGCGGCCTGCGTCGGCTCCACCACCGGGACGCCGATCTCGTCCTGCAGCGGCTTGCGGTAGCGCGCCATGCCGGCGCAGCCCATCACCACGACGTTGGCTCCGTGCGTATCGCGCAGGGCCTTGCCCACCTTGACCATGCGGCCGAAGGTCTTCTTCTCGTTCGAGAGTTCGGTGACGCCCAGGCCCACCGGCAGCTCGCCCGCCAGGCGCTCGGCGACGCCCAGCGCACCGACGTAGCGCAGGTGCCTCGGAATGGACTGCCTGAGGATGGCGATGACGCCGAACTTCTGGCCCAGCGTGAGCGCGGTGAGGATGCCGCACTCGGAGATGCCGAGCACGGGCTTCCTGGTCGCCTCGCGCAGCGAATGCAGGCCGGGGTCGCTGTAGCAGGCGACGACGAACGCGGCGTAGTCCTTTTCCTTGCGCCGGACCAGCTTCAGCATCGGGCCGACGACGCCGTCCACATGCTGCTGGCTCTCGATCCCCGGCGGACCTTCCTTGAGCGTCACGCAGTCGATGGCGGGGCCGCCCGGCATGCGCAGCGGCGCGCAGGCCTCATCGATGCCTCGCGTCACGGCCTCGGTGGAGTTGGGGTTGATGACGAGAATTCGGTCCATGGCGGTGGTCAGCGCATCGCTACTGGTTTCGCGGGACCGCTGCCGGAGCGCCCGGAGAAGCGCGCTGGATGGGCGAAGCCGGCGAAGCGGCACCGACCGCCTGCCCCTGGCTGGGCGCGGCGCGGATGACCGTCGGGCGCACCTGGACCGGCATCGGCGGCGCGAACTGCGCCCCCTGCGACGGGCGCGACTTCACGAACGCGAGCTGCTCGCGGGTGAGCGTGAGTTCCGCCTGCAGCCGCTCGCCACGGGCCTTGGCGAGCTGCTGGTGCCGGTCCCATCCGAGGTACGCGCCGGCGGCGGCGCCGAGCGCGAGGATGGCAATGGCGATGGCGGCGGTGGCTGCTCCGGATTGTCGGTTCATCTTTCCCCTTTGGCGCATTTTCCACTGACCTGGATCTGGGAAAACGCTTCTCTGACAAGGCGGTTCATCGCCAATAACCCTGTGTCGGGCATAGGTTAGCCGCCTCGGATCGGCGTATGGTGGCTTGCGCCACCGTAGTAAATCACAATGTCCGGGGGCTCGCCCACATGCCTCAGCATTCGAAGCCGGTTCGTGTTCGTCGCGCGATTCTCGCCTGCGGCAGTGCGAAGGCGTGGCGCCGCGGCATGGCTGCAGCGCGCCGTCGCGTGTACTTTTTCGATGATTGACCAAAAGGAGTTTTATCTCGGCGATCGCAAACAGTCTTCTGTTCTCTGTCACAAAGAAGCCAGGGGTTTCCCATGAGCGGCCACAGAATATCAACACCAGCCAAGCGCGTTCTCGTCGCGTCGGGGTTGGCGATCGTAGCGGCGATTGCCATAGGGTACCTGGTCAAAGGATACCAATCCGCTGCCCCGCCGGCGGCATTGGAGAAGCTGAGCATCGCGTTGCCCACGCTCCCGCACGCCGCGCTGGTGCATATCGCCGCGGCAAACGGCTATTTCGCGCAGCAGGGGCTCGAGTTGACGGTCGTGCCCGTCACCCATGGCAAGGCCGCGATCGAAATGCTGCTCCAGGGCAAGGCCGACCTGGCGACCGCGGCTGAGGTGCCCTTCGCCCTCCAGGTCATGGCGGGACAACCCCTGGCAGTGGCAGCCTCCGTGCTCAGCTCCCCGAACGACAATGTCATCGTGGCGCGGCGGGACCGTGGCATCTCGACGCCGCGCGACCTGTCGGGAAAGAGGATCGGGATCACCAGCGGTACGAGCGGCGAATATTTCCTCTGGGCGTTTTTCATTCGGCACAAGCTGCCGCCCGAGTCCGCCGTACTAGTAGATTTGCCACCCGGACAGATAGCGCAGGAACTGCTTAAGGGCGGCGTGGACGCGGTATCAACCTGGCAGCCGGTCGCACTTGCGGCGCAGTCGGCGCTCGGCACAAATGCGGTGTCCTTCACGGAATCCAACGCGTACACGGAATTGCACGTCGTCATCGGCCGCAGCGAATTCCTGAAAGCGCATCCAGGAGCGATCAAGAAGCTGTTGCGGGCGCTTCTCAAGGCGGAGGAATTCAACCGAAGCGAGCCGGAGCAGGCGCTAAACCTCGTTGCCGGCCGGCTGAAGATCGACGTCCAGATGATGCGTCCATTCTGGCGCGATTTCGAGTTCACGGTGGATCTCCGCCAGTCGCATCTGATCACGCTCGAGGAAGAGGCGCACTGGGCGATGGCGCGCGGCCATGTCGCCAAGGGGCCTGTCCCGAACTTCTTGCCCCACCTCCATCTCGACGCGCTGCTCGCGGTCCGGCCTGAGCGCGTGACGGTGGCCAGGTAGCGTGCGGGGCGCCGCCTGAGAATCGCCAACAAGGAGCGGCTCGCGACGGCGATTGTGCTCGCGGCAGTGGGCGTCATTGCATCGGCGGTCTGGTCAACCTATGCCGAAGTGGAGGACGCCCGCCGCCAGCGGCGCGACGCCTCCGACCTCGCGCGCAGGCTCACCTCGCTCAAGCTGGTGACGTTCGAGTACGCATTGATTCGCCAGGAGCGCGCGCTCGCGCAATACAGGGAAATCTCGAACCGCATCGACGGCATGTTCGCCGCGAGCCGGTTTCAGGGTCCGGCACAGCAGGAAATCGTGGCGCGGCTGCGCAGCGGACGAACATTGGCGAATCAGATCTTCGACGAATTGGCAGCGGCATTCCAGGGTGAAACGCCGAACCGTGCCGACCTTGAGCCGAGCCGGAACTTCGAGGCGCAGCTGCTCAGCAGACTCTCCATCCTTCAGCAGGACAATCTTAGCGACGTATTTCGGCTGACCGACCTGACTACCGAGCAAAGCAACGCCGCGCAGCAGCGCCTGCTGGTCGTCATCCTCTCGGGCCTCGCGCTGATCGCGCTGATCACGCTCGGCGTTTCCTGGCTGATCCACCGGGACGTGCTCGTCCCGGTGGCGCGGCTGCAGCAGGCCGCGCAGCAGGTCGCCGCCGGAAACTGGACCACCGAATTCGGCGCCGGCGGCAGCGACGAGATCGGTCAGCTGACCCGCGACCTCGGCCGCATGACGCAAGCGCTGCGGGATGCGCTCGCACGGGTCGAACGCAGCAATCAGGAACTGGCGGCGCTCAACCGGGAGCTCGAGGCCTTCAGCTATTCGGTGTCGCACGACCTGCGCGCGCCGCTGCGCAGCATGGACGGATTCTCGCTCGCGCTGCTCGAGGATTACGGCGTCAGGCTGGACGACGAGGGCAAGGACTTCCTGCGGCGCATCCGCGCCGCCAGCCAGCGCATGGGCCATCTCATCGACGACATGCTCAGTCTTTCCCAGGTCACGCGCTCCGAACTCAGGCCCGAGCCGGTGGATCTGGGCGAGATGGCGCGCGGTATCGCGGAAGCGCTGGGGCAGCGCAACGAGGGACGGAAGGTCCATTGGCAAATCGACGATCGGCTGACCGTGCGCGCGGACCAAGCCCTCATACATATCGCGATGCAAAATCTGCTCGACAACGCGTGGAAGTTCACCTCCAGGACGCCCGAGGCGACGATTCGCGTCGGCATGCGGGAGCAGGACGGCCGGCAGGCGTATTTCGTG
Organism: Burkholderiales bacterium; assembly: GCA_022844545.1. GTDB lineage: Bacteria > Pseudomonadota > Gammaproteobacteria > Burkholderiales > SG8-39 > RBG-16-66-20. The sequence goes on along the minus strand of JALHLN010000153.1, from coordinate 3,693 downwards.
GCTGACAACGGCGCCGGATTCGACATGGCTTATGCGGACAAGCTCTTCGACGCCTTCCAGCGGCTGCATCACGCGGGCGATTTTCCGGGTACCGGAATCGGCCTCGCGATCGTCCAGAGAGTCCTCCAGCGGCACGACGGAGCCGTCTGGGCCGAAGCCGCGCAAGGCAAAGGCGCAACGTTTTTCTTCACCATAGGACAACCCGAACATGAACATCGCAGACCAGGGCATCCTGCTGGTTGAGGACAGCCCGGACGATGCCAAGCTCACGCTGCGCGCGTTCAAGCAGAGCAACATCGCCAATCCGATCGCCTTGGTGAACGACGGCGTCGAGGCGCTCGACTTCCTGTTTGCCCGGGGCGCCTATGCCGACCGGTCGGGCAAGCCGCTGCCGATGCTCGTCGTGCTGGATCTCAAGCTGCCCAGGCTCGACGGGTTAGGCGTGCTCAAGGCCATGCGCGCGGACGACCGCACGCGGCTCATCCCGGTGGTGGTGATGACTTCGTCGAAGGAAGACCGGGACGTGGTCGCCAGCTACGCTTCGGGCGCGAACAGCTACGTCCGCAAGCCGGTGGACTTCGCCGAGTTCGTCGAGGCGGCAAAGCTGCTTGGCATCTACTGGCTGATGCTCAATCAACCGTTGCCGGCGCATTTCGCCAAGTGAGAAAGGCCATCCATCTGCTGCTGGTCGAGGATTCGGACGACGACGCGAAGATGATCGTTCGCACTCTGGAGCGCGCGGGGTTCGACGTGCGTCACCAGCGAGTCGAAAGCGCAAGCGCGCTGGCGGCGGCGCTCGCGGATCCGTCATGGGAGGCGGTGATATCGGACTACAACATGCCCGGATTCAGCGGCCTCGATGCCCTCCGGATCGTGAGGGCCGCTGGATTGCACGTTCCCTTCATCCTCGTTTCGGGCACCGCCGGCGAGGAGATCGCCGTCGATGCCCTGAAGGCCGGCGCGGACGACTATGTCCTGAAGAAGAACTTGTCGCGGCTGCCGAATGTGCTCGAGCGCGTACTGAAGGAAGCGGCCGTCCGCGCCGAGCACCGAAAAGTGGAGCACGAACTGCAGCGGTTTCGCGCGACCATGGACGCGCTTCCGGACGCCATCTACCTGACCGACCCGGTCTCGATGCGTTTTATTTATGTCAACGACGCCGCATGCAAGCGGTTGGGCTACTCGCGCGAGGAAATGCTGCAAAAGGGACCGCGCGACGTACTGGCAACCGGCGAAGAGCAGATCAAGAGCGAATTCGAGGCACTGCTGGGCGCTGGAGAGCGCGGAATCTCCCACGAGCATCGCGTCTCCGGCACCGGCGACACGCCCAGGTGGGTCGAACTCAATCGCCGTGCTCTGCAGACCGCAGAGGGAACAGTGGTCATCTCCATCGGGCGGGATATTACCGAGCGCAAGCAGGCGGAAGAGAAGATCGAGCGCCTCAATCGCGTCCACGCGCTCCTGAGCGGCGTCAATTCGCTGATCGTGCGGGTGCGCGACCGGGACGAGCTTTTCCGCGAGGCTTGCCGGCTCGCCGTGCGGGCCGGCGGATTCCGCATGGCGTGGCTGGGCATCATCGACCGGGAGGCGAAGAAAGTCCTGCCAGTCGCCTGGGAAGGCACCGGTGCCGACTACATCAATCGGATGCCGATGCACATCTCCGCCGCGGGAGTCGCCGGGATCGGCCTGTCGGCGCAAGCGGTCGCCGAGCGCCGGGCGATCGTCGTCGACGACATGGCGCTGGATCCGCGCGTCACGCTGAAGGAGGAAGCGCGCGAACGCGGCTTTCGCTCTCTTATCCAGCTTCCCCTGCTGGTGGACGAAGAGGCGGTCGGAGTGCTCGCCCTGTATTCCGGAGAAGTCAGATTCTTCGACGTGGAGGAAATGAAACTGCTGAGCGAGCTGGCCGGCGACATCGCCTTCGCTCTCGACAGTATCGCCAAGAGAAATCGACTGGACTACCTTGTCTTCTACGACCATTTGACCGGCCTTGCGAACCGGCCGCTGTTTCTCGAGCGGCTCGCGCAGTCGATCCGCGCCGTCGGACCGGCCGGCGGCAAGTTCGCGCTCGCGCTGCTGGACATCGAACGCCTGAGAACCGTCAACGAGTCGCTCGGCCGGCAGGCGGGCGATGAGCTGCTCAAGCAGGTGGCCGCTCGCCTGGCGGCCGTCGGTGGCCCGAGCGCGGTGGGGCGGATCGGTGCCGACCACTTTGCCCTGATGCAGGGTCAGGTCAAGGGACGATCCGAGGCGACCCGGGCCCTGGCCGCGGCTCTGAACGGAGGCTTCATCGAGCCATTCAGCGTGGATGGGCAAGAGGTGCGGCTCGCTGCGAAGGCGGGCGCCGCGCTGTTCCCCGCCGATGGAGCGGATGCCGAGACGCTGCTGGGCAACGCCGAAGCGGCGCTGCGCAAGGCAAAGCAACTTGGCGAGCGCCAGATGTTCTTTAGCGCCGACCTGACCGAGCTGACGACGCGCAGTCTCACGCTCGAGACCAAGCTGCGCCAGGCGCTGGAGAAGGAGGAATTCATCCTGCACTACCAGCCCAAGGTGGACGTCGAGACGCGGCGGATCCTCGGCGTGGAAGCGCTGATCCGCTGGCAGAGCCCGGAACTGGGGCTGGTGCCGCCGCTGAAATTCATCCCCCTGATGGAAGAAACCGGCCTGATCCTCGAGGTCGGCACCTGGGCGCTGCGCCAGGCCGTGCGGGACCATGCGCTGTGGCTGGGGCAGGGACTGGCGGCGCCGCGGATCGCGGTCAACGTTTCCGCCATCCAGCTGCGCAGGAAGGAATTCCTCGCCACCGTACGCGAGGCGCTCGCACGGGGCGCGACGCCTACCGGCATCGACCTGGAAATCACCGAGAGCCTGGTGATGCAGGATATCCATGAAAACATCGCCAAACTGCGCGCGATCCGGGAACTGGGCGTCGAGATTGCGATCGACGACTTCGGCACCGGCTATTCCTCTCTCGCCTATCTGGCCAAGCTGCCGGTGCATGCGCTGAAGATCGACCGCTCGTTCATCATCACCATGCTGGCCGAACCGGACACCATGACGCTGGTGTCGACGATGATCTCGCTCGCGCATTCGCTGCGCCTGAAGGTGGTCGCCGAAGGCGTGGACGAGCAGGAACAGGCAAAAATGCTGCGCCTGCTGCGCTGCGACCAGATGCAGGGCTTCCTGGTCAGCCGGCCGGTGCCGTTCGAGGCGATGACCGGCCTGCTGAAACAGCCGACGTAGGGCTGCCCGCGCGGATCGCGCAGCGCCGCCCTGCGGTATCCGCGCAAACGGTGTGTCCGGAGACCAGACCCTACCGTTTTGCGTCGCTTTATCGGACAATGCCGGCTCTGCCTTCAACCGCCGTCCAACCAACCATGGGAGCGTGTCCGATGTTCCGTCGCCGCCTGTCCATCTTCGCCGCCGCGCTGCTGTTCGCCGGTTCCGCGTTCGCCCAATCCGGCCTGCCGCCGCTGCGCACCGGCGTGGACGGCACCTTCGCGCCGCACGCCATGCCCAAGCTGGGCGGCGGCACCGAAGGCTTCCAGATCGACCTCTTCACCGAGGTTGCCAGGCGCATGAACCGCGGGATCACCATCGACAGCGTCAGCTTCTCGACGCTGATCCCCGGCATGCTCGCGGGGCGCTACGACTTCATCGCGGCGCCGACCACGGTCACGAAGGAACGGGCGG
>JALHLN010000152.1 GCA_022844545.1 Burkholderiales bacterium | reverse complement strand
TTCGCGGAACTGGAGCTGTGGAAGGCCGCCGGGACCGACATCGCGAAGGACAAGGGGCCCTGGTACCGGGATACCGGCTCGGGCATGGGCCAGACACTCAACACCGCAGCCGGGATGAACGCCTATGCGCTTACCGACCGGGGTACCTGGCTCTCGTTCAGGAACCGCGGCGAACTCGTGATCGCGGTCGAGGGCGACAAGCGCCTGTTCAACCAGTACGGCGTCATCCTGGTGAACCCCGCGAAGCATCCGCACGTGAAGAAGGACATGGGGCAGGCGTTCATCGACTGGATCGTGTCGAAGGAGGGGCAGCTGGCGATCGCCGCGTATAAGATCGGGGGCGAGCAACTTTTCTTCCCCAACGCGGAATGACCCCATCGTGCGATACAAGGGCCTGACCCTTCGCGTGCTCGGCAGAACTGCCGCGGCCATGGGCCCCGGCAAGGCCGAGCTCGTCGAGCGCATCGCGCTCACCGGCTCGATCTCGGCAGCGGCACGGGAGATGGGCATGTCCTACAGGAGGGCGTGGCAACTGGTGGAATCGCTCAACGCCGATTTCCTCGAGCCGGTGGTTGCGACCGCCACCGGCGGCAAGCGGGGCGGCGGGGCGCAGGTGACTTCGTTCGGTGTGAAGCTGGTGGCGTCGTTCCGGGCCATGGAGGGAAAGGCATCGGCGGCGGTCGCTGCGGACCTGAAGCGTTTCGAGAAGAACCTGCGCCCGCCGCGAAGCAAGCCCTAGTTCGCTATATTCCGTGGTATATAACGAGGGTCGCCATGGACTTGACCCTCGTCTCGCTGCTTGCCCTGGGCATGCTCGTTGCTGCGTTCCTCTACGCCGCCGTGGGCCACGGCGGCGCATCGGCCTACATCGCCGCAATGGCGATCGCCGGCGTGGCGCCTGCCGAGATGCGCCCGATCGCCCTGATCCTGAACGTGCTGGTGTCGTCGCTGGCGACGTACAAGTTCTGGCGCGCCGGGCATTTCCGCTGGACGCTGTTCTGGCCCTTCGCGGTGGTCTCCATTCCCTTCGCCTATTTGGGCGGCGCGATCACGCTCCCGGGAACGGCCTACAAGGTTCTGGTCGGCGTGGTCCTGCTCTATGCCGGATGGCAGCTATGGTGGAGCGCGCGCCGAGGCGAGGAGGCGCGGCCGCAACGCCGGCTTCCGGTGCCACTCGCCATGGCCGTCGGGGCGGTGCTGGGGGTACTGTCAGGCCTGACCGGGGTGGGCGGGGGAATATTCCTAAGCCCGATCCTGCTCCTCTTTGGCTGGGCCGGCACCAAGCAGACCTCGGCGGTTGCGGCCCCATTCATACTGGTGAACTCGCTCGCCGCGCTCGCGGCCGGGTTTGTAAGGAATCCCACCCCTCCGCCCGACTATGCCTGGTGGCTCATGGCGGCGGTCCTCATCGGAGGCTGGGCGGGCGCGGAGTACGGCAGCCGGCGCTTCGCCAATCCGTTGATCCGGCAGGTATTGGCCGTGGTGCTCGGCATCGCCGGGGGCAAGATGGTATTGGTATAAGTTCCGGCTTTCCGCAAAGGATCCCATGAGCAACTACTACGAGTCCGAAGACCTGAAGAAATTCGGCGCCATCGGCGAGCACGCCAAGGGCCTGGCCGACGACTTCTTCAAGTACTACGGCAGCGTCACCGGCACCGACGGCGCCCTCACGAAACGCGAGAAAGCCCTGATCGCACTGGCTGTTTCGCACGCCCAGAAATGCCCCTACTGCATCGACGCCTATACCACGCAGTGCCTGGAGACCGGCGCCAACCCGGAGCAGATGATGGAGGCGGTGCACGTGGCAGCGGCGATGATGGCGGGCATCACCCTGGTGCACTCGGTGCAGATGCAGAACCACCTGAAGAAGCTGGTGCTTTGAGCGCGGTCATCCAGCTCAAGGTCGCGCCGCAGCCATCGAGATACGATTTCGAGGACCAGCTGCGCCGCCGCGGCATGGACCTGCCGCCGCTGGCGGTGGACACGCTGCAGGTCAACATCACGAAGCTGTGCAACCAGGTCTGCCGCCACTGCCACGTGGACGCCTCGCCCGCGCGCACCGAGATGCTGTCGCCGGAAGGGGTGGCGAAGTGCCTGGAGATCCTGGAGCGGCATCCGCAGATCCGGAACCTGGACCTCACCGGCGGCGCGCCGGAACTGCACCCGCAGTTCGACGAGTTCGTCGAGCGAGCCGTGGCGCTGGGCAGGCACGTCATGGTGCGGCACAACCTGACGGTGCAACTGGACGGGCATCCGGTCACCAAGGCGAGCAAGGAATACCTGCCGGCGTTCTTCGCCCGCAACCGCGTCGAGGTCATTTCCTCGCTGCCCTACTACCAGGCGTACTTCACCGACGCGCAGCGCGGCTCGGGGGTGTTCGGCAAGAGCATGGAGGCGATGAAGCGCCTGAATGCCGTCGGCTACGGGGTGGAGGGCAGCGGCCTGGTGCTGAACCTGGTCTACAACCCGGTCGGTCCCTACCTGCCGGCGCCGCAGGCGGAGCTGGAGGCCGCCTACCGGCGCGAGCTGAAGGACAAGTTCGGGCTGTCGTTCAACGGCCTCTACACCATGACCAACATGCCCATCAACCGCTTCAAGCTGCACCTGGACAAGTCCGGGCAGTACGAGGCCTACATGGACAAGCTGCTGGCGGCGTTCAATCCCGCGGCGGCCGCGGGGGTGATGTGCCGCAGCCTGGTCAGCGTCGGGCACGATGGGCGGATCTACGACTGCGACTTCAACCAGATGCTGGACCTGCGTGCCCTGGGCGCCGGCGGCAAGCCGCTCAGCATCTTCGATTTCGACTACGACCAGGTCGTGAAGCGCGCCATCCGCTTCGACGACCATTGCCTGGGCTGCACCGCCGGGGCGGGCAGTTCCTGCGGGGGCGCGACGGCCTAGGATTGCGGTAGAGTCCGCAGTCACATGAAAACCTTCGGTTTTGCGGGCTGGTCCGGCAGCGGCAAGACGACGCTGATCGAGCAGCTCATTCCGCTGTTCGTGAAGCGCGGCCTGCGCGTCTCGCTCATCAAGCACGCCCACCATACCTTCGACGTCGACAAGGAAGGCAAGGATTCGTACCGCCACCGCCAGGCCGGCGCCACCGAGATCCTGGTCACCTCGTCGCGCCGCTGGGTGCTGATGCACGAGCTGCGCGGCGAACCCGAGCCCTCGTTCGATGACCAGGTCAGGCATTTCTCGCCCTGCGACCTGCTGCTGGTGGAAGGCTTCAAGCACGCGCCGATCCCGAAGCTGGAAGTCTGGCGCGCCGAGCCGGGCGAGGGCATGCTGCATCCGAACGATCCGCACATCGTCGCCGTCGCCAGCGACGCGAAGGTCAAGACGAAACTGCCGCTGCTCGACCTGAACGACCCGGCGCGCATCGCCGCGTTCATCCTCGGCCACCTGAAGCTCGCATGAACAAGGGATTGCTCTCCGTGGACGAAGCGCTCGAGGTCCTGCTCGCCGGCGCGAAGCCGGTGGCGGAAACCGAGGAGGTGCAAACGCTGCAGGCCTCCGGCCGGGTGCTGGCGAAGCCGCAGACCTCCACGATGGACGTGCCGCCGATGGACAACAGCGCCATGGATGGTTACGCGCTGCGCCTGGCGGACGTGAAGGCGCCGGATGCGCGCCTGAAGGTGGCGCAGCGGATCATGGCCGGCGCGGTGGGGCAGCCGCTTGCCGCCGGCACGGCGGCGCGCATCTTCACCGGCGCGCCGATTCCGCCGGGGGCTGACGCCATCGTGATGCAGGAATTCTGCGCCATCGAAGGCGACGCGGTGGTGGTGAAGAAGATTCCGAAACCGGGCGAATGGGTCCGGCTAAAGGGCAGCGACATCAGGCGTGGCGATGTCATCCTCGCCGCGGGCAAGCGCCTGTTGCCGCAGGACACCGGCCTCGCGGCCTCCGTCGGCATCAAGGCGCTGCCGGTGTATCGCAGGGTGAAGCTGGGCCTGTTCTTCACCGGCGACGAGCTGGTGATGCCCGGAGACCCGCTGCCGCCGGGCCGGATCTACAACTCCAATCGCTTCACGCTCAACGGCATGGCCGCCGCGTTCGGTTGCGACGTCAAGGACTACGGCATCGTCCCGGACACGCTGGAGGCGACGCGCGAGGTGCTGCGGCGTGCGGCGGCCGAATGCGACCTCATCGTCACCTCGGGCGGCGTCTCGGTCGGAGACGCGGATTTCGTCAAGCCGGCGGTCGAGGCCGAGGGGTCGCTGCTGATGTGGAAGATCGCGATGAAGCCCGGGCGGCCGCTCGCTTTCGGCAAGGTCGGGCAGGCCGCCTTCATCGGGCTGCCGGGAAACCCTGTGTCCAGCTTCGTCACCTTCCTCATCTTCGTGCGGCCGTTCCTGCTCAAGACCCAGGGGCACACCGAAGTCGCGCCGCGCGCCATCGACGCCCGCGCCGATTTCGACTGGGCCGAGCCCGACGCGCGGCGCGAATACCTGCGCGTGAAGTGGAACGGGCAGGGCGGGCTGGACCTCTACCCGACGCAGGATTCCGCGGTCATGACCTCCACCGCCTGGGCCGACGGGCTGGTGGACAACCCGCCCAACCACGCCATCCGCAAGGGCGAGCGGGTGCGCTTCCTGCCTTACTCGGAGCTGTACTGGTGAATCTCAAGGTCCTTTACTTCGCGAGCATCCGCGAGAAGGTGGGCACCGGCGCCGAGGAGTTCGAGCTGCCCGCAGGCGTCGCCACGGTGGACGCGCTGCGCCAGCACCTGCGCGCGCGCGGCGGCGCGTGGGCCGAGGCGCTGGCCGAAGGCAAGTTGCTGCGTACCGCGGTGAACCAGGACATGGTGCCGGGCGCGGCGCCGGTCAAGGCGGGCGACGAGATCGCGTTCTTCCCTCCGGTGACGGGCGGATGAGGATATCGGTCCAGCGGGAGGACTTCGACCTCGGCGCCGAGGTGAAGGCCATCGCGCTCAATAACGCGAAGATCGGCGCGGTGGCGAGCTTCATCGGCCTGGTGCGCGACATCAACGACGGCGCCAAGGTCGGCGCCATGACCCTCGAGCACTACCCCGGCATGACCGAGAAGGCGCTGGAGAAGATCCTCGCCGAGGCGCGCTCGCGCTGGGAGATCCTCGACTGCACCATCATCCACCGTTTCGGGGAACTCAAGCCCACCGACCAGATCGTGCTGGTGGTGGTGGCGAGCGGCCACCGGGGCGATGCCTTCGCCGCCTGCGAATTCCTCATGGACTACCTGAAGACCAGGGCGCCGTTCTGGAAGAAGGAGCAGACGCCGGAGGGTGGGCGCTGGGTGGAATCGCGCGAGTCGGACGACCAGGCCGCCGAGCGCTGGAAATAGCGGCGCGATGTAACCGATCGGTTACATTTTCCCGCCTCCCCGGCCCCGGCTTGATTCCGGTCAAATTGGCCCCATCTGTGGTGGGGTAAAAAGACCCTTGGGATCAGCACCATGCGCTACGACAAGTTCACCACCAAGCTGCAGGAGGCCCTGGCCGACGCCCAGAGCATGGCCCTTGGCCAGGACCACCAGCAGATCGAGCCGCAGCACCTGCTGCTCGCGCTCCTCAACCAGGAGGACGGCGGCGTGTCGTCGCTCGTCGCCAAGTCGGGCGGCAATCCGAACGCGCTCAAGCAATCGCTGCAGCAGGCCATCGGCCGGCTGCCCAAGGTGCAGGGCACGCCGGGCGAGGTGCATCTCTCCCGCGACCTCGGCAACCTGCTCAACGTCGCCGACAAGGAAGCGCAGAAGCGCGGCGACCAGTACATCGCCTCGGAACTGTTCCTCATCGCCTGCGCCGGCGACAAGGGCGAGACCGGGCGGCTGCTGAAGCAGGCCGGAGTCGAGAAAAAGAACCTCGACAAGGCCATCGAGCAGGTGCGCGGCGGGCAGACCGTTTCCGGCCAGGCCGACGAATCGCAGCGCCAGGCGCTCGCCAAGTACACCCTGGACCTCACCGACCGCGCTCGCCAGGGCAAGCTCGACCCGGTCATCGGCCGCGACGACGAGATCCGCCGCTGCATCCAGATCCTGCAGCGCCGCACCAAGAACAACCCGGTCCTGATCGGCGAGCCCGGCGTGGGCAAGACCGCCATCGTCGAGGGCCTCGCGCAGCGCATCGTCAACGGCGAAGTGCCCGAGTCGCTGAAGGGCAAGCGCGTGCTGTCGCTGGACATGGCGGCGCTGCTGGCGGGGGCCAAGTACCGCGGCGAGTTCGAGGAGCGCCTGAAGTCGGTGCTGAAGGAACTGGCGCAGGACGAGGGCAGCACCATCGTCTTCATCGACGAGCTGCACACCATGGTGGGCGCGGGCAAGGCCGAAGGTGCCATGGACGCGGGCAACATGCTGAAGCCGGCCCTGGCGCGCGGCGAGCTGCACTGCGTCGGCGCCACCACGCTGAACGAGTACCGCAAGTACGTGGAGAAGGACGCCGCGCTGGAGCGCCGCTTCCAGAAGGTGCTGGTGGGCGAGCCCACGGTGGAGGCCACCGTCGCCATCCTGCGTGGCCTGCAGGAGCGCTATGAAGTGCACCACGGCGTCGAGATCACCGACCCGGCGATCGTCGCCGCGGCCGAGCTCTCCAACCGCTACATCACCGACCGCTTCCTGCCCGACAAGGCCATCGACCTCATCGACGAGGCAGCGGCGCGCGTCAAGATGGAGATCGACTCCAAGCCCGAGTCCATGGACCGGCTGGACCGGCGCCTGATCCAGCTGCGCATCGAGCGCGAGGCGGTGAAGAAGGAAAAGGACGAGGCCTCGAAGAAGCGCCTCGGACTGATCGAGGACGAGATCAGGCGCCTGGAGAAGGAGTACTCGGACCTGGAGGAAATCTGGAAAGCCGAGAAGGCGCAGGTCGCCGGCGGCCAGCACATCAAGGAAGAACTGGAGAAGCTGCGCCTGCAGATGGAGGAGGCCAAGCGCAAGGGCGACTGGGCGAAGATGTCCGAGATCCAGTACGGGCAGATCCCCGGGCTGGAGGCGCAGTTGAAGAAGGCCGAGAAGGTGGAAACCCGGGCGGGCGAGGCTTCGCCGGCCCGCGCGAAGCTGCTGCGCACGCAGGTCGGCGCCGAGGAGATCGCGGAAGTGGTGTCGCGCGCCACCGGCATCCCGGTGTCCAAGATGATGCAGGGCGAGCGCGACAAGCTGCTCAAGATGGAGGCGCGCCTGCACGAGCGCGTGGTCGGCCAGGACGAGGCGGTGCGCCTGGTGGCCGACGCCATCCGGCGCTCGCGCTCGGGGCTTTCGGACCCGAACCGCCCGTACGGATCGTTCCTGTTCCTCGGGCCCACCGGCGTGGGCAAGACCGAGCTGTGCAAGGCGCTCGCCAACTTCCTCTTCGATTCCGAGGACCACCTGATCCGCATCGACATGTCCGAGTACATGGAGAAGCACTCGGTGTCGCGCCTGATCGGCGCCCCGCCCGGGTACGTCGGCTACGACGAGGGCGGGCAGCTGACGGAACTGGTGCGCCGCAAGCCCTACTCGGTGATCCTGTTCGACGAGGTGGAGAAGGCGCACCCGGACGTGTTCAACGCCCTGCTGCAGGTGCTGGACGAGGGCCGCATGACCGACGGCCAGGGCCGCACCGTGGATTTCAAGAACACCGTGATCGTGATGACCTCGAACCTGGGT